>JBPCLH010000114.1:0-2498 GCA_051003475.1 Bryobacteraceae bacterium
CAAATGCCGCCTCAGAATGGCGACTTTCTCTTCTGCGCTGTAATGCTTCCGTTGCTTCTTCATGCGTTCTCCCCGTTATCTTAACGGCGGAACGCTCTCTCCATTTCCAGCTGAGGCAGGATAGAACGACTTCTCGCATCTGTGTGCGCGGCGACGAATAGTGAATCTTGGGACGCGTTCCTGCAGGCCACGTCTGGAGAAATCGTTCGAGCGTAGGCCGCCACGGCAAGCGTTCCGGGTTGAAGCATTGATGGTGTTGCATATCAAACACCAGCGGGACACCGGTTCGATCGTGGATGCTCAACGTATCGGCAGCGCTGAAACGGACGTCGTCATTCTCAAGCACTAATCGGCGCCTGGCCGGCTCCGCCAGCTCCTTATAGCAAGCCACCCAGCGATTTATGGCAGCGCTCTTGTCATCGTAAGCTCCACCGACATGAATGACGAGCACGGCCTCGGAGCCGAGATTCATCAGGTCGAGTATCTCTGCCTGTGAGGCTAAATCCCACATGCTTTTGCGCCGCAGTTCCTTGTCCGGCGCATTCATGACAATAAACTGGGAGGGGTGAAACGAAAGCCGTAAACCGATCTGATTTGCCCGGCGCCCCAGTTCGGCCAGCTCCGACCGGCTTTCTGCGATTTGCCCATGGAACTGAGGCAAATCCGGATGCGTTACATAAGGAGCCACATCGGAGGACATCCGGTACATCCGAATTTTCGACTTCTCAAGGTATGTGAAGATTGCATGGAGATACTCGATGGAGACGCGAAGGTGAGGACCCGACTGCCAGCGCCGCGAGTCGTTGCTCTTCAGGCCGTGTTGGCACAACACCTTCACCGGGAATCCAAACCGCGGCCGCCTAGGCCTGGATCGGTCTAACGGCATCGGTCCACCGGGTTTCGAAAGTCGAGACACTCCTCTGACGTAGCCCCGTTCAAGCACTTGAACTGCGATTTCTAAACGCCCTCCGATCCGTGCAGCTTTAGCAGTTTGTTATGGATTCCAAGCCGCAAGAAGGTGGGAGCCCACTGGCCAACGAACAGGGCTTCGTGATTTTTTCCGCTTAGCTTAAGAGCCAGCGAACCGGCTATCGAGCCGAACGATGCCCATAAGAACACATCGGATGGAAGCTTTGCCGTCTGCTGTTCTATGCTCCTTGCAACTGATCCCTCGCGATGCTCCTCACGGGCTGCGTGCTCGGGTTCCGTGTTTACTAACTCTTCATATGTCATGTAAATGTTCTGTCCTTCTATTTCGATGGCTTTATCCGCGCGCCGGCGAGTAACTCTCGTGCGAACGTCGCTGAACGGTTGTCCAGGAGACCGCTTCGTACAAGCCGGCAAGTGCTACCAGAATGTAAACGGCCGAGCTAAGTGGCGACGTTTCGCCAAAATGTCTGCCAACCAGCGCGGCGACGAGATCCAAATGGAAAAGGCCGACCAGCCCCCAATTCAGAGCTCCGACGACCACCAGTATGCGAGCGACTACACCAAATTTTTTCATTGTTGATTTCCGATCCTTTCTCTTACCAACTCCGGGCCGTTCTTGGCGGCCACAACTTGATCGTAGAGAAAATTGGCTTTACCGTAAAGAAAACGCCATTACCTGTTTTCCCCTGTCTCAAAATGCGCGGGAAAACTTGACTCAAAGGAAAACAAATTTAGATGCAATCCGAGACAATTACCCAGGGCTTGAAGCGGTATTCGATTGGTCAGAAACTCCGGCGGTTACGGCTGCGCAAGAGCATGGGACTGAGCGAACTCAGCAAGCACACGGGCCTTTCTCCCTCGCTGTTGTCGAAGCTGGAACGCGACCTGATGCATCCCACTCTCCCAACGCTTTTGCGCATCGCATTCGTGTTCAGCGTGGGCCTGGAGTACTTCTTCAACTCAGAGCCCAAACCTGTGCTTGAGATTGTGCGGAAGCGAGAGCGACTGCGCTTTCCGGAAAAATCAGATACGGGGCATCCCGCCTACCACTTCGAGAGCCTGGACTTTTTGGCAGAGAATCGGAAGCTGAACGCTTACTACGCCGAATTCGAAACAGCCGAGCGATCACACGTGCGCCGGCACCAGCACGCAGGAGTCGAGTTCCTTTACGTCATATCCGGCAAACTGGCACTGCAAATCGGCGAGGATGAGCCTGAGCTGGCTGAAGGGGACGCGATTTACTTCGAATCTGCGATTCCGCACGGATACCGCAAAGTCGGATCGCGTCGGACGACTGCGCTCGTTGTCGTCGTGACAGCTTGATTGAGGTCGGCTAGCGCCTCATGGGAGCCGCTTATCCCGTCAGCAGCTTCGGCAAGCAGACTGCCGATACATGACAGGCAAGCCCGCGTAAAAGTGAAGCACTTAGGATTAGGACTGGGAAGTCTTAGGTCAGTATCAGAAGCGATTCGGCATTGCACACCTTTAGAAGGTGGACAAAGACCGTTCGCCGAATCGCTTTTGATACTGGGACTTGAAGGAAAGCCGCGACGCAAGCTCCCTGTTAT
>JBPCLH010000115.1:0-48742 GCA_051003475.1 Bryobacteraceae bacterium
GGTCGGGATTGAGATCCTCGCTCTCTTTAGCGTTGTAGCCTTCGGCGCGCGTTGTTGATTTCCAATTGTCGTTGGCCAGAATCGGGTTTTCCGATCCAGAAACGGCCTGCGTGCCGGGAGTTGCTCCGAGCGCTTCTTGCAGTTCGTGAAACAGCTGTCGCGCCCGTACATCCGAGTATCCCGCCAGTGAGGGATCGATTGAAAAACTGAGTACGCGCTCGGTGCGCATTCCAGGTTGTACTTGCATTAAGTTGTATAAGCTCCGCGCAAACAGGCCCGCACCGATCAACAAGAGCAAGGAAAGGGAAATTTGAGCAGCCACTAAGGCCTTGCGAAGCTTCACGTGGCCGCTGCCAATTACGGAGGTGGCTTCATTCTTGAGCGTGGAAACGACATCCGGCTTGGCTATCTGCAATGCTGGCAGAGATCCGAAGATTACCGCCGTGAGCACGCTTAAGGCGAGCGTGAACATCAAAACACGGCTGTCCGGTGAAGTTGAGAAGACCTGTCCGACATTTTCGAACGGCAAAAATCGTAATAGGAGGGATCCAGTCCATGATGCGACCAGCAGTCCGAGCCCTCCTCCCGCGATCGACAGGAGCAGGCTCTCGATCAATACGAGTCGAAAGATTGCACCCTTGCTGGCCCCAAGTGACAGCCGGATCGAGATCTCTCTTTGTCTCGTGGCCGCTCGCGCTACAAGCAGGTTGGCAACGTTGCCACAGGCAATCAGCAGCAGCGTTCCAACCATTGCCATCAGCACGATCAAAGGAGTAGAAAACTTATCCCGCAAGTTGGAAAATCCTTTCGCGGCGCTGGTTAGCGTGAACTTGTTCTTTAAGAACTTTTTTCGGAAATTTGGGGTCGCTTCCGTATTCGTCTTCAGATCTTCCAACTGCTCGCGATGGTAGAGCACAGTCATCGCGGCTTCAGCTTGCTTCCGGGACACGTTCGGCTTCAGCCGCGCCATGATGTTCAGCCAAATGCTGCGCCGGTCGCCCATGTCATCCCAAGTCGGGGTCACCTGCGCCTTCATCATCATCGGAATGAAAACGTCAGTTGGGCTTCCGACCTCGGTACCCCTAAACCCACGCGCTGCTACACCGACGACTGTCATGGGATAATTATTCACGTCGACAATCTGATTCAATACTGAGGGATTTCCGCCGAAGCGCTTTTGCCAATACCCATAACCGAGCACCACGTACGGCTCGCCGCCTTTCAGCTTGTCGTCATTCGGTGTCAGCGTTCTTCCGATGGCCGTCGCTACGCCCAGAACATCGAAGTAATTTCCTGAGACCAGCTCGGCAATCGCCCTTTCGGCAGTGCCTCTCGATCCAAGGTCGACGGGTGTTGCATAGCGGGCGAGAACACCTTCGAATATGTTTTTCGAGTTGTCGCGAAAACCGGCATACATCGGATAAGAGAAGGCATGATCATTGCGAGAGGACCCTGAGAACGTACCGTCCCAGTCCATCGAAACGAGCTGCTGTGGATTTTTGACCGGCAAGCTTCGCAGGAGTACCTGGTCGAGCAAAGAGAAGATGGCTGAATTGGCCCCTATCCCTAGGGCCAGCGACATCGATGCTACCACCACAAACAGCGGATTTCGCCCGAGACTTCGCAGGACGAACTTCAAGTCCGAGGCTACGTGGTCCATCACCTTTCTTCTAATGCACGTCACCGCCAAACTAGCGAGTGTTGCAAGTCAAGGACTTAAAGCAAAAACCGCCGTGAGCTCGTTGCACTCGCGAACCGCAGTGTGCGAAAGTGAACACCTATGCTGATTGCGCAACCCTGATTGGTTGCCAGTCAGTTATCATCGACTCTGCATGGCGCAAACTCCGTGGGGCGATTTGCCCGTCAATGATGCGCACGTTCATTTCTTCTCGCACAAGTTTTACTCCACACTGGCGCGTCAGAAGAAGCTCGAAAGCGCCGAAGCACTGAGCCCTCTGCTCAACTGGGAGATCGCGTCGCCCGATCCGGCCGCGCTCGCGAAAAGCTGGGTCGCTGACCTCGATCGTCAGGGCGTGAATCGCGCTTGTCTGATTGCCAGCATGCATGGCGATGAGGAGAGTGTCTCGGCAGCCGTCGCCGCGTACCCCGATCGCTTCTTGGGCTATTTTATGCTCGATCCTTTGCAACCCGATGCTTTGGAGCGGGTGCGCTCCGCCGCTGTAAATCCTCATTTGCAGTGTATGTGCCTGTTCCCGGCGATGCACACGTACTCCGTCGCGGATAGGCGATTAGTGCCGCTACTCGAGATCGCCTCGGACAATCGCCTCGCGGTGTTCGTCCACTGCGGAGCGATCAGCGTTGGCGTGCGTAGGAAACTCGGGTTGCCGAGTCAATTCGATATGCGGTTTTCAAATCCGCTCGATCTTCACCCCGTCGCTTTACATTTTCCGCAGATACGGTTCATCATTCCGCATTTTGGCGCGGGCTTCTTCCGTGAAGCGCTGATGCTGGCCGATCTCTGTCCGAACGTTTGGCTCGATACGTCGAGCAGCAATCGCTGGACCATGTATGAGAGCCTCGATTTGCGAGCCGTATTCCGCCGTTCGATAGATGTGATCGGTGAAGCGCGTTTGCTATTTGGAACCGATTCGAGCTTTTTTCCGCGCGGCTGGCACACCGAAATTTTTAAACAGCAAATAACCGCACTTTACGAGTTGGGTTTGAATAAAGAGCAAGCCGAACAGATTCTCAGTCTGAATCTTGAGCGGGTTTTCAAGGCCTCCACGGGGACTGCCCAAAGTGGGATCAAAACGTCGGAATAACCTGACGTTCACATTTGACCGGGTGGGGCACTTCATCCCTGGACGCTCCGATCAAATATGCGAGTTCCTGCCAGCTTCAGGCGATTCAGCCGCAAACGCACGCAGCACCGCAGGCTGCCTTTTCCAGCATCCCCCAATTTACGGGCGGCGCAAGTAACCGCTGCGACATTTTTCGATGGGGTCGAGCCGTTTTCCGCTGAACGATGGGGGGAGCTCGAGGCGTATCGGCCGCGCGTGTTGGTGGGGCCCGCGGAGGACCTCAGGAAACTCGCCGAACGAGTAGAACTCGGCAAAATTGATGTAAAGAGCGTTGACCGTGTCGTGTTTGTGTTGACCGATTGTGGAGACAAGCCCCTTCCTGACATTTCGAGGGTTCTGCTCTGGCAAGCCTTTGGCGTTCCGGTGTATGAGCTGTTGGTTGGCGCGGCAGGTATTCTACTTGCTTGCGAGTGCGAGGCTCAGGAAGGGTGGCACCCGCAGCCGTACGCGACCTTCTCACTCAGCCATGACGAAGTAGTAGTGGATGCGCTCCGTCAACAAAGGCTGCGTACGGGGCTGATCGGCTATATCGAAACCGCTCTTTGCGCATGCGGCCGGCCGGGCACGCGCAGAATGCATACAGAAGCACAGGGATAAACGGAACTTCGGCGGGAAGTCGCACGCTCAGCTTAGCGGTCTCCGTCTCTCCCGGAGAAGTGCGGTCAGCGTCGATCCCGACCGGATCGCGTTTGGTGGCTGGGCATTGGGCGCTTTGACAAAGAAAAGGCCAGACTAGGTAGTCTGGCCTTTTCTGTCTGAACTAAACTGCGAACGCGTTAACGCGGCTCTTTGGTGTCCTTTGGCGAACGTTCTGACCGAGGCGGCGGAGTTCCATGCTGGGGAGTCTGCCTCGCTTCAGGCGCTGGCCGTGCCTGCGGCCGCTCTGCCGGAGCGGGTCTAGCTTCTGGTCGAGTTGGCCGCGCCTCGGGTGCTGGTCGCGCTTCTGGTCGTGCCGGTCTTGCCTCGGGTGCAGGTCGCGCTTCTGGTGCTGGCCTTGCAGCTGGACGGGTCGGTTCTACTGGTCTAGATTCCGGACGAGGCGCGGGTCGAGCCGCAGGCTGAGCAACACGGCTCTCGGGCTGTGCCGGTGGCCGGGTCCGTTCGCCGGGGCGAGCAGCGGGCTGCGCAGGGTTACCTTCGCGCATATTGGGAGGCGTCCCACGAGCAGGTGCCGGTTGACTCGACCGGCTTTCAGGCCGTGCCGCTGGAGCTCGTTCGCCTGGACGAACCGTAGGCGCCGGTTGTCCGGGTCGTGCCGCATTCGCCGGGTTAGCTCCCGGGCGATTGTTGGGAGCGCCCGGCTGTCCCGGATTGCTCTGGCGTATATTTGGAGGCGCTCCATGACCAGCTGCCGCAGGCTGTCCCGGGCGGGTCGCTGGAGATGGCTGGCCAGGTCTCGCCCCCGGCTCTGGTTGGCCGGGCCTCGTGGCGGGTGATGGCTGACCCGGTCTCGCAGCCGATGCTGGTTGACCAGGCCGATTAGCTGGAGTTGGCTGACCCGGCCGTGCGGCCGATGCTGGCTGACCCGGTCTCGCAGCTGGGAGTGCCGCAACGTTTCCACCCCGTTGTCCGGGTCGGGCCACAATCGGTTTTGCCGCAGGCGCGCGAACTTGTCTAACAGCAGCAACCGGTGTAGCGCGCGCGGGCGCTACAGCCTGACGCATCGCCGCGTGATTATAGGGTTGATTGGGCTGACCGGGATGCTGTTGCAGATACGCCTGCCTAGCTGCAAACGGCACTGGAGCAGGCGGCGGCGTCTTCCTTGCTACAACCTGCCGCTGCAAAATCTGTGCTGACGGCCGCGGCGCGGGACCACGTCCTGCACTCGGTACGTACGCCTGGCGAGTCGGCGCAACACGCGGGGCTAGGATAGCCGCTGATTGGAGCCGAGACACTGCGTTCGCTGGCACGGGCCGGCCCGCTTGACGCACCTGTCGACCGCTTGCAAAGGCCGACTGAGGCATGCTCATAACGGCACCCGGGGCACGCGAGTTCGCATACGCCTGGTTGTACCCCTTGTGGTTCACGTAGGTGTTGTTATAAACGTTCGTGATATTCGTCACATTCGTGATCCTGGTGTTTGAGACGTTTACCTGTTTGAAATAGCTTTGGCTCACGGCGTAAGGTGGCGTGTAGACTTCGCCGTATCCTAGCGGAACCCAGCCTAGGCTGTCTCCTCCGCCGCCGATGCCAATGGAAACCCCAAAACTCGATCCACCAAAGAAGGCAACTAGCGCTGGCGCGTAATATGGCCGTTCGCCGTATCCGCCTCCATACCCACCAGGTCCACCGTACCCTCTGGAAATGGGGCCGGGACACCAACCCCACCGATTGCTGATATATGCCCAGCGTCCATAGTGGAATGGTGCGAATCCCCAGGGCGCATCATCAACCCAGGTGTAGCCCCACGGATCGATCCAGGCCCAATGACCGTTGTGATAGGGAGCCCATCCCGTCTGCACGTCACGGGGATACCATACATTGCCGTATTGGCTGTTGGATTGCCAGCCGCCGTAGTCATCGAGGTCCTCGTAGCCAATTACGGCCGGTGGAAGGTAGCGCGCGGTCTGGCCGCTGCGGCTCTCGTGTTGATCTCGCTGGGAAGACCAGTCTTCGAATTGATCCGGCTGCGAGGCATCTTGTACGTCATAGCCCAACTGATCTGTTCCGGAGAGATTTACCGTGCTTCCCTGGTCGACGGTAAACGCCTGGCCACCACCCGTGACTTGCGCCTGTCCTTCTCTCACCGTTAAGAAACTGGTATTGCCGTTCGGATCAACGCTGACGACATAGGAGCCGTTTTGTAGCAAGGTGACGGCTGCGTTGGGAGTATCCACTTCAAACACCTGGTTTTGTCCGAAATTCCGTATCCGGAAGTTCATCTCTCCTTCAGAGAGCTTGATCTGAACTGTTTGATCATCCAGGTTCAAAAAGCCGAAGCTGGTCTGCGCGCCCATCCGCATCACTGCGACGTCCAAGTGCAATTCGGCTTCAGCTCCCTGGTCGGTATACAGGTAGTCGCCTGTAGTGAAGGGGCGGTTCGTCTCAGCCGGAGCCCAATCGTCTACTCCAGCGGGTTCCATGGAAACGTTCCCGTGAACGTAATTCAGCCGCGCTACGCGAGAGGACGGGTCCTGTTGCGCCAATGCCCCCAACGCGAAAAGTCCGCAAAGGCTTGCGGCGATGGTCAATCGTTTTGTTTTGGTTTTAAGTGCGTGCACCATAACGGTGTCTCCCTGCCAGGATAGATGTAGCCCCGAGTTAGGCAGTTTCTCATCACTCCTCGAACCTGGGCTTTCTAAAACAAAATTAATGGGTTACACCTCAGTTAAGAAGGCTGTAGTCTTGATTCCGGAGATGTCGAACGGCTTGCGGCAGCGCTGGTTCTTGCAGGATGTTTTGTCGTCTAACAGCACCATGTAACTCGCCGCCTTGGCAAATTTCGCTCGATCACGCTCGTCCGCATGGCGCGGGAGTTTGTCGATTTTCCGCCGCACCAACCAGCGCAGATCGTAGGCGTTCGATGTCTTACAGTAAGGACAGTTCAGCGTGGCTGGCTTGACCATCTGCGATTCACGATAAAATGCGCGCTCGTCCACTATGCTCGTTCCTTGGTTGATGCTAGTGAGTCGAAAAGCGGAAATTCGACACCGCTATCTCGTCGCTTCCTGGAAGGTAGAATCCGACCTTGCCTTGCGTGAAGTCCCCGCCGGAGCTGCTGACCGTACCAAGCTCGTTCCATGCCGTGTCGGGTAGTTTCACGCGCGCATTGATCGAGTTACGTCTCACGGCGAGATCGACTTGCACCCAGTCGTTCGAATCGGAACTGAAAGAAATCCGGTTGAGCTCAGTCGCTTTTCCGTCCCGGACTTCGCGAACCGTCCCGTGTTTACCGTCCAGGGTGAATAGAACGTAGTTGTCGTTATCCTCGTAAGCCGCATACCACTGAAGCTTGCCGTGTTTAAATAACCCGCCCTTTCGGACTTGCGCCGTGAATGTGTAATGCCCCGGCACCTGCGGAATATGATAGGGAACAAATCCTCCGCCTTTTCGGATTTGCTGGCCGTCGACCTGCATGCTGTTGTTCGACAGCGCGGGATCAGGGATAGGTTCAGCAGCTGGAGGTGCTGGTACCGGCTTGTTCTCGACCACTACCTTGTCGAGCGTCACATCAGGCCCAGAGAGCACGGCCACATCGCCCGCGTGAAACGTGCGTTCGAACCGTTTTGACAACGCCTGATCGCGTCGTAGCTCGACAGTGTGATCGCCGGGTTTGACGTTTGAAATATTCACAAGTCCGTCGGCACCGATCGCAGCAGCAAGTTCGTTATCCACATAAACCATGGTGCCCGGCAGCGCTCCCTTGACCTCGAGCGTCGCTATTTCGGGTACCGGCTGCAGATGAAACTCAGCTGCCGTTTCCTCTGCCTTCTTGATCTGCACCGTAGCGGGAGGCGGATCGATAAAACCCTGCTTGTGAACTCGAACGTTGTACTCACCAACGTTCAAATTAGGGATACGAATTTGGCCGTGTTCCGTTTTGCGCCGGTACAGTTTGCCGTTGATGTAAACGTCTGCTCCGTCCTGCCCGGCAATGATCACAACCGTGCCGGCATTGGGGTCGGACTTGATATATGCGGTGAGCGTCGGAGCCTGTGTGTAGGTGAGGACGAAGCGTTGCCGGTCTTTTCCTTGCGTCACTTGCAACTCATGATCTGTCGTACCTAGATTGTCCAAGGCCAAGCCTTCCGGCCCGACGCGGCCGGCCGGTTTTCCATCGAGCAGGACGTCGGAATCCTCGGCGTTGGTCACCAATCGGGCTGTTCCATCATGCGTTGAAACCAGCACCGCCATGGTGTTCGAGGCTGAAGGCAGTCCCACCACGCGCGGAGTTAGTTTTTCGGCGACGTCATAGCTGAACGCCGCTTCGCCGCTCCGGCCGCTTATTTTAAGCGAATGCTGGCCAGGGTCCAGATTGTCGAGTACCAATTCACCGTCCTTAAGATCCTGCGGCGCGTTGCCGTCAATAGAAACCGTACCGGGTACGAGATCTGTATAAAGGCGCACTGTCGGCTTGGTTGACGCCGCTGGCGCATTGGCAGCGGTTTGGGTTGACGCGTTCTTGCCATTAGCAGTTGCATCGCTCGATTGAGGCGCTCCGACGCCCTCAGGCGGAAAATTTAACTTGCGGGCCGCCTGGATCACGTAAAACGCCGCGGCACACACGATAAATGTGAGGAATAGCGCTAAATAGATGGAGCGTTGCCAGCTCTTCGCGTCTAAACGGTGCACCTCGGCAGGTACTTCGGCCGGTGACGTGCGCTCCTCGTGCCGGGCTGGAGAAGGTAAGCGGTCGGAAGCGGCGGGAGATCCTTCACTTACCAGGAGGGGAGCCGATTCCTCGCGAAGAAGGCGCGCACGGTCGATAATCTGCTCCTGTATTTCTGCAATAAATACTTGCAGATCGAAGTCGTCCGTGTGGGAGCGCCTGAGGTTTTGCACCCTCTCAAAGTAGAGACGCAGATCGTCCAGCGACCTGGATTGGCGGGTCTCAAATTGTATATATTTCAACTCGTCCAGAGCAGGATATGTATATTGAGACGAGTCCACCGAAGAGAAGAGTCCTACGGTGAATTATATGCGATATGTGACCTAATTACTCGACACGGTTCGCGTAATTGAGTTCATAAAAATGCCGGTACTCACCGCTTTTTATTCGCTGGACCCAATCCTGATTCGTGCGGTACCACTGAATTGTGGCAGTGAGGCCCCTCTCGAAATCCATCTGCGGGCGCCATCCGGTCTGCCGGGTCAATTTCCCGTTCGTAAGCGCGTAGCGCCGATCGTGCCCCGGCCGGTCGGCCACCCGTTTAATGAGTGCTTGAGGCTTGTTGCTCGCGCTCAGGATTCGCTGGACAACCTCGATATTCGGAAGCGAGCAGTTCCCGCCAATGTTATAGATCTCACCGGGTTCGCCTCTCTCCAGAACCGCAAAAATGGCCCGGCAGTGATCCTCAACGTATAACCAGTCCCGGATCTGCTGGCCGTCGCCATAGACGGGAAGCGGTTTGTCTTCGAGCGCATTCGAAATCATCAGAGGAATCAATTTTTCAGGGAATTGGAATGGACCGTAGTTATTCGACGCGCGAGTCACCGAAACATTTAATTCGTAAGTCCGGTGATAAGACAGTGCCAACAGATCAGATCCGGCCTTCGATGCGGAGTACGGACTGCTCGCGCGCAACGGATAGTTCTCGTCTGCCTCATTCGGCGGATCGATACTGCCATACACTTCGTCTGTCGATACGTGGACAAAACGAGCAATCTTATGCCGCCGCGCGGCTTCGAGCAGCGTGAATGTGCCGTCCAAATTAGTCTTAATCACTGGAGCTGGCGAGTGGATGCTGCGGTCGACGTGCGATTCGGCCGCGAAATGGATTACGGCGTCGGGCGATTCGCTGTTGAATAGCTGATCAAGCGCCTCACTGTCACATATGTCGGCTTGCAAAAAGCTGTAGCCAGGGTGTGCGATGACGGCCCGCAGATTCTCGAGATTACCCGCGTAAGTCAGCTTGTCCAAATTGATGACGTGCTCTGCCCATTGCTCGAGCAGCGCCATGCGTACGAAGCAGGACCCAATGAAGCCCGCCCCACCGGTAACGAGCAACTTCATTTATGCTGCAGCTCCCAGTCATAGGCGATCCCCGCGTCGTTATAGGCGATGCGTCCTTCGTCCTTGGGGTCGTATGTGCGATCGGTTATGTAAACCAACGTCGACGGCTGCTCTCCGATCACCTTGTAACCGTGAGCCACACCCGGCGGTATCAGCAACTGCCAGGGCCGCAACGCGCCGACATAGAACGTGTTTTTCGACGCATAGGTTTTGGATTCTCTGCGTAAATCAACCAACGCAATCTGGAATAGCCCCGCGACGGGTACCCAGTAGTCGGTTTGAAACTTGTGAAAGTGAAATGCCTTGATGATGCCTGGGTAATTGAACGCTGCCGAGACCTGCGTCGTAGCGACGGGGAAATCGGCAACCAGACCCTTCGCCAGGCGAGCAATCTCGAGGAAATATCCTCGATCGTCCGGCCACAACGTGAATGGATCTATTTGTATACCCTCGATTAAGTCCTCACTCGATGGCGACAAGATCACTTTTCCGATACCAGGTTGCGACGTGGGAATCTCAATCTGGACGCCCGATCCTATCACGCCCAAAGCAGCAGCGCTCATGTGCGATCCGATGCCCAGGCTGTGGTGAGAATCGGTTGCAGCTTTTGCCGCGTCTCACTCACCAGGTTGGCTGCCCGCAGCAAGGATTCGAATGTGCCGGCGTCTGTCCACCAACCGTCAAGGTAGCCGAACGTCATTGCGCCCTCGTTAATGTACGCGTTGTTGACGTCGGTGATTTCGAGCTCACCACGCGCAGAAGGCTTCAGCGTGCGCGTCTTATCGAAAACCGTCGCATCGTACATATAGATGCCGGTGACGGCGTAATTCGACCTTGGCCGCTTTGGCTTCTCTTCGATGCCGATGATGCGATCGCCGTCCAATTCTGCCACGCCAAATCGGTCGGCATCCGGCACTTCTTTTAAGAGGATCTTTGCTCCGCGCTCCTGACGCTCAAAGTCGCGTACCGCTCCCGCTATTGACCCCTCAATGATGTTGTCCCCGAGAATCACGCATGTTTTCGCGCCCTCGGCAAAATGTTCGGCAAGCGCTAATGCCTCAGCGATGCCGCCCTCACCCTCCTGGTAGGTGTAATTGATGTGCTTCAGGCCGAATTCCTTACCATTGGCGAGCAAGCGCAAGAAATCACCTGAATTGCGACCGCCGGTAACGATCAATAAATCCCGAATTCCAGCTTCAACAAGCGCCTGAATCGGGTAGTAAATCATCGGCTTATCGAATATCGGCAGGAGGTGCTTATTCGTGATTTTGGTAAGTGGGAACAAGCGGCTGCCCGTTCCTCCGGCTAAAACAATCCCTTTCATAAACTGTCTGATCGTATCAGGTAACGCATCGCTCGCCTCGACTGCGGGCGTAGAGCGCTTCTGTTGAGCTAGGCGTCCTCGTCGAGTTTCAGCCGCGACTGAGGGTCGGGTTCTGCAGCGCGAGGCCGCTTGGTTCTCGAGCGGCGGCTTACCTGTCGCAGCGCAAGCAGCAGAATTATAACGAGAATCGCCGATTTCGACCAGGATCGAGACGCAACGGAGTTGCTCAATGCCAGAATCGCGATGGCAACCACGATCAGAGCCGCTCCCGCACTCCAGATCTTCATCGAAGATTTAAGGGCAGCTTTGCGCTCCTGTGCTGCACGCTGGTCGTACTTGTTCATGGTACTGAAACCGCGCTGTCCACCTTATGATTGCACCAACGGCAGGGCGCTTGCGGTAAGTCGATTCAAGGCTATTTCATCAAATCGTAACGCAATTGTGACGATGATTCCGTTACGCTGTGATTTAAGTCTCGGGATACTCCATGCGAAAGATAGCGCTCTTCGAAGACGACGCCGATTTATATGCTCTTCTGAAGTACAACCTCGAGAAGGAAGGCTTTTCATTCATTGGCCTGCAGACCGGAAGAGGAGCGGTTGATTTGTGCCGGCGTGAGCGGCCGGATCTCGTTCTGCTCGATGTACTGCTGCCGGATTCGGATGGCCTGGACATCTGCAAAGGTATCCGCAGAAATCCGGAACTCGCACACCTTCCCGTGATCTTTCTTACAGCCCGCGCCTCGGAGACGGACCGCATTGTCGGGCTGGAACTTGGGGCGAATGATTACATCGTTAAGCCATTCTTCATTCGCGAACTCATAGCACGAATCAAAATCCAATTCAGGGAACAGCCCAGCGGTACGCGGCTGCTGAAGGCCGCGGCTCTCGAACTGGACCGCACGAGTTGCCGTGTCCGGCTGCACGGGAGGGCCTTAATACTAACGGCAACTGAGTTTCGTTTGCTGGAGTTTCTGATGAGCCGGCCGGGTGTCGTCTTCAGCCGCGAGCAACTCCTCGATGCGGTATGGGGAAACGAACGGATTGTGACCGATCGCACGGTCGACGTTTACATTCTGCGCCTGCGCCAAAAGATAGAATCGGATCCGGCTGACCCGCTATTCATCCGATCAGTCCGCGGTTTCGGGTACAGCTTCAATGATGCACTTATCGAACCCGAAGCCGAGCAATCCCGCGGTGCGGCTTCGGCTCTTGGCAGTTGATCCGATCTCGAAGCTTCAGCCCTATGGCAGCTGAAGCGGACCTGCTACTGCCGGCGGAGCTCCTGTGAGAATCCACCCTAACGTTAGCGCCGGATTGAAGGGACTCAGTTGCCATCCGCTTTCAGTTCCATTGACGCCAATGGAGCAAACACTCGTTCCTTCGGTCGTCCCCGGATCCTCGGAGTCGCTCACCAATACATTCACCGAGCTCACTTGCGAGGTAGTGCCTGTTGCGACGAGGAATGAATTGGTCGACGCAGAAAAGACCACGCTCTTTGTATACACTTGCGGAGCGCCCCCAAGCAATCCGGCTTGTCCGGCCTGGCCGTCGTCCAGATAGCCGGTCCCGCTGCACGGGGTTCCTGTCCACCAAATGTGTGAAACGGGGAAGTTTCCACCCATGCCGATCGTGATGAAGTATCCCGACTTGTAAACGGTCACGAAATTGTTTCCGCTGAAACCTACGAGAGTTCCGAGTACGTTTCCAAGGGCATCCTTGACGGACCCAGCGCCAGGAATCCCCGTTGCGCCTATCGGACCTTGAGGCCCAGCTGGGCCGGTCGCACCAGCGGCACCAGGCAATCCTTGTGGTCCGGCAGGCCCAGTGGCGCCGGTAGCTCCTGTAGGTCCGGCGGGACCCTGAAGACCGACTGAACCGCTAGAACCGAATGCGAAGTCCACCGAGTACCAAACCGCGGAGTTGGAATCGCCGACAACGAATCGAGAATCATTCGGCGCCCGAACGCTAATCTTGTTAACCCTCACTGTGCTGGGCGCCGTCACCATCAATTTGACTCCGATCGAATCGCCGGAGCTAAACGCCACCGACGGGCCCTCGTAAGTGAGCATGACCGCGGCTGGACCCAGCCCGGGACCCATCACAAAATCCGAAGCTGATACGGTACTCGACGTTACGAGAAGACCGCAGACTAAGGAGTCCAGCATGCCGTCCGCGAGGTCGAGATTCAGAGTGAGCGTGTCGCCTGGGTGCAATTGCTGGTGGCTCAATGGATTTTGATCGGTGATGCTCGCTACAACCATTACCCTTTGCCCGACTTCTATCAGATTGGGCGAGAGGCTGACTGCGGGCCTGATTCGTGTATCGACTGACTGCCGTGCAATGCAGGCGGTGCACCCAACAGGGCGATCGCCACAGCGCTGAGTGATAGGGCGTATTTACGCCAAGTCATTGTCAGAGTCTCCCTCGGGGTCCGGCAGCTTCTTCCCGGTGCGGGAAACAACTTACTACCAGCACTTACTGCTGAGTCTCCAAAAGTGGGGAAGAATCTCAGAGAAACACGTTGCAGGTGGGCTGGGGCCAGTGACTGCGGCCCGTCTGAGGGTCTCCGGCCTGACCTCAACCCTTACGAAGCTGCGATCCCGATATCGTGCCGAGCACGGGCTAGAATGGGTCCAAATTATGAGAATTCTACTCGCGGCGGCATTGTGCGCGGTGTCTGTACCCACTTACGCACAAAGCATAGTGATACGTGGATTCCTTACGAAAGACATTTCGGGCGAGCAGAAGCTTGAGCAGCACGCCTGGACCATTCCGGATCCCGCCCGGCTGCGCAACTACATGAATTTCATTTCCTCAACGCCACACAACGCTGGGTCGCCGCGATCGAGGGCGATTGCCGAGTATATTGCAGGCACGTTCAAGGAATGGGGCCTCGACACACAGATAGAGGAGTTTGAAGCGCTTATGCCGTACCCGACTGTCCGGCAGGTTGAGGTGCTGGGCCCCACTCGGTACGTTGCGAAATTGAAAGAGCCAGTTATCGCGCAGGATCCGAACAGTGGTGATGCGCACCAACTCCCTACATTCAACGCGTATGCCGCGAGTGGCGACGTGACCGGAGAAGTGGTGTACGTGAATTTCGGCGTGCCGGAGGACTACGAATGGCTCGACAAGCATGGCATCAGCGTTAGAGGAAAAATCACAATCGCGCGATACGGGAAGAGCTGGCGGGGAATCAAGGCCAAGGTGGCGGCCGAGCACGGCGCGATTGCGTGCCTGATTTACTCCGATCCGCATGAAGACGGTTACTTCCAAGAAGACGTTTATCCGAAAGGGCCGATGCGTCCGCCAGGGGGTGTCCAGCGTGGCAGTGTGGTCGACATGCCGTTGTATCCGGGCGATCCGCTCTCCCCTGGCTGGGCGTCTGAGAAAGGTTCAAAGCGTCTTTCGCTGGCCGAAGCTAAAACACTGATGAAAATTCCGGTGCTGCCGCTTTCATACTCCGATGCTCAGCCAGTTCTCGAACAACTCACCGGGCCCGTGGTGCCTTCAGACTGGCGTGGCTCCTTGCCGATCACTTATCATGCCGGCCCCGGTGCAGCCCGCGTCCACATGAAAACGGATTACGATTGGACGAGCAAGCCGCTGTATGACGTGATCGCCACTATTCCCGGTGCTGAAACGCCGGACGAATGGGTTCTGGCGGGTAATCATCACGATGCCTGGGTGAATGGCGCAGATGATCCAGTCTCAGGAGCGGTCGCCCTCATGGAAACCGCGCGCTCACTCGCAACCCTGCGAAAAGAAGGCTGGAAACCCAAGCGGACGATCAAAATCGCTCTCTGGGATGGTGAAGAGTTCGGGCTCCTTGGCTCCACTGAATGGGCCGAAAAACATCAAGATGAATTGAAACGCAAAGCGGTTGCGTACTTGAATTCCGATAGCACCGCCCGGGGCTGGATTCACGTAAGCGGCTCGCATACCTTGGAAGAATTCGTAGCGGAAGTCGCAGGAGCAGTTGAGCAGCCAGGTACGACCAGGAGTCTGGCTGATTATTCGCTACACCCTCCACCAGGGGTTGACCAGGAGCAAGCCGAGCCAGCGAAGAAAGATCAGACATTCGCGATCGGCGCTCTCGGAGCCGGCTCGGATTACGTTGCCTTTCTCGACTATTTGGGCATAGCCAGTATGAATGAGGAATTTGCCGGGCAGACTAAGAGCGGCATTTATCATTCCGTTTACGATTCGATTTACTGGTACACGCATTTCTCAGATACGACCTTCAGCGACGGGAAGGCGCTCTCGGACTACACGGCAACTGCGCTTTTGCGGCTTGCCGATTGCTCCGTGCTTCCGTTTGAATTCGGCCATTTTGCAAACACTGTGAGCCGATACGTGGATGAAATCCGGGATGAGGTAAAGAAAAACGGACAGAAGATAGACTTCTCCGGTTTGCGCAAGCAACTGGACCTGCTCAAAGATGGCGGTGCGAAATACGACGCATTATTAACGGCAGCGGCGGGCAAGGAATCGCTGGAGGCTGCCAGGTTGAATGCTCTGAATGAGGCGCTCATTCGCAGCGAACGTGTGTTGACGCGGCCGGAAGGGCTGCCGAACCGCCCGTGGTACAAACATCAGATCTATGCGCCCGGCTTCTACACTGGCTATGGTGTCAAGACTCTGCCCGGTATCCGGGAAGCGGTAGACAGCAAGAACTGGCCGCTTGCTCAGCAGGAAACGCAAGTTTTACAGCAGTGTCTGACTGAGTTGAATGAAGTCGTAGACGAGGCAGTTTCGGCGGCAGCGGGGCTCTGAAGAATCCTGTTTATTTGAACATTCAGCGTATTGTGAACGCCGAGCCGTTTTCTATGCTCGCTTCCTGCTCCTCAACTGATCGAACTTCTGCCATGCGGGGCCCGACATGCAGCGCAGCCGCCAGATCACTCAGTCGAGACGCCGGTCCAACTGCATAAACCTCGACGCGCCCACTGTCGATATTGCGCGCCCATCCGGACAAGCCCAGAGCGTTGGCCTTGTGCTGCACAAAGAACCGGAACCCGACGCCCTGTACGTTCCCCTCTACAAACCAACGTTTCGCGGCCTTGCGGTCCATACAAACACATTTTTGAACATCCTGCTTTGACACACTGGAGGTGAGCGCACGCGTTCGGTGCCGGTTGTGCGCGATTGAAGAAATAAGCATGGCATTTCCCGTTCAACGGCCGCGACGATTACGCTCTTCTGAACTCATTCGCCGTTTGGTTCGGGAAACACATCTCTCTCCTTCGCAACTTGTCCTTCCTCTGTTCGTATACCCCGGAGAAGGCGTTCGTAAAGAAATCGGAGCGATGCCCGGACACGCCCAGCTTTCGATCGACAATCTTGTGCGCGAGTGCGAGCAGTCCAGATCCCTGGGCCTAGGTGGTGTGATTCTGTTTGGCATACCAGAACATAAAGACGAAATTGCGTCCGGAGCATACTCGGAAGACGGCATCACGCAACGCGCCATTCGCGCTGTGAAGCGAGAAGTTTCTGGACTGCTCGTTATTACCGATGTTTGTAACTGCGAGTACACCAGCCATGGTCACTGCGGCTTGGTCGCAAATGGCGACGTTGAGGGCGCTGTGAATAACGACGGGACGCTGGAATGGCTGGCAAAGACAGCTGTGTCCCATGCGAACGCCGGGGCCGACATTGTTGCTCCCAGCGACATGATGGACGGTCGGGTCGCTGCCATCCGTAAAGCTCTCGATGCCGCCGGGCACGCAAACACTACCGTGCTGTCCTACGCCGCAAAATACGCCTCAGTGTTCTATGGGCCGTTCCGAGAAGCTGCGGAATCGACGCCTCAATTCGGTGATCGCCGGACATATCAAATGGACCCAGCAAACGGGCGCGAAGCCTTGCGTGAAATTGCTCTCGATCTTGAAGAGGGAGCGGACATGATCATGGTCAAACCAGCTATGCCGTACCTCGACGTCATTCGCAACGCCCGGCAGCAGTTCAACGTCCCGTTAGGCGCGTATCAAGTGAGCGGGGAATTCAGTATGATCATGGCCGCTGCAAACAATGGATGGCTGGATCTTGACAGAGCAATTCTCGAGTCATTGACCAGCATCCGCCGCGCGGGGGCGGACTTCATTCTTACTTACTTTGCGAAATGCGCGAGTAGGCTACTTAGTTAGTTTGCAGGCCGGCGGGCTGATCGGGAACGCTATTTACTCGTCGGGCAGCTTGCCTGAAAGATAAATGCGCGTCGGCGATATGCGCCGTCCGCTCACAGTCGCACTGCGTACGATATGCAGCGCTACCGCCTGGCCCGGCTTCAAGGTCGATTGCACCCTCATCACGTCTGCAGGCGAGGCGATCGGTTGGCGGTTGATGGAAAGGATTGCGTCGTTTTCCTGAAGCGCGATGTCGTCCGCAAATGAAGCGGGCTCGACGGATACCACTTTCACGCCCATCTTGTCCTCAATGCCGAGATCCTGCCGCTCTTTGTCCGTCAATCTCATGATCGTGATTCCGAACTTGGCTTGGGTAAGTTCCTTCGAGTGTTCCGGCTCCTCCGGGCGGCTCTCCGCAAACTGCGGGCTGTCCTTCCATACCATTGCCCGTTCTTCAACGTTCACGTGGAAGTCGAGCCGCTTTCCGTTCCGGTCCACGGTAAACAAGGCCTTTGAGCCAATTGGTAGATCGGCTACTTTGCTCACAAGTTCCTGGCCATCTTTAACGGGCCTGTCGTTCATCGCCACGATGATGTCGTCCGGCTTGATCCCCGCCTTAGACGCGGGGCCATTCGGCGCGACGATCTCCACAAGTACTCCGTGCTCCAATCCGAATGCTTGCAGTGTGTCGGTCTGGCTGCCTTCTCTCGACCACTTGATCCCGATTGAGCCACGCACCACACGGCCTTCGCGAATGATGTCGTTATAAACCTTCACTGCCATATTTGAAGGCAGCGCAAAACCAATTCCCTCGTAGGACCCGCTGCGGGTGGCAATCATCGTGTTTATGCCGATCACTTCACCGCGAATGTTCAGTAGAGGGCCTCCACTGTTGCCCGGATTGATCGCTGCATCGGTTTGCAAAAAATGTTGGAACTGCTGTGCGCCTGGCAGGTCTCGGCTAGTAGCGCTTACGATGCCCGCCGTCACCGTTGCCTGAAGCCCAAATGGCGAGCCGATTGCTACCGCCCAATCGCCGACCTCCACTCCGTCTGAGTTGCCTATTCCCACGGGCGCGAGCGTACGTTTTGCATCGATTTTGAGAACGGCCACGTCGGTCTCACCGTCGTAGCCGATCACCCGTGCCTTGTACTCAGCGTTTTCACCGTTCAGCTTCACCTTGATGCGATCGGCCTTCTCAATCACGTGTTCGTTCGTAAGGATGTAACCGTTTTTATCGACTATGAAACCGGTGCCGGTACCTTCAGTTCGAAAGCTATGCGGGTCGGGTTTGCCAAAAAAACGCTTGAACAGGTCCGAGGGGTCCTGGCTGTTTGGCGGCTGACTCTCTCCATTATTTTCCTCATCCTCCGCATCGTTAGATCGCTTATGCTTCCCCTTGGGCAAATAGTCGGACTGAATGTAGACCACGGACCGTTCCAGACGCTTTGCCAATTTTGTAAATTCGTTCGAGAGCGGAACGGCTTGCGGTACTGTTAACGGCGTTGCGTCAGGCGCAATCGCTGGCGTCTGTTTCCCGGCTTGCACTCCAGTGTTTATGAGGGTCCCGATGAAAATACCCACAATGAGCGTGAACAGCAACAGCGTGATGCTCAACAGTTTCTGCTGTTTCATCTTTTGGAGGACCGGCATAGCGCTAGAGCAGCCTTCGGCGGCGTATCTACAGTATAGAGGTCAGGAGGCCCGTCCCGCTCTTCAGGTAGCGCTGAAATGTGCGTTAACCGCGATGCCGGTGCTGGTCGTGGGTTACTTTGAGTTTTTTTCGTTTGAACTAAGTACTGGACGCTGACCGAACCTGGTTAAGTGCAAAGCTTAATTTGAACACCCGGGGACGCTGCCCGTCGGATCGCACTGATCCGGATGGTTGCCGAATATCTGGGAATTGAATAGGGTAAGTGACCCGTTTGCGGTGCCATAGGGATAAAGGAAGTTTTTATAGTCGGCGTTGTAGACTCCGCCCCCCAGTGAGTTGGCGAGTGTGTCCCCAACGGCCGTGTTGTTGACCACCTTACTGTCAACCAGAATCGCTCTGCCGCCATTATCGATACCGCCGCCTAGCGCGTAGCCATTTGGCGTGCGCGCAGTATTGCTGTAAATGGCGGTGTACAGAAGTTTCGCCTTACCTGCAGAGCAGGTGGAGCCGCCAGCAACCGGCAGGCAACCCGCGATAACTAACCCTCCGCCCGCCGCGACGTTATTTGCCAGCGGCGATGTTCCGCTCGAGACTGCCGTGTTGTCGAAGATAGCGACGTGGTACAGGGTCGCGGTGCCTGCAATGTCAATCCCGCCGGCCACGGCAAGGGTCCCCCCTTGAACGCCAATTGCAGTGTTATTCCGGATCACGCTGTAGGCCGAGAATGCGGTACTACCCACGCCGACTTCGATGCCGCCGCCAATGGCGCGAGCGTCACCTGGAGCGCTCGATCTTACGGTGTTGTATGACACAACACTGTGGCGCACAATGATTCTGCCTGCTGCGGAGAAGATACCCCCACCATCAGCGGAGCCGGCATCATTCTGGGTGTTCTCCTCGGCGGTGTTGTGGGTCACGGTACTGCACTGCAGCGTGAGCTGACCGCTATTGGAGATGCCCCCGCCCCGGGCGTGGCCGCTCTCGGTTCCCGAAGACGCAACGTTCTTGCTCACGACGCTGTTGTTCAACATCACGATGCCCGAGTTGTAGATCCCTCCGCCTTCGCTGAATCCCCCGGGCTCGCCAAGGCCAAACACGTTCGAGCGATTCTGAGCGACCACGCTGTGATTTAACGTGAGTTTGCCACCAGCATCGACGGTTAGGCCGCCGCCTGCCCTATTTACGTCCTCCGGGACGCTGCCACGATTATCGACGAGGCCACCTTTGACGATGACGATGTTGAGGGTGAGATTGCCGCCCGAGGCCACGGCGAAGATGCGGAACGCGGGTGTCCCCGAAACTTGACTGCGTGCGATCGTTGCCCCATATCCATTGACCGTGATGATCCCGGTGATCGGTGGCATGCCATTCGGGCTGTCCGCTTGATATGGACTGGTCAATGTGTAGACACAGCCGGGCGTCAGGTTGATCGTGTTCGGACCCAGTGTGCTGTTCAGTGTGTTTATGGCAGCAACCAGACCACTTGGGCCACCTCCGCTGCCGGAGCACGGAACTGTTTTGGTCGCGGCGTGCGCCAGACCGGCTATCAGTAACGCTACCCCGATCGCCGCAGCCAATTGGAGTGAAGAATTGGGCCAACTTGCCCTTTGCCGTGTGACATCTGTTCTTCTCCCTGACTTTTCTCGTGAAACAGCTAGATATTCGCTGAACGGGGCATTTGCCTCAATGCACTGGCGGTGAATTGGGGGTGAACCGGCGGTAAATACTGTAATCCGGAATACTCTATATCGGATAGGATGGTAAGCACCCCGAAACTTTACTTATGCCCGATGGGACAGGATCGAATGTCGTCAGTATTGGATCTTTCCAGCTTGATCTTACGGCGGGTGAACTGTCGGATGAGAGCCACCGTATTCGACTGCAGGAACAACCGTTCCAGCTTCTGACGATGCTAGTCGAGCATCCCGGCGAAGTGGTAAGTCGGGACTACATCCGCAGCCAGTTATGGCCGAATGGCACCATCGTCGAATTCGATCACAGCATCAACACAGCCATTAAGAAACTGCGCCTGGCACTGGGAGACTCGGCGGAAGAGCCACGTTATATCGAGACGGTAGCGCGGCGAGGCTATCGATTGATGCTGCCAGTCAAGCGTGCAGAACGGAAATTTACGGGCGCGATGCTCGAAGCGGAGGCACAGGGCCAGCCCGAATTGCCCGCCGCAAACCAGACAGGAACGAAGATCTCACACTACCGGGTACTGGAGATCCTCGGTGGCGGCGGAATGGGCGTGGTTTACAAGGCGGAAGACTTGAAGCTAGGCCGCCTGGTGGCCCTGAAGTTTCTTCCCGAAGAGCTTGGAAACGATCCGGGAGCAGTGGAGCGACTTGAGCGAGAAGCGCGGGCCGCTTCCGCCCTCGACCATCCCAATGTCTGCGCCATCCATGAGTTTGGAGGACATGAGGGCCAACCCTTTCTGGTGATGCCGTTGCTGCACGGGCAAACGCTGCGAGAGCGTATCGCCGAAGCGGCTCGCTTGCCGATCGACACGCTGCTTGACATCGCCATCCAAATCGCCAACGGCTTGGCTGCGGCGCATCAGAAGGGCATCATCCATCGCGACATCAAGCCGGCCAATATCTTCATCACGGAGCGGGGCGAAACCAAAATTCTGGACTTCGGGGTGGCGAAGCTACTTGAGCCCGGCGAACGGGCCGATGCTTGCAGAGAAAATGAGCGTGAAGGAAGCACTCTGCCGCAGCACGTTAAATCGTCGTCCACTTTGCGTCTCACCCGAACCGGATTGGCTCTTGGCACGGCAGCTTACATGTCTCCCGAGCAGGTGCGAGGGGAGAAGTTGGACGCGCGCACGGACCTGTTTTCCTTTGGCTTGGTGCTTTACGAAATGGTGACGGGAACACAAGCATTCAGTGGAGAAACCGCAGCCCTGCTTCACACCGCAATCCTGAACTGCACGCCGACGCCGGTTCGCGAGTTGAATCCTGACGTCCCCGCCAAGCTGGAAGCGATTATCAACAAGGCGTTGCAGAAAGATCGTGAGCTGCGGTATCAATCCGCGTCAGAAGTGAGTGCAGCCTTAACGTGCTTGGAACAGGGCACGCGCTCGGCCCGTGTAGGCGCCCGGTGGCAGTTCGGTGTCGCAGGAGCGTTCGCCTTGCTCGCGATTGCCGGGGCCCTCTTCTGGCCCCTGCATCACAGCAGACCTGCGTTTTCCTTTAAGGCCGCGAAACTGACTCCGCTGACCACCAACGGCAAAGTGGCACTGGCGGCGATCTCGCCCGATGGCAGGTACATGGTGCAGGTGGTGGATGATGCGGGCGAGCAGAGCCTGTGGACCACGCAGGTGGCTACGCAAAGCAATGTGCAGCTCGTGCTGCCCGCTAAGGTCCAATACTACGGGCTGACGTTCTCGGCAGACGCGAATTATATGTATTTCGTCAGACGAGAAGAAGGGCTGCCGCTTCGTGTGCTTTACCAGACGCCGGTGCTAGGCGGCGCAACGCGGAGAGTATGGGAGGGCGTGGACAGCCCGGTCACGTTCTCTCCGGACGGCAAGCGGTTCGCTTTCATCCGAATCGACCCATCACGAGGCGAAACGTCCCTGGTAATCGCTAATACGGACGGCAGCGGCGAGCGGAGACTGGCGACGGAAATAGAGCCAAACGCATTCTTGACTGGAGGGCCAACGTGGTCGCCAGACGGTAAGGCGATCGCCTGTGGCATCACGACGCCCACGGGTGGCAAACAGCCGCTTCAGTTGATCGAAGTGGCAGTCGAGGGAGGGGCAGAAAGAGCGATCAACGCCTATCATTGGAGTGCCCTCGGACAAGTGCAGTGGGTGCAGGATGGCAGCGGATTGCTGCTGCCCGCCGCTGACAGATCGACCCGATACTTCTTTCAGATGTGGTATGTCTCGCGCGGCAGCGGAGCGGTGCGAAGGGTCACCCACGACTTGACCAGTTATTACGGCGCCAGCTTGACGGCGGACTCGAACGCCCTGCTTACGATTCAGAGCGATCCCATTTCTAACCTTTGGGTCGCAGCACGGGGCGACTCTGCGCGGGCGAGACAGATTACGTCTGGCAAGTTTGACGGCCTCACGGGGATCGCGTGGACACCACACAATCAAATGGTGTATGCAACGCGGGAGTATGACATCTGGATCACGGATGCGGATGGCAGCAACCGCAAACGACTGACCAACGATGAACACAACAGTCGGTATGTCGCGGTGTCGCCCGATAACCGTTACATAGTGTTCGAGTCGTGGCGCGGGGAGCCCGCGCAGTCTCAGATATGGAGGATGGATCTGGACGGCGGCAACCCGAAACGCTTGACCTCACGTGACGGGCGTAACACTTTGCCGCAGGTCTCACGAGACGGGCGGTGGGTGCTTTATGAATCGAACGTTTCCGGGAAATGGAGGTTGTGGAAGATCTCAATTGAGGGCGGTGCGACGATGCCCTTGCTCCATGAGATTTCAAGAAAATTCGCCATCTCGCCGGATGGAAAGACGATCGCTTGCTTGTGCATGCTGAACAAGAGCGGTTCGTTCAAGCTGGGAACTGTAACATTTGAAGGCGGGCAGCCGCAAAAAGAATTCGAGATACCGCGAGGTGCGAACTACAATACCACCGAGTGGCAGCTGACATGGTCGCCGGACGGGCGTGGGATAGAATTTCCGGTCACTCGCGCCGGGGTGGATAACCTCTGGAGTCAGCCTCTGGATGGAAGTCGACCGGTCCAGATCACGGATTTCAAATCGGATCGCATTTACGGGTTGGACTGGTCGCATGACGGCACGCAACTCGCGCTGGCGCGAGGGAGAGTTACCCGGGATGCTGTATTGATAACTGATTTCAGGTGACCGCGTGATCGTAGTGGTCACGAGGGTAGGGCTGGAATCTGTTCCTTATCGCTCCTTAAATCAGGCGCTGCGTGCAGGCTTCATTTCCACCGCTACGATGCCGGCGAGAATCAGGCCACCCCCACATACCGCCGCGAGCGTCAGCCTTTCGCCTCCCGCCACGACCGCGGTGATTAATGCAAACACCGGCTCCAATGCGAAAATCAGCGCCGTCCTGGTTGCGGTTGTGTACTGTTGCGCCCAAGTTTGCAAAGCGAACGCGAGCGCCGTCGCGAAAAGGCTTGTCAGGACTACTGCGAAGATAACGCTATCACTCCATATCGCTTGAGGCGGGTCGATTAGAAGGGATACAGTGGACAAAACTGCGGCACATAGAATCTGGCCTAACGCCACGGCTTCGAACCGTTCGCGCTGCGAATAGTAACCAAGCACGAGCAGCTGAAACGCGAACGCGACGGCACAACCAACGGTCAGAAGGTCGCCGAGGTTCATGTGGAGATTGCGATCAAGCGATGGAATTGTCAACAGCGCCATGCCCATAGTGGCAATGGCAATGCCAACTAGCTCGGGTATTTGCGGCCATCTCCGGTACATGCAGGCGCTGATCAATGGAACAAGCACGATATACAAACCCGTAAGAAATCCTGAGTTTCCAGCGGTGGTGTACTTCAAACCTACGGTTTGCAGGACGTATCCGAGCCACAGGAAAACACCTGCAGTCGCACCGCCGCGCAACCCACGCCAAACCCCAGCCGAACCAACTCCGCGAAAGCGGGGCCCGAAGATCAGCAACATGAAAAGGCTCGCAAACCCGAAACGGACTGCCAGAAAGTACATGGTTGAGATCTCATTGAGCGCGCGCTTTACGGTAACGAAAGTCACGCCCCAGATCAGGGCGACGATTGCCAAAGCTAGATCGGCCTTCCAGCGCGCCGCGGTTTTTGGCGGCACCGCTTTAGTGGCGGTCATGCTCACAGTTCGGCAGAAATTCCAGTTTGCTGCTGCAGTTCGTTTGCTTCAGCAAGGGCAACCGCAATCAGCAGAATGCGTTGCAAGCCCAATTCACGTCCATCCGGCTGATACCACTCTTGAGACGTATGGGCACCACCACCTTGGCCGCCTGTGCCGATGGAAATTGCTGGAATTCCAAGCGAAAGGGGAATGTTCGCATCCGTCGAAGCACAATCAACCCGCGACCGGATGTGCAGGTGCGCATCCACGGCCTGAACGGTTCGGAGCAGCGGCGATTCCTCGGCAAGCTTCCCACCTGGCCGCGACCCAAGCTCCCGTATCTTGGCAGTGAGCCGTGTCACGCAAGCGCTTCTGTTCTCGCGCTCGAGCGCTCGCTCCACCGTGGAGTTCAGCAGAATAGAAAAATCGTCCAGAATGCCAGGCTCCTCTGAGCGGAGATCAAGTTTGGCGCGCGCGCTCGAAGCGATAGAGTTAATGCTGGTCCCGCCTTCAATGAGTCCAAAGTTGTAAGCGGATCGCCGTTTGCGCTCCCCACTGATGCGCGAGTCAGCGGACTGCACAAAGAAACTCACAACCTCCGCGAGGGCATGGACCGGGTTGGGTGTGCCGTAGTCATTCCAGCTATGTCCACCGGGCCCGGTGAAGCTGATTTCAAATCGCCGGCTTGCGAGAGCTTGCGCCGTGATGTGGTCGAGCGAGGGCCCGTCAAGCACAATAAAGGCCTTTATGCCCGCTAGCTGGACAGTGCCGGTTTGCGGCACCGGAGTCGCTTTCGGCCCGTTCGAGTTAACCATGGCCGGTTTCGGCGTGCTCGGACTCGGTGTCGTGCTCGAGATAGCCTGATGGCACAGATACCGCATGCCGTTCAAATTGCCTTCACCCTCTTCGCCGACGTTCGCCACCAACAGAACGGAGGACGCCAGTCCGTGTAACTCGATCGTTTCGCTGAGCACTTTGGCTAAGGCGAGTAAAGCTGCCAATCCCGAGCCGTTGTCCGAAACGCCGGGCCCACATAATCGCCCATCCGGAGCGTAATAGATCTCCTCAGGCCGATTTGGAGCGAGAACCGTATCCAGATGGGCGGAAACTACGAACAGAGGCTCACTCTGGGCGGCTTGAAATGTGGCGAGCACGTTTCCCGCCCGGTCGATCCTGGCTTTCCATTCGAGCGATTCCAGTTGCGCACGAAACCACTCAGCACGCTGCTGCTCGAAAAACGTCGAAGCAGGTATGCGGCAAAGCTGTAGCTGCTGTTCGTTGATCCAGGCACGCTCGCGAGTGAACCACCGCTGTGCGTTGAAGAACGCGCTTTGCTCCGCGAGTCGCCCTATGCGGCGGTTTTCCGCTGATATGCGTAGAGCGTGCGGCAGCGTCTTAGGTTCAGTCGCCAAAAAATACTCCAGTGTCTACAAGTCTACTTTGCGTCAAGCCGAAACCGACTGCTTGCCCGTGTTGCAAGCCTCTACTCCGAGGCGAGCCAGTGCGTCGCCATGGGTGATTTCTCGCCCCGGTGGAATCGTTTGGCGCGTTCTTCAATCTCGCGGTCGGCCAGAGTAATTCGCTCGTGCTGCCGTAAATGCTCAGCCCAGTTTTCGACGAGAAAGCTTTCCACATGCCTGCGGGGCGCAGCTGCGTCCTGAAAAATGCCCCAGCGAATGGCTCCATCGCGCAATCGAATTCTTCCTACGTCGCGCATAGCCGATGCGAATTCAGCGCGCTGGTTCGGGTCGATGTCATATTCGACCATCACCAGCACGGGCCCACGCTCGGGATCGGGCGGTGTCTTAAATACTGGCTCTGGCCAGTGGCCGGAATGAGTGACGTCGCGTTCGTGGCCGAGCCGGATCGGAAAGCGCTTCACAAGCAGCAAGCTCAACAGGCAAGTCGCCCCGGCGGCATACAGGCTCGCTCGATCGCCGTAACGCTCTGCCACAGTGCCCCACACCATGCTTGCAACAGCCATTCCTCCTTGGAACACGAGTAAATAGGCTGCCAGCGCGCGCGCCCTCACCCAGGGAGGGAGGACGGTTTGTGCTGCTACATTGAAGCTCGACATCTCCGTCACCCAGGCCACGCCGCCCGCCAGCATCGCTATTGCCGAAATCGTGAAATTGCCTGACCAGCCCATCAACGCAGTCACAATTCCCCACCCAGCCCCTGCACATACGATCAACTGATCAGGTGAGAACCGCAGACGAAATTTCGCTAACAGCAGGGCGGCAATCATGGAGCCAACACCCAGGCACCCCAGCAACACGCCGTACGTTGTTGCCGTGCCGTTCAACTCGGCTTTCGTCAAAATAGGAAGAATTGCCCAGAGCGCGCTGCCGCCGATGACAAACGTCCCTGAACGCACCAATACCGAGCGAATGCCTGGCGAGTAGCGCACATAGCGCAAGCCCGCCCAGGTCGCCGAAATGATGCTCTCGTTTACGGTTGAGCTCTGCTCTTGCGGTACCCGCTTCCAGAAGTAGAGCACTACGATCACGCCCATGAACGAAAGCGCGTTTAGCAGAAACACTGCACCGGGATTGAATGCTGCGATGACAAACCCTGCGAGTGCCGGGCCCACGGCTCGTGCGAGATTGAAGCCGACGGAATTAAGCGAGATTGCTTGCGGTAGATCCCGGCGCGTGACGATCTCTGGCACAATCGCCTGCCATGCCGGATTGTTCAGCGTCGATCCGATCCCGAGCGCAAATGTCGCAAGCAGGAGCGCGATGGGAGACGCTTTGCCGATAGCGGTTAGCCAGCCCAGCACACCTGCCGATAACGCCATGAAGGCCTGAGTGAAGATGAGCAGTTTGCGCCTATCAAAGAGGTCGGCAGCGGCTCCAGCCGGAATACCGAGCAAGAAAACGGGAAGACTGGTCGCGGTCTGAATCAGAGAAACGTATAGCGGCGAACCGTTGATCTCCGTCATGAGCCATCCGGCGCCCACGTTCTGCATCCATGTGCCGATATTCGACGCGATCGAGGCGATCCACAGGGCCCGAAACACCCGGTTCACCAGCGGAGCCCATGGACGATCTGTTTCCTCAGCGCTCAGCAGCTCGGCGTTTGCAGCCACATCGTTCACCCGCAAGTGTCCAATGTAGCGTGTGCCTGCAAATGCCCGGCTTCGAAAGGTTCATTTCCAAAAGAACCATCCACAGCTATGCTGAAGGAGACGGGGCGACTTATGGGTGAACCGAACGGCAGCGAGCTAGATCGGGTAAAGCTGCTTTTGGAACGAATGCGGGAGCGGGTTGACGGTCATGATGAACTTTTGCAGAAGCTTGAGGACGCCTTTATTGTGCAGGTTTTTCTTGAAAAGCGCCATGCCGAGCGTACCAAAGAACATGCCGAATGGCTAGCGCGTCACGAAAGCACGATGCAACAGATTGAAACTACGCTGGCCGAAATCAACGAGAAGGCAAATTTTCTATTCGATCTGGAGATGCGCCGCCAGGGTGGACCGGAGACACACGGTCCCGAGCCTCATGCCTGAAACACGCCTTCGGGCAGTTACGTTAAGAAGTGTTGCATCCAGTCCCGTGCTGTAGAGACATCTCCCTCCGTCAGCGCGTGACCGGCCTTTTCCCAATGTAGCGTGATGTCCGCACCTGCCGATTCAAAGAGGCGCGCAAGCTCTTCGGCTTGATCGGTTGGCACGATTGGATCGTCTCGACCGCTCAACAGCAGGACAGGCTTTTTCCGCAAATCTGGCGCCTGCTTCGGTACAAACGGAACCATAGCGCGAATGAGAATTGCGCCGGCGAGTTTATCCGGAAATCGCAGCAGCATGCTCGAAGCCATGTTGGCCCCGTTTGAGAAGCCAACCGCGAATAGGCGCGTTCGGTCGATCCCATAATTCTCGGATGCCGCGTCTATGAAGTCCGCCAATTCACGAGTGCGGATAGCGAGATCTTCCTGGTCGAAAACACCTTCCGCAAGCCGCTGGAAGAAGCGCGGCATTCCATTCTCCAGAATCTTTCCGCGAGGACTGAGGAGAGCGGCGCTCGAAGCAATGGCTCTCCCTAAAGGAAGCAAATCGTTCTCATCGCCGCCCGTCCGGTGCAGGAGTAACAGCGTAGGCGCGGTCGCTTCCTTCGCCGATTCGAAGCGGTGTATGAAACCGAGGTTTGGCGCCGCGCCGATGCTCACGCGCGCACCAGATGAGGCGTAACGATCTGCGGCAGTTTTTGCTCTAAAGTCACTCGAAAAGACCCGTATTCCTGCGGCAGCGCCAACGCTTCGCCAAGATGGTCTTCGCGTTCATCCACCGCCATCCCGGGTCCGTCAGTCGCAATTTCGAATAGAACGCCGCCCGGCTCCCGGAAGTAGATGGAATGAAAATATTTTCGATCCATCACTGGTGACACCTGCAGCCCGAGTTGGGTTATCTTCTCGAGCCATCCCCGCTGTGATGCATCATCGGGAGTGCGAAAGGCCACGTGATGTATTGTCCCCGCACCCATCCGGCCGCGAGCGGGGGCATCGGGCTTCACTATATCGACAAAACTCGTGTCTCCGGTTTCGCCTAGTCCGAAGCGAAGCCGCGCATTTTCTGAGCCGATTCGAGCGAATGTCAGTTCCTCGGTGAAGAGAGCGGCTGAACGATCATCATCTCTCAGGCCCAAACTCACCGAATGGATGGCCGTGATTGCATGCTCTCTTGAAATTCCGCCCGCCGACCAAAATTCGGTGTCACGGGCCTTGGTCGATTCGATCAGCTCCACCTTCATCCCGTCTGGATCGCGAACCTCTATCCACCCAGCTCCATGGCGGGGCTCGGTATGCAGCACCGGGAGTCCCATTTCGCTCAGCCGCTCCTTCCACCAGTCACGCGAACCTTCTGGAATTGCAAACGCAAGCGCGACCGGCTCACCCGCCCCCCGTTGACCATTGGTTGCTCCCGGCCAGATGAAAAATGTGACCAGAGTCCCAGGAGTTCCAACCCGATCGCCATAGTAAAGGTGATAGCTGCCCGGATCGTCGAAGTTGACAGTCTTCTTCACCAGCCGGAGCCCGAGAACCCCCAAATAGAAGTCTACGTTGCGCTGCGCCTCTGCCGCGATTGCAGTAACGTGGTGGATACCTTTAAGTGGTGTCATGTTTGTCCCCTAAGACCAGCTATATAAGATGTAGAATGCAGGCGAAACGGTGCGGGCCCGCCCAATTGCAGAGCTTATACTTATAGAGTCCCCTGTATGAACACCTACCTGAAGTTTGGGATTCTAATTGTGGTTATTGTAGGGTCTCTTGTCTGGCTTGCCCTGGGTGGGATCCGCGATACGAAGACGTACTATAAGACCATCCCTGAACTCGAGCAGATGGGAAGAGCGGCGCAAACGCGAAGGCTTCGGGTGGGCGGTGACGTCCGTCCCGGGTCCATTGTCAAACGCGGTGCCCAGGTCTCCTTCGTTCTGCATCAAGGCGCGCAAGAGCTGAACGTTGTCTACTCGGGCTCCGATCCTCTGCCCGACACCTTCAAAGACAATGCGCAAGCACTGGCAGATGGCCGGCTCGGTCCGGACGGTGTGTTTGAGGCTAGTAAAATTCAGGCGAAATGCGCTTCGAAGTATGAGGCAAAGCCTTCTCAGCGCGGGCTCTCGCATCAAAGCCCTGCGCCATCGAAAATCAGCTGAGCAGATATGGAAAACATTGGCGCATTATCTATTTTGCTTGCGTTCTGCCTCGCGGTATTTGCCGCCGCCGCAGCCGTTGCCGGCAAATATGGACGCCGTCCATTCCTGATCATTAGTGCCGAGCGCGCCGTTTACTCGGTTTGGATTCTCCTCACCGTCGCTTCCGCGGTTCTCGTTTCACTCTTGATCCAAGGTGACTATCGCCTCGCCTATGTTGCGAGCCACAGCAACAAGGCCATGCCGACGATTTACAAATTCACGGCGTGGTGGGGCGGTCAGGAAGGTTCGCTGCTCTTCTGGAGTTGGTTGCTTGCTACCTATTCGGCCATTGCCACTTACACCAACCGCCGCAAGTTTCGCGACATGATGCCGGTCGTGATCGCCATCATGATGGGCATCGAGGTTTTCTTCGTGGGCATGATCACGTTTGTCGCAAGCCCGTTCCAGGTGTTGATGGCAGGACGGGGCATCGTCGACGTTGGTGATGGACAAGGTTTGAGCCCGCTCCTTCAGTGGTGGACGATGGCAATTCATCCGCCATTCTTGTATCTCGGCTACGTCGGCTTCACCGTGCCATTCGCGTTTGCCATGGCCTCGCTCGTTACGAAGCAGCCGGGCGAAGGCTGGATTCACACCACACGCCGCTGGGCTATTCTCACTTGGCTTTTCCAGAGCACCGGTATTTTGCTCGGCATGGGCTGGGCGTACACCGTGCTCGGTTGGGGCGGATATTGGGGCTGGGATCCGGTCGAAAATGCTTCGCTAATGCCCTGGATTACTGCGACCGCCTTTCTGCATTCGGTCATGATGCAGGAGAAAAAGGGAATGATGAAGGTGTGGAACATGGTGCTGGTCTCCGCTACCTTCCTGCTGAGCATTTTGGGAACCACGCTCACGCGCACCGGCCTGGTCTCCTCTGTGCACGCCTTTGCTCAATCGCCGGTTAAGCCTTACTTCACTACGTTCCTCATCACCGCCACTGTACTTACCGTCTTAGCTATTGTCCGGAATCTGCCCTATCTCAGGAGCGAGGTCAAACTCCAAAGCGTCGTATCGCGTGAATCCGGTTTTCTGTTCAATAACGTGATACTGCTGGCAAGCTGTTTCGCTGTGTTGTGGGGTACGCTGTTTCCGGTCTTGATGGAGGCGCTCACGGGTGAAAAGGAAACCATCGACGCGCCTTATTACACGCGCGTCAACATACCCATCGCGCTGTTTCTCCTGTTTCTCACTGGCGTCGGCCCGTTGATCGCGTGGCGCAAAAGTTCGCTCAACAGCCTGAAACGCGCGTTCCTCGCCCCGTCTATCACAGGGATTGCCGGTATCGCTGCGCTGGCGGTTTCCGGTATCCATCATCCCGCGGCCCTAATTTCTTTCGGTCTATGCGCGTTCGTTCTGGCAAGCATCATTGGCGAATTCTGGAAAGGCTCGCGAGCCATACAAGCCAAGGAACATTTACCGCTGCCGAAGGCTGCCTTTGAACTCACATGGCGCAACACGCGGCGATACGGCGGCTACCTCGTCCACATGGGCGTCGTTTTCATGTTTATCGGTTTCACCGGCAGCGCCTTCAATCTGCACGAGACCCGAAATCTCGGGCTGGGGCAGAGCCTCCGGTTCGGGCACTACGATGTGAACCTGTTGAGCGTGAATGATGGCGAAAACCCAAACTACGAGTTCAGCCATGCCGTGCTTGAAATCTCTCGTGCTGGTGAAGTGATCGATCAGCTCGATCCCGAGATCCGCTTCTACAAATCCAGCCAGCAACAAAGCTCCTTTGTCGGTATCCGCCGCAGATTGAATGAAGATCTATACGTCAATTACTCGGGAGTTTTGCAGGACAACAGCAAAGCAATTTTTCAGCTCTACGTCTTCCCGCTTGTGTCATGGATCTGGATCGGCTATTGGGTTTTGCTATTCGGAACCATCATTTGTCTGGTTCCTCCAAAGGTGCGCCTGCTTTACGCGCGCACGGAGGTAGTAGGCATTGCGACCACGCCTGCGACAGTGGAATCTTAAATTCGTAATTGCCTTCTTTGCTGCCATTGCAGCGCTAGTCGCGCAAGATCCCACCTCCTATTTGACTCCTGATGTGACGCGGGTCGGTGGCAAGCTCGCCTGCCGTTGTGGAGGGTGTCGAAATACAGTCGCTAATTGCCCTATGCTGCATTGCAGCTCCGCCGATCCCATGCGGCGCCGGATTCACGAAATGAAGGCGCGTGGCATGCCCGATGACGATGTCGTCAACACAATCGTTCGTGAAGAAGGCATAGTAGCCCTTTCATCGCCCCCGGCAGAAGGCTTCGGCCTGATCACGTGGATTATGCCGCCCATCGTCTTACTCATGGGCTTCTTCGTTTACTCCTGGTACGTGCGCCGCAATCGCCAGCAACCCGAGCCACTTTCGCCAGTAGACGAAGCAGTGATCGAGCGCTTTCGCACGCAGATCGACCGTGAGCTTGGCGATTCTCCTGTCCAGGACGGCGCCGACAAGCCAAAATGATCGTTGTGGTGGCGATCATACTTGCACTGGGTGCTCTCTTCTTTACTTTATTCGTCCGGGCGCAGGATGTTCCCGAACCACTTCCAGTCTCGCCCATCCAGCACCTTGAAGATCGTAAGCAGGCGATCTACGAAAACCTGCGCGATCTCCAGTTTGAGTACCGGCTCGGCAAACTTTCCGATGAAGATTATCAGCAAACCAAGCAAGCGCTCCAAAAGGAGTTGGCAATAGTCCTCGCCGAAATGGAAGCAAGTATCAAGAGATTGGGCCTAATGCCCCAGCGAGTTCCGGCGAAAAGATCGCCATCAGCTCCGCGTCCGTCCGGCACGGTATGCCCGCACTGCGGCGCAAAGTTCCCGCAAGACCTGAAATATTGCGGCGAATGCGGAAGAGCAATTGCATGAAGCAGCTTTTACTAACTCCTGCGATTCTCTGTCTTGCCGCTACATGCGTCTTCGCATCCATCGATGGTAAGGTCGTGAATCGCACTGCGGGAAAACCGCAGCCCGGTGTAAGCATCACGCTCGTGAAGCCCGGCACTCAGGGAATGCGGACGCTCGGAACTACCGTAAGCGACGCCTCGGGGCGCTTCCGTTTCGAAAACGATCAGCCCGGCGGCGGACCACAGTTGCTGCAAGCTAACTACAAGGGCGTGAACTACAACAAGCTGATCACTCCGAACGTGCCCACTTCCGGCATGGAGCTCGACATCTACGAAGCCACCAAATCGCCTTCTGTCGCGCGCATTGCACAGCGAATGCTTCTTCTCGAGCCTTCCTTGAGCCGCATCAACGTAAACGAAACCCTGATCGTGCAGAATGGCGGGAACACCACGTTCAATAACGACTCCCTCGGCGCAATGCGTTTTTATCTCCCGCCCGCCGCGAATGGTCAGGTCCGCATCAGCGCGCGCGGTCCGCAGGGGATGCCGTTGCCGCGCCCCGCTGAGAAGACTGAGCAAAACGATATCTTCAAAGTGCAGTTTCCAGTGAAGCCCGGCGAAACCGAATTTCAAATTGCGTACGTGCTTCCGGTGGGCTCGCCATTTACGTTTCAAGGCCGCGTGGTGAACATAAAGGGAATGGCGGCAGGTCCGCTTCGCTTGATAGCGCCCTCCGGTGTGACGCTCGCCGGAACTGATATCCAGCAGGTCGGAACAGAGCCAACCACGCAAGCCAACATTTACAACGTTGTCTCGGCGGACAATTTCGCCGTGAACATAACGGGTACCGGCGCGTTACACAACACCGCCGAGTCGGGCTCTGCTGATACCAGTGACAGTCCCCAAGTCACCGAAGGCAGACCGCAAATCTACAACCATCTAAGATTGCTGGTACTCCTTGCCTTCTCCATCCTTGGAGTCGGACTTATCATGCTTTTCCGCATTTCGCCCGCGCATTCGCCGCAAGGAAAATAGTGGCCAAGCATTTCGCCTGATGCCTTCAGCCGCCCTGCCGCACGCAATTGCCCTGGACAATGTCTGGAAGTTCTATGGTGATTACGCCGCGGTTCGCGATTTCACTCTGACCGTAACGGGAGGCTCCTGCTGCGCGCTGCTTGGCCGAAACGGGGCAGGGAAGACGACGCTCCTGCGCATTCTCGCCGGTTTGTCATCATTTCAACGCGGCACGGTCCACTTGTTTGGCGAAGCGCCGCGAAGCGAGAAGGCCCGGTTGCAGGCCGGTTTCCTGGGACACGGCATCGGCGTCTACGAAGACCTCACAGCACGCGAAAACTTGCACTTCTTCGCGCGCATTGCGGGTGTCGGAGCCTATCGCAAAGCTGTCGATTCGTGGCTGGACCGTGTTGGCTTAGCTCGTACTGCTTCTATGCCGGTCCGCCAGTTCTCCCGCGGCATGCGTCAGCGCCTGGCTCTTGCCCGCACCTTTCTTCACTCACCGACAGTTCTTCTGCTTGATGAGCCATTTACTTCGCTTGATGATCGTGCCGTAGCGACGTTGAGCGAGCTTCTGCTCGAAGCACGCCAGCGCGGCGCAACCATCATCATCTCGACCCATCAGCTTCGCGAGGTGCTACCTATTGCTTCGCACGTTGCATTAATTGAGAACGGCAGGCTCCGGTATGCAGGCGAACGTACCGAAGAGATGCTCCAGGATCCCGGTCTTCTTTACCGGCTTCACATGGAACTGGGCGCCGCCTAGGAATGAGATCCCTTCCCGAATGAGATCAGTGCGCCAAGCACTTTCAATCGCACGCAAAGATCTCGCCATCGAGTTTCGCACTAAAGAATCGTTGAACGGAGCTGGAGCGTTCGCGATTGTAATCCTCCTGCTCTTCAGTTTTGCTTTCGATCCCGCCTCGGATATCACTCGCGAAATCGGTGGCGGCCTTCTATGGCTCGTGTTTGCGTTCGCCGGCGCTCTGGTCTTCAATCGCTCATTTGTGGGTGAACTCCCCAACGAATGTTTGGATACGCTGCTGTCCTCCCCGCTGTCGCCTTCCAGCCTCTTGCTTGGAAAAGCGGCTTCGAATTTTGTCATGCTGCTGGCGATCGAGGCAATCTCGCTCGTCATCTTCGGCATCTTCTATAACCTGCGTTGGTGGGCGCGTCCGCTTGAACTGATGCTGGTATGTGCGCTTGCCACGTGGGGCATCTCAATCGCGGGCTCGGTGTTTGGCGCTCTTACGGTCAATCTGCAGCTCCGGGAGCTGATGCTGCCGGTGATCATCTATCCGCTGCTGATTCCCTTGCTCATCGCTGCGATCGAGGTGACGAACACGCTGTTCGCTAACCAGCCCCTCACGGCGGACCAGCTGCTTTGGGGGCGTGTGCTCGTAGTCTTCGACGTGGTGTTTACTGCCCTTGCTTTAGCTCTTGCGGAGATACTTTTGGTCAACTAGTAAGAGAAGAGGAATCAAAATCGCATGCGTGAAAAATTCGTTTTCGGGTTGGCAGTTGGTGCGGCGCTTCTTCTGGCCTACAATCTCTACCACATCTTTCTCGTGTTGCCGGATGAAGCCATGCAAGGTCCTATTTATCGCATCATTTTCTTTCATGTCCCCGCGGCGATTACGGGAATGGTCGGCTACTTCGTCGCACTTGTATTAAGCATCCTGTACCTGAGCTCGGGCAATTTCCGTTACGACTCGCTCGCCGCCTCAGTCGTCGAAGTCTCGGTCGTATTTTCCGTGCTGAATATCGTTACGGGAAGTATCTGGGCCCGCATCATTTGGGGCATCTGGTGGACTTGGGATTACCGCCTTACTTCGGCTCTCGTCTGTGTTCTCATATTCAGCGGTTATTTAATGCTGCGCCGCGCGATTGATGAGCCTACACAGCGCGCTCGTTTATCAGCAGCTCTCGCGATTTTCGGCTGCATCGACGTAGTCATCGTATGGAAATCGATTGAGTGGTTCCGAACCCAGCATCCAGGGCCAGTCTTGAGTATTCGTACGGGCGGCGGCAACATCGATCCTGCTATGGAACACATTTTGTACTTGAACTTCCTCGCCATACTCATGATTGCTACCGCGCTTGTTCTGGTTCGCACGCGGCAGGAGAGCGTCGCCCGCGAAATCGATTCACTGCGGCGCCTCGCGAACGCATTATAGATAGGATAGGACGCTTATGGACGCCCGTAACTTTACCTTCATGTTCTACGGCTTTCTTGCCGCATGGCTGATCGTGCTTTTCTATGTGATCAGCCTTGCTCGTCGCGGCGCTCGCCTGAACAAGGAGCTCGAGAATGTCAAACAGCTTCTCAGCTCGAATCAAGATGCCCAAACGCCCTCGGTCAAAGATCGTATCCGGTGAGCGGTCGTGTAGTGGATCAGTTTGAAAAAAAAGATGTCATTGCCGTCGGGAGATCATGCGTCATTACCCGCCAGCTGAGTTCGGATGGGCAACAACCCTGCACCTGCCCTACAATCTTAAAACCATTTCATCCTTACTCCATCTGACTCGGGTATCGAAGCCCGAATCGAAGGGTCAAGCTCCCGTATTTTCAAATTGAATTTGATAAACAAACCTTTCGACAGTGATTCGCCACGCGTTGCCCTCGTGAGTACCGGGTCTGAACTGCTGCAACTCGCTTCGGACTACGGGTGGCAGCCCCTGTCCATAGGTTTTCAAATTGCCGGATTGCAGATCTAGAGTCCCTGTTACTGGTTTGCGCCATTTTAGATCCGGCCCTATGGCCTATACCACGAACCGCCATGTTTGATCCGTCAATTTGGGCCTCCAATTTTATTCATTCCTTGCGCCACAGGTCGGGCATTCTGTCGCTATCCGCTTGTGTTTCGGTCTTCGTCGAGCGTTGTTGCGGTCGCACGACCTCGTTGACTATCATAAAGCGATCGCTTTACCGAGAGCGTCAACGTGACATTGATCTTGCGTATTATCGCGGCGTTGGTGACAATCGGCGGCACGGGTTTCGGCATCGACGAGCTAACCGACCCCGCCACCCGGGGCGTCGGTTTCATGGCCATACTCGGATCGTTGGGATTCGGCGCGTTTCAGTGGGTGATCGCAGACATGGCTGACAGATTGGAATCCATCGACAAGCGGATCGAAATGAGGCGTGGCAGTGATCCACGCTAAGTTTCATTTTGCCGGAAGCACATGCCGCCGCTCCAACCGCCTGTTATTTGAAAGGCTCGAATCGTCTAGCGAACCAGCGAATCTGATACGCTCTTGCGCATGGTAGACCTTGAATCGGACCAGCCAACCTTCTACTATACGTTCGAGGCCGTTGCCGATTATGAGGGCAACGACGAGGAGATCTGGAAGTCTGATAGGTTAGGTCCCCCGGTAGTCACGCCCACAGGAATCTCTTTCGATATTTTCAGCGAAAATTGGGAACCCTCTTTGAACCCAATGAAGATGAAGTTGGAAGCAGATGGATACTATCACTCACGTAATCAGCCGGAATGGGGGCATGCCAACCTGTCACATCACTACTACGGCCTGAGATCTGAAAGCCCAACTCACATCGTTATCGCCGGCCGCTGGTCTGATGAAGGCTTCGGAAAGGGAGTCTTTATCGTGGTCATTCCAAAAACGCTGGATTCAAAATAGCTAGCCCCGTACCCAAACCGCTGTGCTACGCTATAGAGGAATAAAATCGAGATTAAGGTAAAGACGAGGAGTTTCGTTTCTTAGCATGAGCCTGGCGTCAGAGCAAAAGTCGCAGGTGATCAGTAAATATCGGATCAACAAGTCCGATTCTGGCTCGCCAGAGGTTCAAGTAGCCATTCTGAGTCAGCGCATCCTTCACTTAACTGAGCATTTCAAGACTCATCAAAAGGACCATCACTCGCGGCGCGGTTTGCTGAGTATGGTGGCCCGCCGTCGAAAACTGCTTAAATATTTGAAAGATCGCAGTCCGGAACGCTACAAGGCTCTTATTCAGAGCCTCGGCATCCGCCGCTAAATTGAGGGTGCTTACGCACGCGACCCAAATCCGGTCAACCGGCAGCACCTCAGCGTACACCGTTCGGTGAGTATCCCTTCCTCCACCCCGAACTCTAAGTCCTCACTTAGTCCGAATTTTAATCCGTACGCCAGGTATTCGGTGTCACGAATATATTTACTAAGTTATGATGCGGATCGCGCATCGGGAATGAGAAATGTCGCATACAGTTGAAATTGACCTGCACGGGTCAAAGGTCTCGATTGAGACCGGTAAAATTGCTAAACAGGCCAACGGGTCTGTTGTTGTTCGTTCCGGAGATTCGGTGGTGTTGGTCACCGCATGCTCCGCCGAGAAGCCGAAGCCCGGAGCTAGCTTCTTCCCCCTCACCGTCGATTATCGAGAATATACTTACGCCGCCGGCAAGTTCCCGGGCGGGTTCATCAAGCGCGAAGGACGGCCGTCCGAAAAAGAAATTCTTACTAGCCGTCTGATTGACCGCCCTATACGGCCTCTATTTCCGGAGGCCTTCAGCTATGAAACGCAGATCATCGCCATGGTGCTCTCGGCCGACCCGCAGCACGACCCGGGTGTGCTTGCGATCGTGGGCGCAGGCGCTGCTCTCGCTATTTCTGACATACCGTTTCACCACGTTTTGGGCGGTGTGCGTGTTGGATTAATTAAGGGCACGTACAGGCCCAATCCGAGCTACGACGAGGCTAAAGACGCTCGGCTGAACATCATCGTCGCGGGCAGCGAAGAGGGGATCGTCATGGTCGAGGCCGGCGGGAACGCAGCCTCTGAAGCCGAGGTCGTCGATGCCATCGAATTCGGTCACGGCTGTTGTAAGAAAATCGTCGCTGGCATTCGTGAGCTGGTGAAGCTTGCGGGTAAGCCGAAGCGACAGTACGTTCCGCCGGCTCTCAATGAGCAGATGTTCGCTAAGATCTCCGGCGCAGTCCGCGACAATCTCAGCGATGCTCTGAACACACAAAAACATTCGAAGCTCGATAGCTACAGCCGCGTCGACCAGGCCGAGGAGGAGGCGCGTGCGCTGTTCACGGAAGAAAACGAGAAAGCCGAAGCGGGCAAGGTCTTCGATTATTTAAAAGAACGCATTTTCCGCGACGAGATACTCAAGAATCGCCGCCGCCCGGACGGTCGCGCCTTTGACCAGATCCGTCCGATCACCTGCGAGGTCGGCGTGCTGCCACGTACCCACGGCTCTGCCATATTTACGCGGGGCGAAACACAAGCCTTGGTAACCACGACGCTCGGCACCAAAGATGACGAGCAGCGCATTGAACTTTTCGATCCTAGCGAAACTTCGAAGCGCTTCATGCTTCACTACAACTTTCCTCCATTTAGCGTTGGGGAAGTTGGATTTATGCGCGGCCCCGGACGCCGAGAAATTGGACACGGTGCGCTCGCGGAACGAGCTATGTCTCCAGTAATTCCGGACGAAAAAGTATTTCCTTACACACTGCGCCTGGTGAGCGACATCCTCGAATCAAACGGCTCCAGCTCTATGGCCAGCGTTTGCGGCGGGACTCTCTCGCTCATGGATGCCGGTGTACCCGTCGCAGCCCCCGTTGCGGGCATTGCCATGGGACTTGTACTCGAGGGTGATTCATATGCAGTTCTCACCGATATCGCTGGCGCTGAAGATCACTATGGCGATATGGATTTCAAAGTCGCGGGAACGAGCGACGGCATCACGGCGCTTCAGATGGACATCAAAGTCCCGAACGTCACGACCGCAATTATGAAAGAGGCGCTTGAGCAGGCGCGCAAGGGCCGTCTCCACATCTTGGAGACTATGAATGCCGCCATTTCCAGTCCCCGTACTCAGCTCTCTCAATACGCACCCCGCATCTACACCACAAAGATTCCAACCGACAAAATCCGCGAGCTGATCGGGCCCGGAGGCAAGGTCATCAAGGGCATCATCGAGCAAACGGGTGTCAAGATCGACGTGACCGATGACGGAACAGTGAATATTTTCGCATCCGACGGCGCTTCTGCAACTCGCGCCTTACAGATGGTCAGCGACATTGCAGCCGTTGCTGAGGTCGGAAAAACCTATCTCGGCAAAGTTGTGCGTATCGCCGATTTCGGAGCCTTTGTCGAGATCTTCCCGGGCACCGATGGCCTCCTGCACATCAGCGAGATCTCCGAAAACCGTATCAAGAACGTTCGAGATGAGTTAAAGGAAGGCGATCAGATACTCGTCAAGGTTCTCGCGCTCGAGGGCAACAAAATCAAACTCAGCCGGAAAGCCATCCTGAAAGAACAACGGGAAAAATTGAAATCCGGCGGCGAAAAAGTGGGTACTGAAACACACGGAGCGTCCTAACACTTCGCTTTAGGGCGCTCGTGCGCTTGCATGAGATGATCCGGAATGCAAGTCACTCATTTCGATTTGGCCCTGCCAATACTGGGCGGCTTCTTGGATCGCACCGACGGTTTTTGGGATCGCATCGAATTGGATCCCGGCGGCATCCTCCGTATCATCGGTTGGTCTAGAAGCCGATTCAAATCGAAAATGGTCCCGCGCGTTTTTCTTGGTGAGGAACGCGTTCCATTTCTTCAGCATTACCGCGTAGCACGTCCGGACGTCACCGAATCGCCATCCAAACTCCTGCTCCCCCACTTCGGTCTGGTGCTTGAGTATCTGGTGCCCGAATCAATGGCGTCTCGATCGGTTCAAAGTGTCTCCGTCGAGCTGGACAAGGATTCTCGTCATCGGTTCGATGGCCCATTTGAGTTCGTGAACCCGCACTATCGACTTTTATTTGAAACAGAGCAGGTCTATCATCGAGAGAATATTTATGGATGCGGCCCTCCTAATCCCATCGCACAGCCTGAGGCACTGGAGCTTGCAAAAGACCTGAGCGATCCTATCCTTGATTTCGGCTGCGGCAGCGGCGCGTTGGTTGAGGAGTTAGAAAGAGCCGGGCTTAAGGCTCAGGGCTTGGAATTGGACACCCCGATGATACGTGAATCGCTGCATGCGGCTAATCGATTGTCGGTCACGCTGTATGACGGACGGTTTCCTTCGCCTTTTCCAAGCGGTAGTTTCAAGTCTGTTTTTTGTTCTGAAGTTTTAGAGCACATTCCAGATTTTGAGTCAGCCATTCGGGATATCGCCCGGCTCGCAACCGAAAAGGTGATCTTCACTGTTCCTGATGCCAGTGCGATTCCCACAGGATTCCGGCACGCACTTGTGCCGTGGCATTTACTGGAAGGTACGCATGTCAATTTTTTCACGCAGACAAGCCTCATGCGTGCGCTTCAACCTCATTTTTCGAGCATTGAATTTGGCAGGGTCGGCGCCTGCAGGATGAACGATAGTTTGTTCCATGTCAGCCTAGTGGCCGTCTGTCTGAAATAGAACTTGGCTTGTCCCCCACCGCAATTACCCCAGTAACCTGATCAGAGCGAGCCCGTTTTGATTCGCGAACGGATAAAATCTAAGGCTGCTCGGCCGGGATGCAACGAAATCCCGCACAGCTCGAGTCATCCCCGGAAAGGATACGTAATCGTGGATCGCGATCCAGGATCCCGGACGCAGGCGGGGCGTGTATTTCTTCAGTTCCGCAGTGAGCTGATTGTAGGTATGCCAGGTATCAATAAACAATAAATCAATTAGTTCGGGAATTTCGGAATCCGGTACGCTTAAGTCGTCGGCATTCCGAAACGTCCAGTGTTCGGCTAGACCCGCTGCAGCTACCCGCTCCTGAGCCAGTTCGCAGGGCTGTATGTCCATACTCAGAACCCGGCCACCGACGGATTTCGCAGCCGCGAGGAGAGTCAAACTGGAATTCCCGGTCCGCGTTCCAAGCTCGACGATATGCTCCAATCTGAACTCGATAACCAGCAGGGACAAGATTGACAGGTGCTCGCTGATGTCGTCGTCGCAAGCGGCAACACTGTTGACCGAAGCTGTGACGGACTCGGGGTTTGCCGCCAAGCTGCAAGTTTCAGTCACGATGTCCCAAGCAATTGGCGGCCTGTAGTTAAACGCGTGCTGTGCATACCAGGCAGCGTGGGGTTGAAGCATTGGACGCGCAGAATCCTCCAAAGCGCCTGCGGCCGCACTCGCAGCCCAATTAATGAGGAGTTGCAATTCATCATTCACGACCTCGGGATAGGATTCCTGTAAGTCCGGTCTCGACGAATATAGATTTAGCAAAACCTGTAATGGCTTGTTTTGCGTTTCCATAAATTTCTTACTGATGGTCGTCTTGAACTGGCGTGACATGCGTTAGCGGACAGCCGTGGCCGTCTACCAGCGCCACTGCCCGTAATTGGCTTGACTGTTTTGAAACCGGGACATAGATATGCCACCCAACTCGTCCTCGTATTCCCGGATTTCTAGCCAGCACGTCTGGCCGATCGAAATGCAGCGAGCTTTGTGCGAGAACAGTCCCATGATCGTCAATGATCGCGACGCTTTCAGCGGGACCGTGCGTCCGCCGATTGATGGCCCAACCATCCGCTCGAACTTCCGATGGGCCGGGATCGAAGCGTTTCAGCGGCGAAATCGCATCCAGCCAACCTTCGCATGCTCCCGTTTCCCAATTAGATGTCACGATTGCGGACGGCACATGCGGCGAACTTGGTCCGAGCGCAACACCGTGAGCGTGGAGGTAACGCGTGATGGGAATAATGATAGAAATCGGAATCACTAACGTTCGTTCCAGTAACGGATCAACCAAGCCACGGTCGAGCGATTCGCCGCTCAACGAAGTAAGATCGGCTCTCGCCCGCGCCTCTTTGATGAGTGGTCTCAAATTTCCTAAAGGAAGGAAAATAGCGGCGAGCGCCGCCATATTCAAGGCCAGAACATCACGCCACGAGCCTAGCTGCCATGCCGCTATGATGAGGGCCGCAAAGGCGCATCCCCAATACAGCATCACAGGAGTCTGATAACGGCTGCCTTCCGCTTGCTCAATTCCGAGTTTCAGCCGGCCCAGCCCGGTCATTACTCCTGTAGCCAACACAAAGCACATCGTTGCAGCTAATGCAATGCCAACTATGTGCGTCCTGGGGCGCCGAAGCAAAAAAATTAGAGCCGTGAAGGCGGCAAAAGACAGAACAATTGCGACAAAATCCGCCTGGACGAAAATATTTGAAAGACAATGGTCAATGTATCGAAGGACATATTGCGCCACATGGGACGGCTGCCGTATGGTCTCGAGCGGATTCGAATGATAAGAAGGCTGCCAGTAGTGATAAAGATAAAGCGCGATTGCAGCCACACCAATGCCGCCGAGAAGCAATCGATGCCTGCGCCGCATGGGCAATGCCAGTGTGGCTAGCCAGAGAATCGGCCACGTGAGAACGCCATTGGCCAAACTTCCTTCCGCCAAGAATGCCGCCAGCGCAGCGAATCCAACGGCGCGCCAAGGGCGGCCTTTCCAAGCAAACCAGGCCAGTGCGATAAAAGCGGCGCTCGAAAAGAAGAACTCAGCCACGAACGTCCACTGTATTGCCGAGTAAAAATTCTGGATCTGGTTCGGACAGAAAAAGCAGAAACCGAAACAGCCAGCGATAGGCATCCAAATCAAGTTCGGCAAGCCAGCGGCTTTTCGCACAAACAGTGCCCACATCAGCCACTGGACGAACAGCGTGACAAAAGTTAACGAATAGAGAAGATATCCATGGCCTCCCAAGAGCTGGAGATCTGCACTGATCGCCAAGCGAAGTAACGGAATCCTGTGTTCATTGGCCTGTTTCCAAAGCCACGTCAGCGAAAACCATTTTTGACCGGCCGTGATATCGTCGAGAATTGCCCACTGATCGGCGTGCGGGGTCGGCGAAAATGCGATTTTCATCAACCACGGGCACAGCGCTGCTGTACATAAGCCGGAAAGTAAAATGACCGCGCCACAAGCAAAAATAATTCGGTGTAGCTTACCCGGACGGCTGATAAGTTCATTCAAGACCGAACGCAGACGCGTTGTTTCTGCCGTCGCCACACGCCCATTGTAACTGACGTGTTCTGCCTGTTCAGTAGAATAGGCGAAGTAAACTTATCGCGATTTTTCTCTGTCGTAGATGCTTACTGCATAATTTCCGATGGATTCTTCGCCTCTAAAATCTGAAACCCAAGCGGAGCTTGAAAAAATCTACTCCGTTCGTTTTTCTGGCCTCGAAGCTTACCGAAACAGCATCTGGAATGTGCTAGTCAACCAGTTCTTTTCCCAATGGATTAAACCGCAAGACTCTCTTCTCGACCTTGGTTGCGGATACTGTGAGTTCATCAATAACGTCACCGCCACTCAAAAGTTCGCGATGGATCTAAACCCTGCTGCGAGGCATCGTGTCTCACGCGAGACCCGATTTATTGAGCAGGATTGCAGCGCTCCCTGGCCTCTGCCGGATGACTCGCTCGATATCGTTTTCTCAAGCAACTTTTTCGAACATCTTCCGTCGAAGGCAGCGCTCGAAGCGACTCTAGTTGAAGCACACCGGTGTCTCAAACCAGACGGGCATCTCATAGCGGTTGGCCCCAACATAAAACTGCTAAGCGGCGCGTATTGGGATTTCTTCGATCATCACTTGCCGCTAACGGAGCTCTCGTTGTCTGAAGCGTTGGTCGTGGCCGGATACAAAATCGACCTCGCTTTGGCGAGATTTTTGCCCTACACAATGTCCCAGGGTTTTCGTCCCCCTATTTGGACTCTCCGGCTCTATCTCAAAATTCCGCTCGTCTGGAAATTATTTGGTCGGCAGTTTCTCGTCATAGGCAAAAAGTAGAGACTCTTACTCCGTCAGCTAAGATACGTTATGACCACAGGGTCGGAAGCGAGTAATCTGTTTTCCGCCTGGTTAGATTCGGGCTGTAATAGGGATCGGCCGCAATAACTTCTCTCCACTTAGATTGCATGATGGCGACTTCTGTAGGATGAGGAATTAAGTCTTTCTGTGTTTTTGAGAATGACTCGTGATGATACAGTTGCGCGAATGGTGTAAACAACACTCGATATCCGCTGGCGCCGATTTTGAGGCACAAGTCCACATCGTTGAAAGCCACCGCCAATCTGTCTTCATCGAAACCGCCTACATTCCAAAAAACGTCGGCCTTTGTCATCAGGCATGCTCCGGTTACGGCGCTGACGTTCCGGATCATTTCCGTGAAACCGAAATAGTGCGGGAGCCCGGCGTCCATGCTATAGAAAGCATGCCCACAGTTATCAAACAGTCCCATAACGACGCCGGCATGTTGAATGCTCCCATTTGGAAAAAAAAGCTTCGCTCCCACAGCTCCGACCTCTGGCCGCCCGATCAGTTCCACCATGGAGGTGAGCCACTGGTTATTGATCACAGAGACGTCGTCATTCAGGAACAGTAAGATGGGTGTCTCGCATTGACGCGCTGCGACATTGTTGATCTTCGAATAGTTAAAAGGCTGCTGACGCCAGTCGATGTATCGAACCGCATTCCCGGCCATCGCGAACTCTTTCACAAGCTCCTGAATATGGTTGTCCCGCGAATTGTCCATCACGACGACTTCGAAATCTTTGTATTCAGTCCGCGTGAAGAGGCTTTCAAGATTGGCTCTCAATATTTCGGCATTTCCACCGGAAGCGATGATAATGCTCACGCGGCTCGCTTCGGAAATCGGATACCGTAAGCGCCAGACGCCGGGCAGGTCCGCTGGTTCTATGCGGGCGGAATTTCCCGCTTCGCTACAAAACCTCTCGAGCGCCCGCCGGCTCGCTTCAATTGTGTAAGGTTTGCTCTCCACTGAGGAAGCGGTGGAATTCGGGCCCGCTCGCCAATGGTAGAGCACGTGAGGAATATGCACGATCTGTTTCGCGTGCCTCGAAGCGCGAAGGATGTAGTCGTAATCCTGACTGCCATCCGTCTCAGAGGAAAACTCACCGACTTTGTCCATCAGAGCCTTGCGAAGCACTAGGAGGTGACACACATAGTTGGTCGAAAGAATAAGATCGGGAGACCACTCTGGTTTGAAAAAGGGTTGATATCGTACGCCTCGCTCGTCTAACTTGTCCTCATCCGAGTAAATGAGATCTGCTTCGGTATGCCGGTTAATTGCCTCAATGGCGTAAGCTAAAGCATGGGGCGAAAGAGTGTCGTCATGATCGAGCATTGCGACGTATTCGCCGGAGGCGAGGCTCAGAGCAGCATTCAAAGCAGTCGCAATTCCACCCTGCTTCGCTAAATAGACGATCTTGATCTTTTCACATTGAACTGCGAATTCCGAAAGGATAGTTTTAACTTCTGGTCTTGTCGAGCCATCGTCCGCGATGCATAGCTCCCAGTGTGAATAGCTCTGAGCAAGCACGGAATTTATTGCGGCTGAGAGTTCGTCCGGCTTTGTATTAAAAACCGGCATAATGATACTGATTAGGGGCCGATATGCAATCTTGACAAGCTTCAGCTGTAAAACTTCATCGGCGGGCACCTCGAATTCTGCCATCCATTCTTCGTAATCTGACGCATAGCCAACCGTGTGATCAATAAGAAAATCGGTCTCGATCTCGCCGAGAACTTTCTCGTTGCCGACGAGTCGCACACGCGCCGTATGCTTTCCGTCCGAAAGGGTTTGCGTGTCTATGGCTCCTGAAAATCCGGACCGGCCAGTTTTGTCGAGATCGGGAAAATTATGTTTTACATCGGGTCTTGGGGTGGCTATCGAAATCTCTTGCGGCACAAGGCCAGGGATCGCCACCTCGACATAGTCCAGCGATTCCTCGCCCAGAGCCCAGCCGCGAACAATGAGTGTCCTGTTCCGCGGACGTTTATCATCTCGCGACGGCTCATCGCATACGAAGTAGATCTCTTTCGCATCAAGTACGGCATCACCCGGCGGCGCCTCTTGTGCTGGCGAGATCTCTGTTTCTGGAGGAGCATTTGCCTCGACGGTGTTAGGCGGCACCTCCAATGTCACCGGTGCAGCCCGTTCATCGGGTGTCCGCTCAACCGTAGGAGCAGCCGGTCCATCAGCCTTCCGCTCAACTGCAGGAGGACTCTGAGATTCTGGGCGCTTGATTGGGATGATGCGATTCGCCACGCTCCCTAGTGCCTGGAGTGTTCGCCACGTCCGGCCGCTTATAAGCTGAGTCGTGAGCAACTCCTGTGAAGCCAGTCGCGACGCAATGCGTCCTTGGCGTATTTGTTGCTGGCGAAGTGCATCCCGAATGGAAGTAAGTTCGCGCTGCTCAATTGCTCTCAGCTCGTGCACCACATCGCGTACGTGCTGATTACTTGACGCGAGGCGTTGTGCCAATCCGTTCGAATCGGCTTGTAGAGAGGCTTGCTGTTGCTGCAACTTTCCATGCGCCTCCTCCATTTTCTTCATCCTGAATTGCAATTCAGCAGTTACAGCAGCCTGCCGCTTGACCGCCGCTAGCTCAGCTTCAAGATTGATGATATGCCGATCTTTGTCCTCTACTGCTCTTTGTAGGGCTTTCTGTATTGACTCAGCGTCACGCTCTCTGACCTTCAAGGTCGTTTCGATATTCTGAATGTGCTGTTCTTTTTCCTCGACCACCTGTCTCAACACTGCCTGTTGCGTTTCAAGGTTCTGAATATGACGGTCTTTGTCGAGTATAGTTTGGGGTGCGATCTCCGCTTCGGCAAACTCACGAATGAGCTGAAGCACCTCTGAAAGCTCCAGATTGGCACGACTATCAGGCCTAAGCCCGCTGATCACGCTCTCGAGATCGGACGTACGGTTGAGCTTAGAAAACAGATAGGAAATGCGGTAAGTAGGGCCCCGCCAATCGAGGGCGGCGCAATCGCGATTGAAGCGCACATTCAATTCGCGCAGCATCTCAAGACTGTGTACACGTAGCGTGTGCGAGGCCATCATCATGAAGACCCAAATATCTACATTCCCGTGGCCATACTTCGTTACTGCCAAATCGTGCGACTCTATAAGTTCATCGAGCAAAGAAACCTGCGGCAAGCCGAAATCGGCATGCTCCTTCAATTGGGGTAACGGACTATGTAGTACGTCACCGACATACGCACTCACTACCCTTTCTGCCCATAAAGTTTCCACAGAGTCATACGGAAAACTTAAATAAACGAAATCTCGACTAACTCTCAACAGCTCGCTGATAAATGGTTTCCGATATTCATTTGGGATATGCTCAACAGTGTCGAGGGCACATACGAAATCGAAAGTATTATCGGCGAAAGGTAACTCTAGGCCGGAAGCAACCACCGCTTTCTGAAGTCCGGTGGTAATTCCCACGTCCGCAATCGTGCATCGCGCTTCGGGTAAGAACGTCTTTGAAAGTGAGGAAAAACCAGGCCAAAGGTAGGGAGAATTGGCGCCTACATCCAGAACTTGCAATCGCTCCGTGGCCGGGAACAAGCGTCGCACAATCTTCCCAAGAACGCTGTAGCGCTCGTAAAGATCGAAGGAGAGTTCCAGAGCCCGTTCCGGAACTTGTCCCAGCTCGGACGCAGTTGCCGCTCCGGTGAAAATCGCTTGGTCTGACATTCAATAAACCCTTAGAATAGCAATGGGAACGTCTCTCGATAAAAGCGTTCTGCTGTTCCTCGGTCGCTCACATTCGCCCTTCGATAGCTGCATGCTTCAACCCGTCATTCGTTTGGACAAAGTCTCCAAAAGCTTTAAACGCTACAAAGCTAACCGTGAGCGCGTCCGCGATTTATTGCTGCGTAGATCCACTGCCGCGCACGAATTTTGGGCGCTCAAGGATATTGACTTAGAGGTCGGAGAGGGTCACACGATAGGAATACTTGGACGAAATGGATCTGGCAAGAGCACCCTCCTCCAAATCGTTGTCGGTACGCTGAGGCCGACCGC
>JBPCLH010000116.1:0-3066 GCA_051003475.1 Bryobacteraceae bacterium
TCGTACCGACCTTGGTGCAAGCAGCAAGAGCGATTAGAATGAGGCACCCTGCTAGCTTCTTGTACATCTAGATATCCACGTTCATCATGTCATCGAACGGCGTGACGTCGTTCGGATGGAAGTTCTTCAGGTCGGAGTTAAAGACGTAGATATCCTCGCGTCCGCTGGTCACGATCATCGGTGTATCCTGAGCCAACCCCTCAAAAATAGCCTTGTCATCCTGGTTTCGCTCGGCTTGATCGTAGTCCGCAAAAACCGCGTGTGTGGCCGCGTCGACTTTTTTGTTGCACCAGTGCAGATCGTTTTGTCCGGCCGGTGGAATTTCATCGCAGGCATACAGGAATGACCAATCGCCGATCGGATCTGCGCCCCAGGCAAACCCAGTCATGTCCCACTTGCCACTGTACAAGATGCCTCCACTTTGCATGGGCTGAAAGTACGTGGCGCTTGAATAGTGATGGATGTCCAGGTCGGCACCGACCTTCTTGAAGTTCACACGCATGAGCTCGAGCTGCTGATCGACATCCGGACTTCCTACGATTGCTGCATAGTTAAGGTTCAGCTTAATGCCGTTTTTTGCTCGAATGCCATCAGCTCCGCGTACCCAGCCTGCCTGATCCAAGAGTTCATTTGCCTTTGCAAGGTCGAAGGGGACCATTTTGATGCCCGGGTCCCAGTACGGCGCGGTTTGCGGTGCCGGTTCTTCCTGCAAGTAGCCAACATCATGCGCGATCTTGTGATGAAACTCCGCGCGATCCATTGCGTACTCCAGCGCTTTACGAACGCGCACATCGCTCACTTTTGGGCTCGACAGATTGAAGTCTTGATGGTTGAAGTAATACGCCGGCTGGCGGATGTAAGCATATCCCTTAAGCGTGGAAAAACGCGAGAAGTAGCTTCCGGGCACCGGATACCACAGGTCCAGAGATTGAGACTGCAACTGCGTCATAACGGTGTTGCGATCCGGGACAATCTGGAATACGACTTTTTGCAGCTTCGGCATGCCTCGGAAGTACGTAGCGTTCGGCACCATTGTAACGGAGTCCGACCGCTTCCACGACTTATACTTAAAGGGTCCGATGCCAATGGGAAGCGAGTTGTAGGGAGCGTTGTTGATATTCGGAAGACCGCTTAAGATGTGCTTGGGCAAGATGCACGGATTCGCCCCGGCGCTCGAGAAAAACGTGATGACAAAGGGTGAATACGGTTTGCTAAGATGGTACACGACCGTGTACTTATCGGGCTCGTCTACTTTTGTGATCTTGTCCCAACCGGTGCGGCTGACTTCGTTGTTAGCCTTATTGAGGACAACGGCCGTCGTGAAGACCACGTCGTCCGCATTAAAAGCAACGCCGTCCGACCATTTAGCGTCCTTGCGAAGGTGATAGGTAATTGTCAATCCATCGGCACTGATTCCGCCGTTCGCTTTTGTCGGCACTTCCGTTGCGAGCTCCGGAATCGGCTGATTTTTGTGATCCCATTTCAGCAGCCAGGCCATTGTGAGCGAGGACATCAGACCGAGGGTGGTTTGTTGGCTAAGATGCGGATTCAGGCTTGAAATGTCTTCAGCGGTCGCGTAGCGCAATGTATGTGCTTGCGTGAACGAATTCGGACCCGATGAGCCCGCGGTACCGCCTTGAGTTTCGACCTTGGTGCATCCGGTGATGAATGCGGCAGAGAGCAGAAGCGCAATGAGCTGTTTCAAATGTAATACTCCTTTAGGATTCTGTCATTGACTGGGGATCGATGCCCTCACGCTCGCAGAACTCGCGATAGGCCTGGGGTGAAATCTCCGATGGTTTGATCTCGCTACGGCCGCCCCAGAAAACATTTGTGTAACCTACGGGGATGCCGGCTTCTTCTAAATGGCGATCGATTGCAGCCTTATGTTCGAGAACGAGCTCCTTATCAAGTCCGTGCGCAACGCCCATGACATTGACATCCCTGAATTCGGACCCACCTTCGCGCCAATAGGCGTGCGTCATGATATGGTGGCGCCCCACTTCTTGACCCGCTTCCATTTCGCGGCCCGCCGGGACGGCCCAATGAAAGAGCGCGTTGTACCGCGTGACGCGTTCGTTATTCGCCGTCGCTTTGACGTGCTCGAGAAAAGTTGAGAAACGCCCGATCACTTTACGTTCATTCAATGAACGTGCCGCGTCATAAAAGGTTGCCAACTCAACGCCCGCTTCGTTCGCGCGCGCTTCCCACAAGTTCGGCACAAGCTCATCCGGCGTAAACTCACGCTTAAGCGCGGTCAACACGCGCCAATCGAGCTCACTCAGCTCAACGATGTTCGTATCTTTTACCTCGGCAGGAACATCTGCGCGGCTGCCAGGCTCAATTCCCCGCCGGCGCACGTGTCCGACGCCCAGCGCAAACAGTCGTTTGGCCGGCATCAACCGGAAATGATCCGCACCGATCTTGTTGCGCAAGAATTCCGCATGTTTTTCAATCGAAAACCCTTGCGGAACTTTTAAGGTTGTCCATAAACGATATGTCGATCCCGGCGTAGCGGCGTCCGTGGTGCGAATGACAACGTGCCCCGAAAACGAGTCGCGCTGATACATGTAGTCGAATGCGGCATCGAGCTTCTCCGGCGAAACTTGCCATGCGACAAGCGCACCCTTGGCGAGGTTGGTTGCCATAAGCGTCTGACGCACGCGCCGGATGGTCCCGGCTTCCAACATTGCGCGTACGCGTTCGAGAACCGTCTCGGCCGAAAGCCCGGTTTCACGCGCCACCTCGCCGAACGGATCGATCTGAAAACCGGAAAGCCGGTCCTCCGAAATGGCCAAAATCCTGGCATTAACGGGATCACTTACCGCGGCCGGGACACTCTGCTCGACGGGCATCCCCTGCTATTATCCACAAGGGGTGGGGCTCCCTCACACGTCGTCAGGTTTGGTGGCACCATATGCACCGTCCGAGGACCGCTAAAAAACGCCGTCCTGTCGTTTTTCTGCTTCCCCGCATTTTGCGAAAACCAAAGGAAGATGACGTCCGTGTCAATTCGCAAAATGTCGGAGGATCCTCAAACGGTGCACATGGCGCCAAAAACCGACG
>JBPCLH010000117.1:0-1077 GCA_051003475.1 Bryobacteraceae bacterium
CACCTTCCACGTTCGGATTCCGATTCAACAATCCAAAGCCAATCCGGCGGATCGCAGCAAACTTTAGGAGCCCTCTTGACTGAAAACGGACAGCCGCATATTCTCCTCGTCGATGACGAAGACATGGTACTTACCAGCATCAAGGCGTTCCTGCAACTGGAAACTGAGTACACGATTCACGGCTTCAATGATCCGCAGGACGCCATCCAGCATCTGCAGACCAACCCCGTGGACGTGGTGATCAGCGATTATTTGATGCCCCGCATGAATGGCATTCAAATGCTCGGGAAGGCCAAGGAGCTGCAGCCTGAAGCGGCCCGCGTGTTGCTAACCGGGCATGCCGATAAGCAAAGCGCGATCACAGCCATCAATGATGTGGGACTTTATCAATACCTGGAGAAGCCGTGGGACAACGCGCAGCTTCTGCTGGTGATCAACAGCGCCATCGAGCGGACTCAATTGCTTCGCAAGCTACGGGACAAAGTGAACGAACTGGATGCCGCCCACGGGAACTTGAAAGACGTGCAGAGCCGGCTATTGCGGGCCTTTCTGTAAAATCCGGCTATTGAGTCTCGATCAACTTAGTCTCTCGATCAATCCGGTCTTTTGATACAGCTCGGCGATTGCAAACGAGCATCCAAGCGACGCGATCTCGATTATCTCCCCGGGCAGCGTTATCGTCTTCGAAATCCACACGCCGGTTCCCTGCCTCGTGAACACTTCCACTTGAACGCGCTCGCTCGAAATGAGAACATACTGCTCAAGGGAGCCGATGCCCTTGTAGCGTTGAAACTTGCGTCCGCGATCGTAAGCTTCGGTGGACGGGTAGAGCACTTCGACGATGACCTTCGGATTAAGCAGCGTGTCAAACTCGCCATCCAGAAAGCGAGGTTCTCCGCAAACAGCGGAAATATCGGGGTACGTATAAAGACCGACTGATGCCGTCACGCAGACGCGCATGTCGCTCCCGTAGACCTCGCAGTTGCGGTCGCGTAGAGCCAGTTCCAGCAAAGCTGAAGCTCGCATCGAGAGCAGATTATGCCGCCGTTTGGCGCCCGCCATCGCGAAGATCTGGCC
>JBPCLH010000118.1:0-75818 GCA_051003475.1 Bryobacteraceae bacterium
AAGCAATCAACATGATTCGCAAAGGGCAAGTTCGGTGGTTAGCAAAGGGCGATATTAAAGAACAAGTCCGATTCATCAACACCACATTCGGTCTCGCCGCCTGACCCGACCGCTAAAAGTAAGCCACGGATCGCTCCGTCCTGGTCTTGCTATTTTGCAACAGATCCATCGAGCGCACCTCGGGCAATTCAGCGAGATCGGCATTCACTTCAGATGCGCCGAGTGGCATCTAATAATCACTCTGAGCACATGGTGCGCAACAGCCTGGCTTATGTGAACTGGAAAGAACGCAAGGCTGTTGCCGAGGATTTGCGCGCCATCTACCGTGCCCCGACGGAAGAAGCCGGTTTGGCGGCACTGGACAACTTCGAAGAGCGCTGGAACAGCAAGTATGCGGCGATCGGAAAGCTTTGGCGGCGGCACTGGGTGGGCATCAGTCCGCAGTTTGCTTACGCGGAGGAGATCCGGCGAGCGATTTACACGACCAACGTGGTGGAGTCGCTGCACATGACGTTGCGTAAGGTGATCAAGACACGGGCTTCGTTTCCGAGCGAGGAGTCCGCGCTCAAATTGTTGTACCTGGCGCTTCGCAACATCGCGCAACGCTGGCGCGCTGCGCCCAACTGGCGTACATCGCTGAATCACTTCTTGCTGTTATGGGGTGACCGGATGGAGGCCGCCGGTGCGAGGGTCGGCCGCCGCTAACGAACAAGCCTCCGTGCCTCCGGCGCTCCGGCTTGCCGTTAGCAATTTGGAAGAGCATCTATTAAGATCTGAGAAACGTTACGAGGCTGGAGAATAGCGACTTACACAAAAATCGGGATACTACCGTCGCGTATCGATTGTACCTTTGATTCGTCATTCCCGACCGAGTCAATCGCGCCAATACTCCACGTTGAGCAATTGCAATGGAATTGTTTCGAACGAGCGTTACTGCCTGGACAAATTCCAACTCGGTCGAGTAAGCATACCCCAATACATTAGATGACGTCGCAGTGTGTAGTGGGATGAAACTTAATCGCAAATAGAGATAAGGTGCGTCGTTTGTGGATGTAGAAACCGTCAGTCCCGCACTTCGAAGCTTCAGTTCAACGTCTGTTTGTAATACCTGTGTGGTTAAACCAGCAGGAGCGCGTGTCCCTAAGTCTTCTATCAGGACCGCGAACGCCCCAAGTCCTTTAAGAGTTGCCCTCCTACCTGGATCATCACCGGCTTTGCTAATTCTGGCCAAGCTTGCAAGCATCACCACACAAATCACCAACGTTCTCATAATCCGCCCTTCCTCTTTAAGGCCGAATCAGTCTTGCATGCTTAGGAAGCCGGAGTCAACCGTGTGCTTTCGGTCGGCGTTTTCTGTGATAAAGTACCTGTACCTCCCCCCGAGATTACCTGTCCGTCCCTAATAGGTGCGGCAAAAGTGAGGGGATGTGCATCTGCTTCGGGTCAAAAAGACCCGCGCCACATTTGAAGTGTCGTTAGGCATTCCAGCAGCCGTGGTGCTAATCATCGTCATTGTCTTGTACTTCGGCGGAAAAAATATTCTTGTCGCCGTGTTGAATGCCCTCCACGTCTAAAGTGTTGCTCCGGTCGGCTAAACGCCGACCTCCGCTTTTCCCTCGCTTCGCGACAACCGCCCTATACTACGGAGTGTGACTCGCGGGGTACTTTCTGATGACGAGCAATATGCCGTTATTGGACGACTCAGTTTGGCGTTCAATACGTTAGAGAGAAACTTGAACATATTCTTCTTGAAGTGCTTCAGGTTGAAGAACACGTGGCTCTGGTCATTGCTTGTCGGGGCGGTGGCAGTTTTCAGCGCACAACAGATTTCCTAAAAAGGTTGCTAGACGCTTTTGCAACGGATTATTCGGAGTTCCGAGCCGTTGTAGCCAGCTTCAATAAGTTGCTGACAGAAGCTTCTAACCTAGCGAAGAAGCGTAATGACCTTATTCACGGCAGGTTGGCTTATAGCAAGGAGACACGCAGCTATGAGTTGCGCTCGAAAAAAGAGTGGGTTACTTCTGATGCACAAACTATCAACCAACTGATAGTGGAAATATTTGAATGTTTGCAACGAATTGACTTGGCGTCTGTGAAACTGATTAAAATGGTGCAGCATCGTAGAAAGAGTAATCGTCAACAGCAGTAGTTGGTTGGGTTTTAGCGGTTTGTCGGCTCTGAAGTCCTGCCGGAAACGTTTGCGTCTTTGGTTGACATCCCGAATGCTGCCAATCCACCGATGGCTTCGAACGGGTTCGGGAGTGGCGAACCAAAGGCGGAACCGCTTAGGACCGATCCGAAGGCGGTTTTAAAAGTCGAGTCGGAATGCCAGATTTGGATGGTACGTCAGAAACCCGCCAATGGTTGTAAAAATGGAAGCACCTTCGCAAAAAGACGGTTGTAAATGCAAAAAAAGACCACCGTTTTCGGGTGGCCTTGGTGACTGCTAACTGCTTTGTTTTCTGGGTGGTGCGGATGAGAGGACTTGAACCTCCACGCCGTTGCCGGCACTAGGACCTGAACCTAGCGCGTCTGCCAATTCCGCCACATCCGCAAGGTGGGTGAACGTCCACTATTTTGAAGGATCGCACGTGTGGTGTCAAACCAACGCCGCGGTCTGGGGTTCCGCCCCTCTCTTGGCTTAATCTTCCTGCAGGAGTTTAGGACATACGGTATTCTCTCTCATAGCCAAGTACATGTCTCGTTTGTTCGTACTCGTTCTTATCGCATTCTTTTTTTGGCCTGTCCGGCCGGCAGTCGCGGCCGAACCCGTAGGCCTCATTTTCGACACCGATATCGGCAACGATGTAGATGACGCTCTGGCTCTCGCAATGGTTCACGCGCTCCAGAATCGGGCGGAGGTTCGTCTTCTGGCAGTCACGATCACTAAAGACAACCGCTACGCAGCGCCGTTCGTTGACTTAGTCAACACGTTCTACGGTCGACCCGACATTCCTATCGGTGTTGTCCATAACGGGAAGACGCGCGAAAAGGCACCGATGCTCGAACTGCCGGTTCAACGTCGCGATTCTACCGGGCACTACGTATATCCTCGCCGCATTGACGATGGCTCTCAAGCTCCCGAGGCTGTGGAGCTCCTGATTCGCATTTTGCGTCAGCAGCCGGATCACTCGGTCACGATTGCACAGATAGGGTTCAGCACGAATTTTGCGCGGCTTCTGAGGACTCCTCATGGCCGTGAACTCATTCAACAAAAAGTGAACGTGCTGTATCTGATGGCAGGCAACTTTGTTAAGCCGGAACCTGAATACAACGTATATACAGACCCCGATTCCGCGAAGATTCTGTTCCAAGAATGGCCTACGCCGATGATCTTTAGTGGTTTCGAGGTGGGGCTTGCAATCACCTTCCCGTACGAAGCGGCTGAACGAGACTTCGGTTATACAGACAATCACCCGATTGCAGAAGCGTTTCGCATCTATGTCAAGAAAGGGCAGGATCGCCCGAACTGGGACTCAACCGCCGTGCTCGAAGCCATTCGTCCAGATCGCGGCTATTTCGAATTCTCTCAACGCGGGCGTGTCAGCGTAGGTCCAAAGAACACGACGCTCTTCACCCCTGATGCGCAGGGAAACTGCCGGTATTTGATCATTAAGCCCAGCCAGGTGGGGAGCGTGCGGGAACTGATTACAACCCTGGTCAGCGAGCCGCCGCAGCACATCGCTTCCTCGGTTGTTGCACGGCGCCTGCTCTTCTAGGATGCTCTTCCAGCAAGTTGCGGAACTCGTTTGCGCATCCGACTAAAACCTTGGTTGTTCTTCGTGCTGCTGGCGCTATGCGCGGGCGCAATCGTTTTTGAAATTGATCATTACCGGCACCGTTTTGTGCGATCGACCGCAGACATGGTCGCGCTGCTTCTCCCGGGGAATGCGACTATCTTCTTTGCAAATATTGCGGTTCTTCGCCATGCAGGTGTGCTGGGCTTGTTTGCGGGATCAAAAACAGTCGAGGAACCAGAGTATCAGGAATTCGTCCACCAAACGCATTTCGATTACAGAAACGATATCCAGGCGATCACCGGCGCTGTGGACGGGAAGCAACTTCTATTGATCATCCGCGGCCGTTTCGATTGGAATCGACTGCGCCACTATGCTGTGACTCGCGGAGGCGCCTGCAAAAACGGCTTTTGCAATCTGCCTACGAGTAGGCCCGGGCGTTGGGCTTCCTTTCTTCCGATCCAACCGGATGTCATGGGACTGGCCGTATCTAACGACAGTAGCGCGGCTCTTGCGTTGTCACCTCGACGTGACCGCATCTCGCAACAGCTTCCGTCAGACCCGGTCTGGGTTAGAGTATCGCGAAATTTGCTCGAAAACCCGGTGAGCCTCCCAGTGCCATTGCGCATTTTTGCCATTTCCTTGCAATCCGCCGATCGTGTATTGCTGTCGCTCGATTCCGGCGGACAGAGTGGAGCACCTTTCAACCTGCAATTAAACGCGCAATGTCCTACCACCGCGACCGCCGAGACGATCGAAACGCAACTGGAGCTGCAAACGAAATTGTTGCGCATGGAGTTGGCACGCGAACATCAGCAACCCGGTCCAGCCGATTTTGCGGGGATGTTGGTCGCGGGCGCCTTCCATGTCTCCGATAAGCGCGTGGTCGGTACTTGGCCCATCCACCAGGAACTCCTCAACACGCTCAAGTAAAGCGAATGGGCGCGTATTCTGTTCATTGTTACCGCTGTTCTAACCTAGTACTAAGACTAGATGTCCACCACTGTTTTGGATGAGCCTCAGGTCGATGAGCTTTACCGGACCCTGGAAGAGAAAGTAAGAGCGCGGCGCCCGAACGAAGATCTCAGCGGACTGGACAACGCATACCGCTTCGCGGCAAGGGCTCACAAAGGCCAAACGCGAGAATCAGGCGAGCCCTACATCTCACATCCACTCGCTATAGCGCACCTGCTCGCCGACATGCAGATGGACCTGGTTTGTCTTGAGACGGGTCTGTTGCACGACGTGCTCGAAGACAGCAAAACCAAACTTGAAGAAATAAAAGAAAAGTTCGGGGAGGACGTGGCGCGCTGTGTGGACGGCGTGACCAAGTTAAGCAAGATCAGTCTGGCGAACCGCGAGGACCGGCAAGCGGAAAGTCTTCGTAAGATGCTGCTGGCCATGACCAGCGATATTCGCGTGATCATCGTTAAGCTGGCGGACCGGCTGCACAATCTACGGACTATCTCCGCACTCCCGCGCGAAAGGCAAGAGGCGATTGCCCAGGAAACGATCGATATCTATGCGCCAATCGCTCACAGGCTCGGGATGGGCAAGATCCGCGGTGCCCTGGAGGACTTGGCATTCGAGACACTCCAGCCTGAAGCTTCGGCTGAGTTGATGCGCGAGATTGAATCAAAGCGCCAGGAAAATGAAGAATGGGTGCGGCAGATCCAAACCGAAATTGAGCAAAGGCTGGCTCGTGAAAACATACCCGCGCGGGTAGATGGCCGCGTAAAACGAGCTTATTCCGTCTACTCGAAGCTGAAGCGGCAACGGATCACTCTCGATCAGGTCTACGATTTATTGGCCGTGCGAATCGTTACGGATTCGGTAAAGAACTGCTATGCGGCGCTGGGCGTAATTCACAATGAGTGGCACCCCATCCCGGACCGCATCAAAGATTTCATCGCCATGCCGCGGCCTAATTTATACCAATCGTTGCATACGTCAGTAATCGGACCGGGCGGCGTTGCGTTTGAAGTGCAGATACGGACGGAAGAGATGCACCGCAATGCGGAGGAGGGAATCGCGGCGCATTGGAAATACAAGGAGGGAAGTAAAACTCCCGGGCAAGAGGATCAGCGCATCGCGTGGCTTCGCCAGTTGATGGAGTGGCAGCGGGACATGCACGATTCGGGCGATTTCCTCGCTACCCTCAAAGTGGATTTGTATCCAGAAGAGGTGTACACGTTTACGCCGCGAGGCCGTGTCATCGTTCTTCCGCGAGATGCTACTCCCATCGATCTTGCGTATGCGATTCACACTGATGTTGGCAATACGTGTGTTGGAGCTCGCGTAAATGGCGCAATCAAGCCCCTGAAATATGGCTTGCGCAACGGCGATGTGGTCGAGATACTAACGCAGGCCGGACATCAACCCAGCAAAGATTGGCTGGCGCTTGTCCGCACCTCGCGCGCGCGAAACAAAATCAAGCACGTGATTAATAGCGTAGAGCGCGCCAAGGCTGTTGAGATCGGACAGAAATCGCTGGAAAAAGAAGCTCGCCGCATGGGCCTGAATCTGGGGCGCTTCTCGCGCGGCGACTTTGAGACGGTCGCTTCCGAGTACGGTGTCAGCAAAACAGAAGACCTGTATGCGGCCCTGGGATTCGGCAAATTTTCAGCCAGGCAGGTTTTGCAGAAGGTTGCAGCTGACGAAACCACTCCCGAGAGTGTCACTCCCACTCTGCCGCCACGCATCTCGCAATTTCAACCCGGCCAGCCAATAGGCGACCTGACCATTCATGTAAAAGGCATCGACGACGTTTTGGTTTACCGGGCAAAATGCTGCAACCCTATTCGGGGCGAGCAGATCGTCGGCTATATCACGAGGGGCAAAGGCGTTGCGGTGCACTCGCTGCAATGCTCTAACGTGCAGAACCTCATGTATGAGGCAGAGCGGAAGATCGATGTCGAATGGGTGCGTAGCGCAAGCGAACCGCTGCCAGTGAAGGTCGTCATTTACACCGATGACCGTCCTGGCATTTTAAATCAGCTCACGTCCATCTTGTCAGCCGAATCAAGCAATATACGCACGCTCGAAGCACGTGGAGATCAAGCCCGAACAGACGATAGCGCGATCGTCGATATCACGATGGAAGTGCGGGATAAGAAACAGCTGGAGCGAGTGATTAGTGCGTTCCGGCGTGTTCCAGGAGTGAGAGACATCGAGCGAGTTCGCAGTTCGCCATAGGCAAAATATGCGAAGGCCGTTCGTCCGTCTAGGTTCCGAATAGTATGCAAGAAGAATTGGAACAGGCCGCGCTGGCGGATCCAGAGCATATCGCGATATCGAAATCAACCGGCATCAAGATCGATTGGCGAGACGGGCACCATAGCGACTATTCTCTGGCTTATCTTCGCGACGAATGCCCGTGCGCTACTTGCACGGGGGCCCATGGCACAGAGCCGCAGAAATCGAATTACTCGAAGCCGGACCCCTTCCCAATGTTTAAACCCGCTCTGCGAATGAACTCCGTTGAGCCGGTCGGGCACTACGCGCTGCGAATCCACTGGAATGACGGGCATAGCACGGGGATTTACTCTTTCGATCACCTGAAAAAAATATGCCCATGCGCGGAATGTGAGTCGAAACGCGGCCACTAGGACTCGCGCGGGTCGGAAGGAATCAGGGATTACAGGAGCCGAAAACTAACTTCTATATTCGCCTGAACAGCCACAGCCCGTCCGCCTTTTAGGCCGGGCCGGAAACGCCAACGCGCTACTGCCTCAACTGCTTTCTCGTCCAGCCCCAGCCCTACGGGCCGAATCACTCGAATGTCGCGTGGCAACCCATGCTCATCCACAATGATCGAGAGCAGCACGGTTCCAGAGTATTTCGCTTTTCGGGCTTCTTCGGAGTACTCAGGCTCCACCTTCGAGACAAGTTGCGGCATCGAGACATCGCCACCGGCATGATAAACGCCGCCACCGGTTCCGCCGCCAGTGCCTGGGCCAAAACCATCGCCATTACCCGACCCGATACCGCCGCCTTTTCCAGTACCGAACCCACTCGATCCAGGACCGCCGGAAAATGGCAGGGTTTTGGCGAGTGGATCGCCGTAATTATCTGCGTTAATTTGCGGGGCTGGCGCCGTGATGGTGGGCACAACGGGAAGAATCGGCTTTGGAACAGTTGGCGTAGGAGGCACAAACTGCTTCAGTGCCGGTTTGGGCGCTTCGCCTCGGCTAACAGGCTTTGGCATCTTCGTTCCGCCACCTCCTCCTCCGCTCATTTTCTCGGCCGCGGGAGGCAGCTTGGGCCGAAATGCCGGGAGATAGATGATCTCGCCGGTTTTCTTAATCACGTTTTTCACCGGTGCCTGAAAGATCACAAGCAGCAGCACTATTACCCCTACGTGAATGAGAATGGATACCGCGCCGGACTTTTTTTCAGCACCCTCATAGGCACCCCAGATCGTCCTTACCTCAACCGGCTTGGAGGTGATTTCCAATGGCGGAAGCTTGGGCGGGTGAATCAGCTCTCTGACATTGGCAACGAGCGACTTGTACCAAGGCTGTTCGATCGAGCTGATCCCGGTAATATCGAGATCCTCGACAGGTTTCGAGGTAATTTCCAGAGGTGAAAGTTTCGGAGGATTGAGCACCTCTTGAATGCTGCCCACAATGGACTTGTACCAAGGCTGTTCTAGATCGGTCTTAAATAACCGGTCGAGGTGAGCGTCCGCTTGAGCCGCGTTCTGGTGCTCCATAACCTGCTTATCTACTTCATTGCTGATCACAGCACGCTCCGCCTCTTAACATTGCGCGACAATCTTCCAGCACTTCTTGGACGTGATGCGAAAAACCACAGTTGCAGCAATTAATCCAGAGGAATCCGCTCCTTTAGTCTATCACTCTGCGACCGGTGCGCCGTCAACCAAAAATCTTCGCGATTGGCGCCAAATAGCATCGAGCACATCGGTTAATTCATGACCCGACTCGAGCTGCACAAGCCGAGCGTTCGCATGAGCTTCGACGAACTCCGATGAATATATAACGGGCACAACTGGATCATGGTTCCCGTGAAAGATGAGGGTTGGCTGGCAAAAATCAGGAAAAGGCTCAAAGTGGCTGGCATCTTCAAGGAACTGGTACCCGAGCGGCAACTCGCGTCCCGCTGCATAATGGAAGACGCGAATCGCGCCACTTTCTCTCCAAGCCGCCAGTCGCTCCGGACCGAGTTGAGTTATCCAGAGCTGGTGAAAATCGAACGCTGGAGCGAGCAAGACGAGTCTGTCGACTTCCGGATGGCGAGTTGCAAACAGCGCTGCCAGATAGCCGCCCAGACTTGACCCTATCAGGATGATCGGATTGTTCCCCGATGTGCGCTCGATCACTCTGAGCTGAGCGCTAATTGTAAGCCGCTCGAAATCTCCCTCCGCGAGGTCCGGCACGGTCACCACGAAACCGAATTGTTGAAGCTGTTCGTAGAAGAAATGAGCTTTGCGGGATTCAGGGCTAGAGGCAAAGCCGTGCAGATAGACGACACGCAAACGCGCTGGCAACATCTACATGGTAACGGCAAGCTGCAGCAGCGAAACCTGATCTGCTAGAAATAGGAGGGATCGCGGTAGCATCAATTCTTTTATCAAACAGAGCCGCAAACGAGCGCACTTCGTCCATTTGTATCAATGATGTAGCTTAGAGTGTTGGCCCGGGCAGCTTCGCCGAGTGCCAGATGCGTTTGCGAGCACAGGAGAATTAAGGAATGCCGGTAGCAGAAAAGGTAAAGCAAATCATCGTTGAACAGCTGGGAGTGGATGAAAACCAGGTTGACCCGAACGCATCCTTCGTCGATGACCTCGGAGCCGACTCACTGGACATTGTCGAGCTTGTGATGGCATTCGAAGAGGCCTTCGATATCGACATTCCGGACGAAGATGCCGAGAAGATAACAACCGTCAAGCAAGCCATCGACTACATCGAAGCTAAGAAGAAATAATTTGAGGCTGCAAGTTCCTTCCTTCCGCCATGAGCAGACGGAGCGAACAGGGGAGAATCGTGCCGCGAAGAGTAGTTGTCACGGGGGTCGGTTTATTAAGCTCAGTCGGTAAAGGGACCGAGGAATGTTGGTCGGCGATTCGAAATGGTGAGAACGGCATTGGGCCGATTACCCAGTTCGATGCGTCAGAGTTCAGTTGCCGCATCGCAGGGGAAGTCAAAAACTTCAACCCGCTGCTTTATGTCGATAAAAAAGACGTTAAGAAGATGGGGCGGTTCATTCAGTTTGCAATGGCTGCGACTGAATTTGCGGTTACCTCCGCCCACTTGGATGTTGCTTCTATCGATTCGGAGCGCTTTGGTGTCTACATCGGGAGCGGCATTGGCGGTTTCGAGGTAATCGAGCGAGAGCACAAAATCCTTCTCGAGCGCGGTCCAAGCCGGATTTCTCCCTTCTTCATACCCTCATGCATCGTGAATCTAGCCAGCGGATATGTCTCAATAAAGTACACCGCCAAGGGACCCAACTCGGCAACCGCGACCGCGTGTACTACCAGCGCACACTCAATAGGCGATTCGTTCCGGTTGATACAGCACGATGACGCGGACGTCATGATCTGCGGAGGCAGCGAAGCCTGCGTGACACCCATGGGCGTCGGTGGGTTCGCGGCGATGCGGGCTCTCTCGACGCGAAATGATGAGCCGCACAAAGCTTCCCGGCCCTGGGACAGGGAGCGAGATGGCTTTGTAGTGGGGGAGGGCTCAGGCATTCTCATTTTGGAGGAGCTAGAACATGCGAAGCGCCGGGGTGCTCCCGTCCTAGCGGAAATAGTTGGCTACGGCATGAGTAGCGACGCTTTTCACATCACGTCGCCCCCAGAAGATGGCGACGGGGCTTGTCGCGTGATGCGAAATGCGTTGCGCGATGCCAAGCTTGAACCCTCACGCGTGCAGTACGTGAATGCGCACGGAACCTCGACCGGCGTTGGCGATAAGGCTGAGACTATCGCGTTGAAGCGCGCCTTTGGCGAGCATGCCACGAACATCGCCGTTAGCTCGACAAAGTCAATGACAGGGCACGTGTTGGGTGGTGCAGGAGGGTTGGAGGCGGGGATCACGGTGCTTGCAATCCGTGACCAGGTTGCGCCCCCCACAATCAACTACGAATTTCCTGATCCTGAATGCGATCTCGATTACGTTCCGAATCAGGCGCGATCCATGCAGATTGAGTACGCACTCTCGAACAGCTTTGGATTTGGCGGCACAAATGGTTGCCTCATATTCAAACGCCTCGAGGGCTAAAGACCCTTCCGGCCGCCTAGCAGCCTGCACCTCGTGTTCAAGGTGCGCGTTACGATAAAGATGCTTAGTGCGCCACCCCGCGCCCGAAGTACTACTTAAATGAAAATCATTGTTTCTGTCAAGCAGGTACCCGCGCGCGATTCCACGCTGAGGATGAGCGGCAACGCCAAGTGGCTGGATGAATCAGATCTCACATATGAGATGAATGAGCCGGATGCATATGCGTTAGAAGAAGCGCTGCAGTTGAGAGAAAAGCTCGGCGGAGAAGTAATAATCCTTTGCGCCGGCCCTGAGCGTGCGCTTCAAACCGTTCGTGAAGCCCTGGCTAACGGCGCCGATCGCGCGATTTACGTGCAAATTGCGGAGCAGCGTGGGCTGGATGCACTGGCGACTGCAAAGCTCCTCGCCAAAGCGATAGAGCCGGAATCGCCGGATCTCATTCTGACCGGCCTGCAATCGGATGATTTGGGCTACGGACAAACCGGAGTTGTCTTAGCCGAGTTGCTTGGGCTGTCGCACGCCACCATTGTTATGGAGGTGGAACCCCAAGGGAACACGATTCGGATCAAACGCGAGCTCGAAGATGGCTGGTTTCAGAACGTGCTCCTGCCGCTCCCCGCCGTGCTGACAATTCAATCCGGCATCAAGAAACTTCGATATGCCACGTTGATGGGGATTAAGAAAGCGAAGACAAAAAACGTGAGAACCGTTTCTGCATCGCAGCTCGGTGTGGATTTAGCTTCTGACATGGTGATGGAACGCGTCTATCTGCCGCAACGCAACAAGCAGACGCAGATTTTCTCGGGTGAGCCGAGGCAAGTCGCGAAACAGCTGGTTGAAAAGCTGAAATTTGAGGCGCGGGTTATATGAGTGTGCTCGTAGTTCTCGAACATCGGAGCGGCAAGTGGAATCGCATATCGTTCGAGGCTCTGGAGGCGGGCCGAAACGTGGGAAAAGCGCTCGCTATGCCCGTGCAAGCCGTCAGGTTGGGTTCCGGCGCCGATGAGCTTGCAAAAGAAGCGGCGGCATACGACGTCTCAAAAGTGTTCGCCCTTGATCATCCTCTGCTGGCGCACTACACACAAGAGGCGTACACCGCAGCGCTAGAGCAACTGATAAAGGCCGTGCAACCTAAGCTGGTCGTTTTCCCTCATACTTATCAAGTTCGCGACTACGCACCGAGGCTGGCAACCCGATTTGGGAAGGCGCTGATCAGCGATGTGGTCGATCTGCGCATTGATAGCGGTCAACTCACGGCTGTGCGCCAGCTTTTTCAGGGCAAACTCAATGCTGATGTGCACGCCACGGGCGATCCGCAGTTCGTATCCATTCAAGCTGGCGCCTTTCGTTCAGCGGAGCCGGCAAACGCGAGTAATGCAGTCGAGAAATTCGCTGTGCAATTAGATGCCTCTCAGATTCGAAGCAAACCCGAAGAGCCGTTCCGGGAAGCGCAGCGGTCCGTGGATCTAAGTGCGGCCGGCGTAATAGTTTCGGTGGGGCGGGGCATCAAGGAGAAAGATAATTTGCCGGTGGTCGAAGCCCTCGCCCAGGTTCTGGGCGCCGAATTAGCGGCATCGCGTCCCATCTGTGACAACGGATGGCTGCCTATGGAGCGGCAGGTAGGAAGCTCCGGGCAAACAGTATCGCCGAAAATGTATATCGCCATAGGCATTTCTGGTGCCATCCAGCACCTTGTCGGGATGAAAGGTTCGAAGACGGTTGTCGCCATCAATAAAGATGAAAACGCGCCTATTTTCGAAACCGCACATTACGGCATAGTTGGCGATCTGTTCGAGATTGTTCCGGCGTTGGTGGAAGAGATCAAGAAGGCGAAAGCATAAGAGTTCAATGAATAGGGCGAGCGGGCGGCGCGCCATTTCTCTCGCGGCTTCGAGCGCGCTCCTGCTATTCACGTCAAGCTGCAATCGGCCGGTGTCCTCGAACGTAGCGGCGATGGTGAATGGACGTCCAGTGACGTACTCTGAGTTGGATCGAGCCATCGCGGCGCAATTTCCTACCAGCAACCTCAGATCAAGCGATGACCAGACGGTACAGTTGCGCCTCGACACCCTGCGCGCATTGATTGACAACGAGATTATGCTGCAACGGGCAGAGAGGCAAGGATTGCTCGCTTCCGACGGCGACGTAGAGGCCAAATTCAACGAGCTAAAAGCTCCCTACACACAAGAACAGTTTCAAAAGCTTTTGAACCAACGGAAAATGAACGTAAACGATTTGAAGGCGCAAATCCGCCGGGATCTAAGCGTTCAGAAGCTCTTCAACAAAGAAATCGGATCTCATATATCCATCTCCGACGGCGATGTTGCAGCTTTCTACAACTCCAATAAGGGAACCTTCAACTTAGCCGAGAACCAGGTTCGATTGGCGCAGATCCTCGTCACTGGCAACCCCGATCCGAATGTGCACAATCTCAAAAACGACAAAGCACAAACGGATGAGCAGGCGCGCAACAAGATTCAGATGATTCAGCTGAGTGTCCGGCAGGGTGAAGATTTCGGCACGCTCGCGCAGAACTATTCCGAAGATGCTTCGGCATCTAACGGCGGGGATTTAGGTTTTGTTCCGGAATCAACACTCGACAAGGCGAATCCGGAGCTTCGAAAGCTTATCCTCGATATGACGCCCGGACAAGTGTCGCAGATAATCCATACACCTGAGGGGTATCGATTGATCAAACTGATCTCGAAAGAGCCTGCAGGGCAGCGGCAACTGAGTGATCCGCGAGTGCAGGAAAATATTCGGCGAGAGCTTTTTCAACGCAAGGACCAGCTCCTGAGGTCGGCTTTTTATGAAGTTGCGCGAAGCGAAGCGAAAGTCATTAACTATTACGCGCAGTCCGTGCTGGCGAGCAGAGACAAGAAATAGCCCGCGGGAAATTACTCGCTGTTTTTCGCATGCTTGCGCACCCGCTCCATGTACTCGCGGACATATTGCTGATACATAAGCGGGATTTCATCGCGATTGATCTCGCCGCCCAGGTCGGAGTGCTGAGCCACTCGCTGCGAATCTTGAGTCTGCAGCCGCTGTTTGCCCGAAGACGTTTCTACCGTCACTTCTCCCGTCAGGTTTGCCGAACGTTTGCCGATGATCTCGGCCAGCTTGCCCATAGCCTGAAGTTGCTCAGCTTCCTTCAACTGTTTATCGCCATCTTGATGTCCGATGCCAGAATGAGCGCCGGAACCGTTCTTATCTGGTGACTGATCGGAGTTGCGGCCCTGGGACGCTTCTGCTTTTTCTCTAGTTTGACCTTGCTCTCCACCCTCGGAGCTCGGATTGTTGCTGGCGCGCTTCGTCCCCGTGTTTGGAGATTGTCCTTGCTGCTCATGCTTTGCAGCGGACTGTTCTTCTGTTCTGGTGCCATCCGCAGATCGTTCGTTGTTTTGAGCCGCTTTCCTCGAACTTTGGGTGGACTTCATCTCGGCAAGCAGACTCGAAACGGCATCTTTCATCTTTTCGAGCAGACCGGGGGAAGACGGCTGCCTGTCCGCCGCTTCTTTATTTGTGTTTGGAGCCAGTGTGTTTGCCTGCTCGCCGCCCTCTCGGGTTTCGCGCTCACCGAGATTTCGTTGCTGGCTGGCACTGCTCGCAGATTTCTCAGATTCGCCAGTCTGCGCTTTCTGGTTCTCCTCAGCGGCTGTATTCTGAGTTGCCGATTCATTACTGTTTATAAAATCCGGCTGACGCTCTACATTGGGGTCGTGTGAACGGGGTGCCTCACTACGCTCATAGTTTTGCCCTGACTGCGTTGGTTTAGCCGTTTTCGGCTCTTCCTCGGCCCCACCCGGATATGCCGCAGGTTCGTTTTCGGTCGAGAGTGAGTATTCGACCCGCTCCAATACCGAGCCCAAATGAATCGGGATGAGGCTTTCCTCGAAGCTCAAGCTGCTGTGTACGAAGTAGCGTACGGCGAACAGCACGAACATGGCTGCGCCTAGAGCACCCGCTAGAGCCCAGGCACGTTGTTTTCTGAATTGTCTTCTAAATGGAAATGCACTTGCCAGGCTCACCGATGCTGCGGATACTTCAGCCTGTTCAATCTGAAACCGCGATAGTGCGTCATGCAGTTGGTCGCGTTTTGAGAGTAGAAACCAGGCGGTCGATAGCGAATCATGAAGTTGCAGCCGGTTGTCAACCACTTGCGCGATACGATATCGCGTCAGGATGCGATGGCGGAAACGGACGATACTTACTGTGATTGCCGTCACGCTGAGCAGCGCCAGCCAGTACCAATCCAGGATCTGCGTGCCCAAGAGCAGCATCAAAACGCCGCCTCCAAAAACGACGGCAAGCGCGAATGCGAGTTGCTCAAACGCGAGTACGAAAAGGTTTCGCCGCCACGCTGACCGGACAACTGCTTCCACCCGGTTTCCGTGAGAGATGCGAGCCGTGGGCAATGATCTTCCGCCTACACGATTATTACCACTCTCCGGCTTACTCGCCGCCAATTCTGGTAAACGTCAACACCCGGAGTGGGCCTGCAGGTCTGATCTCCTCTGTCCGCTACCATAAATCCTAAGTGAATGTTGCGCTTTGAGACGGCCGGAGAATCGCACGGAGAGTGTCTGGTTGCCACTTTAACGGGTTTGCCCGCGGGTGTTCCCATCTCGATTGAGTACCTCGACCGGCAGCTTTGGCGTCGTCAACAGGGTTACGGGCGCGGTGGGCGAATGAAAATTGAGACCGACCGCGTACACATCGTCTCTGGGGTGAGGCACTCACAAACCATTGGCGCGCCGATCGCCATTTTGATCGAAAATAAGGATTGGAAGAACTGGACAGGCACCCTTCCCGTTCAATTTGAGAAGGCCGAGCCCGGGAAGGAGAAGCCGGTCCATCGCCCCAGACCAGGACATGCCGACCTTGCAGGAGCAATCAAGTACGACTTGAAAGAAGCGCGCTATATCCTTGAACGGGCTAGTGCTCGCGAAACAGCCGCTAGGGTGGCTGTTGGCGCGCTTGCGAAGGCTTTCCTGCAGCAGTTTGGGGTTGAGGTGTTAAGCCACGTAGTCGCAGTAGGAGCCGTGCGGCTGGACCGCCCAGCTACGTGGGAGGAAATCGTCGCGCTCAGCGAACGGGGCGAAGTCTTACTCGGGTGTGTGGATGAGAGAACAGAACAACGGATGAAGGAGGCAGTGGATCATGCCTACCGCACCGGAGACACTGTCGGCGGCATCTTTGAAGTAGTGGCGCACGGAGTTCCGCCGGGCTTGGGTTCGCACATCGCTTGGGATACGCGGCTTGACGGAAGGTTAGCGCAGGCCATCGTTTCCATTCAAGCTGTGAAGGGCGTTGAGATCGGGTACGCGGCAGAAGGCTCTGCGGCATATGGGTCCGAAGTACAGGACACGATTCATTACGACAAACCGCGGCAGGAGTTCTATCGAGGTTCGAATCGCGCGGGCGGTTTGGAGGGTGGAATCACAAACGGACAGAATCTTTTCGTGCGCGGCTTTCTAAAGCCGATCTCAACCTTGCGCCGGCCTCTGGAGTCAGTCGACCTGCAGACGCGGGAGCCAGCTCTCGCTGCTTACGAACGTAGCGATGTCGCGGTCATTCCAGCAGCGGGTGTCATCGGAGAAGCCATGGTCGCGCTTATCGTGGCCCAGGCTTTTCTAGAGAAGTTCGGCGGCGATTCCCTTCAAGAGACCAGGCGGAATTTCGAAGGATACATTGCGCAGGTGAAGAGTTATTGAGCGCCCAGGGCGTATGCCCCCCTGATGTGCGCTTGAAAAAGCCTGTAAGGTGCAGAGGTTTTACACAACTGGTAAATGATTCGAAAGATTCTTAAGTATGGCGCCTCCGTGCTTGAGCAAGTGGCCGAGCCGGTAACTGATTTTGATACTGCCGAACTCAGAGAGTTGGTCGCCGACATGTGGCAAACCATGTACTCGGCGAAAGGTGTTGGCCTCGCGGCTCCGCAGATCGGATTCGGCAAGCGCGTATCCGTGATTGATATCAGCGCTGGTGAAGACGAAACGAAGAAGCTCGTGATCATCAACCCCGAGATCGTTGAAAATGAGGGCACGCAAACGGGCGAAGAGGGCTGTCTGAGTCTTCCTGGTTTTCGCGAGCCGGTGATGCGAGCGAATGATGTCCTCGTCCGCGCGAAGAACGAAAAGGGTGAAGAGATCGAACTCCGTGGCCAGGACTTGCTCGCTCGAGCCTTCCAACATGAGATTGATCATTTGAACGGCATCCTGTTTATCAACCACCTCAGTGCGCTAAAACGAGACATCATCCGGCGGAAAATCAAGAAGCTCCAAAAATCCGGCGAGTGGGACTAGACAAAGATTGAGCTCCGATGCGCGTCATCTTCTTAGGCACGCCAGATTTTGCTGTTCCTTCGTTGAACGCGCTCATCTCCTCAGGGCATCAAGTCGTTAGCGTGTTCACTCAACCCGACCGCCCCAAGGGCCGCGGCCAGCAGCTTGCCGAATCGCCCGTCAAGAGCGCGGCGCGCACAGCGGACTTGACAATACATCAACTTGAGCGTATTCGGAGGCCAGAAGGCGTTGAATTAGTGAAGAGCCTCGCGCCGGAACTGATGGTGGTCGTAGGCTATGGGCAGATTATTCCGCAAACAATTATCGATCTCCCGAAACACGGCATTCTCAATGTCCACGCATCGTTGCTGCCGAAATATCGCGGCGCGGCCCCCATTCAATGGGCCATTGCGAACGGTGAAGCACAAACCGGTGTGACGATTATGCAGATCGATGCCGGCCTGGATACTGGAGACATGCTGCTGAAGGCTCCCGTTCCGATTGGGGCGGACCAAACTGCTCCCGAATTAAGCGCGCGTTTAGCACTGGTTGGGGCAGATCTCTTGATTGAAGCATTGCATCAAATAGCCACAAAGAGCATTCGTCGAGAAAAGCAGGACGAACCAGAAGCTACGTACGCGCCGGTGTTGAAGAAAGAGGACGGCTTGATCGATTGGTCGCGCCCAGCCCGACAGATCTACAATCGTCTGCGTGGATTCGCGCCGTGGCCTGGCGTATACACAACCTTTCGCGGTCAGCAGTTGCTCGTGGTGAGCGCGCGGGTTTCTGAACATCCGCTGTTTTCTCCCGGTACTCTACAACGTGACAAGCGAACACTATTTGCCGGTTGCGGAGAGAACAGCGCGTTAGAACTCCTTGAAGTGCAGCTCGGAGGCAAGAAACGCATGTCTGCACAAGCGTTTATCAACGGTTATAAACCTGCTGAATACGAGACGCTGAGAGATTAGGTTGAAGCTTCCGTTGGGATATCGATATGGGGCTTCGTATGCGGGTATTCGCAGCCATCAAGGCGACGACATCGCCCTTATCGTGCCGGACACCGCCGCGCAAGCAGCAGCCGTTTTCACGCTCAATGTTGTACAAGCGGCGCCCATCCGCCTAGCAAAACGGCATCTGAAGTCATCGAAGGGTAAGGTGGCCGCTGTTCTGGTCAATGCCGGAAACGCAAATTGCGCTACGCGAACCGGTGAGCGTGTGGCATTAGCATCCTGCAAAGCCGTTGCGAAGGCGCTGAAGACGAGGCCCGACTATGTGCTTCCGGCCTCGACTGGAGTGATCGGAGTCGAACTCAATTCAAAGTTATTGATTGACGCCGTGCCAAATCTCATCGCCCGTCTCTCTCCGGATGCGTTCGAAGCCGTCGCCCGGGCCATCATGACAACCGATACCAAGATGAAAGTGGCATCAGAAGAAATTCGCTTGAGCGCCGGCACGGTGCGCGTTGCGGGAATGACGAAGGGCGCGGGCATGATCCAACCGAATATGGCCACCACTTTGGGTTTTGTGATGACGGACGCGGCAATTGCTCCAAAGTATCTGCGTGAAATGCTTCTCGCGTCGATCGATCGGACGTACGGTTCTCTCACCGTCGATGGCGATATGTCGACTAATGACATGGTTGCCTTACTGGCAAACGGCGCATCCGGGGTTAAGCCCAGCGAAAAAGAACGCAGAGCTGTTCAGGAGTCGATCACGTCCGTAATGGAGAGCCTCGTCCAGCAGATTGCCGCTGATGGCGAAGGTGCGCGCAAACTGATTATCGTGCACGCACTCGGCTTCAAAACTGAAGGTGAAGCACGCAACGCCGCGAGATCAGTTGCAAACTCTTTGCTGGTCAAGACGGCGATTGCAGGCAGTGACCCGAATTGGGGTCGAATCCTTGCGGCGGTTGGGTATTCCGGGGTCAGTTTCGATCCATCCGATATGGATATTTACCTGCAAGATGTTCCGGTATGCCGCGGCGGCTTGGCGGCGAGTTTCAATGAAGCAGCACTAAAAAGAGAACTTGATGAGCGCGAAGTGCGCATCCGCGTCATCCTGAATGGAAAGGGTAAGGCCGACGCCCGCTTCTTTACGTGCGATTTGACGGAAGACTACATCAAGATCAATGCCAGTTATCGGACATAGGTTGACACCGAATCGGGTACTCTCTCTCGCTGCTCTGACATTTTTCAGTCTGTATGCGCTGCCGCGAGATGCAGATCGTCCGGCGAGTGTGCTCGTGGCGATTAACCACGTTGCCACTGCCCTCACTGGCGATAACGCAACTGATGCGATGGCGCCCTTCGACAAATCCTTTGCGAATTATGCCAAGTTGCGTGATTATTTTTTGGGACTCACGAACAGTTCGCAGCTTGTCAACGAAGTGGATGTAATGGATGAGCAGAACTCCGGCACTCAATCGAACGTAACCGTCGACTGGACGCTGACTCTGACCAACAAGACTACCTTCCAGACGGAGCGTCGTAGCGGGGAGGTACACGTCAAACTAAGACTTGACGACGGAAAATGGAGAATCATCGATTTCTCTCCGATCGATCTCTTCAATCCGCAACCAAAGCAGCAACCGAGATAGCCGAACGCCGTGCAACACTTCTAATGTGCGGATAAATGGGTGGATTTTAGCGGTCCTGGCGTGGGTTGGCGTCATTTTCTTTTCTTCCACTGCGCTTGCCTCTCAATGGTGTGAACGGGCGTTTCACTTCCTTTCCGCGATGATCTTCAGCCATTTACGACCCGATGATTCGTCTTTCGGACTAATCCATTTATTGGCCGACAAGGGCGTTCACGTTAGCTTATTTTTCGTCCTTGCCCTGCTGCTCTGGAAAACTTTGCCAAATGCGCAATGGAAGATCGCGCGTGTTCTTCTGCTTGGAGCGGTCGTGGGTTCGGCTAGTGAGTTTCTGCAGCGCTTTTTTCCGGGGCGGGACCCGGCATTACGCGACGTGTTAATCAACGTTGCGGGTACGGCGATTGGCGTCGGTGTCTCGATTGCATGGATCAAACACAGATCCCGCACTGAAGCACTTGTCTTAAAGTAGCTGCCGCAGCTCTTCGTAGTTTTGGCGCGTTACCAGCTGGAATTCAATGTGGAGGCGGGTGAAGGCCTGGAGCTCTTCGAAAAGGCTGGAAGGCGGAACGCGCGCTCCTGCAACGAATAGCCGCCCATCTTGCAATCCAAATGGCACGATCCCGAACCGCTCTTCAACATGTGCGGGTAGGCTTCGCGCGACACGCGCCTTTACACGCCGCGGGTTTACGTGAGCGGAGGGTACGCCAGATTGCAGGCTCATTGCCTTGCAGAGATCTTCATCAGAGATGATGCTGTTTGTCAACAGAAAGTCGGCCAAATCTGCATCCGCCGGCATTTCTTGTTGAATTCGCAGCTGCATCTCTTCAGATATGAATCCGGAGCTCACCAGAACATCCGTCAGCTCACGGCGATGTAACAGCAAGGCATCCCTGCTCGGGTAAGCGTGCTCCGTTTTGAGCCAGACAAGCGGCTGCCCGCGCAAACGAGCATTGGCGTAACGCCACACAGCTCCCAGGGAGGCGAGGCAGTTCACTAGGTTCGCGTGAAAGGCACGTAATGGCACTCCCAGCGCGAAAACCAATCCGAAGATCCGCTCCACGCACACCATCCGGATTCCCAGGCGCAGACACTGCAGCACCAGCGTCATCAAGCACAAGGCAATAATCTTGGGATTTGAAACTGCAAACGCCCAAGGCCGGTGTGTCGCTGCGCTTGCTATCAAGTCTGTCAGCCCGAGTGTAAACAGCAGGTTTGTCAAGAGCGTCAGCGGATTGGTAAGTAAGCCTTTGCGGTCGCGCCAGAACCAATATCTCGTGCGCCAAGACCCGCGCCACCCGCTACGTTCCCAACACTGCAAAGCGATCCCCATTACCCATCGAGTCCGCTGTTTGATAGCCGAACGAACCCTGCGCGGAAAGTACTCGCGAGTCGCCACCCAACCTCGATCGTCGTGCCGCAAAGGTGCAAATAACTGCTCATACCCACACTCGTGCACGTGGACGCCGATTTCGTAGTCCTCTGTCAGGCTCGCAGGATCAAAAACCCGATTGCCGCGCTCGCGTGCCAGTTCATCGAGGATTCCTCGCGCGAAGCCGGTTCCCACGCCGTTCGATGGAATAAAGGAACGGCTAAATTGCCTCGCAGGCATGTCGATGGTCTGATACTCGGCGAATTCGTCGCAGTAAATGCCATGCGTAAACTCTTGAACCGGCGTCGCAAGAGGAAGCACCGGGATCTGCACCATCGCATAAGTTGCCCGCATTCTATTAATCAGGCCGAGCGCCTCTGGGTGAATCAGATCTTCGGCGTCATGCAGAAGGACCGTATCGAAAGAAACGGCGTGTTCTTCTTCATAAAGCAACATCCGCTGATAGATCCAGTTCAGACAGTCTGCCTTCGATGTTGGGCCAGGATGTGGACAAGCTGCTACATGGACGTTGCGATATGATTCCGCGAGCTTGCCCGCCGCAGCCATCGTCGATTCGTCGTTTGGATATGCGCCGAGGAAAAAATCGAAATTCCTGTAACAGATCGCAGCGAGATTATGGCGAATCATATTTCCTATGACTCCCGATTCCTTCCAGCAAGGCACAAAGATGGCGATTCGGCGTTCTTGTTTGAGAAATTCGCCTAGAGAAGGGTCCGCGGCTGCCCGCCTGTTCGCAATGCGGTGTCCGAGGCAGATAATCAAAGGGACAAGATCATCGATACCGCTCAGCAGGAGAAGAATCGCGAGTAGCGCAAGGATCGACGGCCAAACGGAAGAAAAAGCGGCTAACCACAAAAGAGACACTAGTCCTCGCAAGAGGAAGTGCACTATCGATAAGTTGATTCGCACAAATTCGCAGACTTTTTCGCCCTGCAACACACTCCTTCAGTTGACTGGCACACCGTCCGAACGATCCGACTTCGTGTCCTTCAATCAACTTGTTCAAGAGTTGATCAGCGGCACTGTCCAGCGTCATGTGTTTACCCAATGGGAATTAGAGCTACTACTGGATCTGCAGACCTGCGCCATTCGCAAGTGCTCCAGGGCCGATGTGTTGCGGCGTTACCTGAAAGCTGTGCAGCAGCATTTCAATGAGAACGCATCCACGCTATTGCGCCTATCCGCGTTTGTTGAACAGGAGGGCCGACACCGAACGTCATCACAGCCGGTCACCCGGGCCGACGCCGGAGTTGGGGCGCCTTTTACGCGATAAAATTCTCGCTGCCTGCTAAGCGCGTCTTCAGCAGGATACAGGCGCCGGTGGGCTATCCTCAAGAGTAGCGACAGCGAGGAGACCTTGAAATGCCTGCCACGATTGGTTCGAGCCCGACTACTGAACGCAAAGTATTTTGTGTCAAGCTGCAAAAAGAACTGCCCGGATTGGATGAAGTCCCGTTTGATGGTCACCCACTTGGCCAGCGCATCTATGAGCATGTCTCGAAAGAGGCATGGGGGATGTGGGTTGAGCAAATGAAGATGATTATGAACGAATACCGGCTGAACTTGGGCACTCCGGAAGCGCAGGAGTTTCTGCTAAAGCAGATGGAAGAGTATTTCTTCGGGGAGGGCGCCGCCCATCCGCCTGGCTACGTCGCCCCGGGCCACTGATCAGCATTTGGTTAGTTGATTTGCACGTTTACCGGTCCTTCCACGTCGTCTGAATTTGAAGCTTCGGATTATTTTTTCTGCATTCCTTGCGCTCGCCTGCTTGACGGCAGCCGATCGAGTGGCTGCGCGGCTGGCGCGAGAAGCGCGACAAGCTCAAAATTCGGGGCAATTGGTTCGTGCGTATCTTCTTTTCGCCGAGGCGGCCGCCCGCGATCAACGCAACCCCACCTACCGCGCCAACCGCGACGCACTAGCGCCCATCGCCAAACTGCTGACCAAAGCCAATGTTGAAAAGGCCAACATTTCTGCCGATATCAAGGCGGCGGAGAATGCTCCTGATCAGCCCGCTTCTGAGTCGGCCATCGAAGCTGGCTCGGACGTAGAGTTGGAGCGAGCTAAAACTTTACAGCCGCTTCCACGTCTGAAGCCAAACTCTTCTATCCACGATTTCGACCTGCGGGGTGACGAAAAGCTTCTGTTTCAGGAGGTCGCTTCAGCGTACGGGATTCGTGTTGTTTGGGATCCCGATCTGCAGTCTCAGACTGGCCTTCGCTTTCACATTGACCACGCTGATTTTCGCGCTGCTATGGAGGCGCTCACAGCCGCCACGGGCACGTTTGTATTTCCAATTGCTGAGCAAGCGGTCTTCTTCGCTCGTGACACGCCGCTAAAGAGAAGTCAACTTGAACCGAGCATTCTGCTGAGCGTCCCCCTGCCGGACGTGGTCGATCCGAAGGATCTTGCTGAAGCCGCAAATGCTGTACGTGGCGCCCTGAACCTCCGCGCAATGGCGTTCGATGTCGGGAGTCGGATCGTGATTGTGCGCGACCGCGTGTCTCGCGCATACATTGCCAGATCGCTGTTAGAGGCTTTGCTCCTGCCGAGAGCGCAGGTTTCGATAGAAGTGCAATTGCTGACGCTCGATTCCGATCGAAGCTATCACTACGGCGTGTCCTTGCCTGCCACGTTTAGGCTCTTGGATTTCGGGCACATCGGCGCACTTCGGACAATTCTGCCAACCATCATGAATCCGATGAACTTCCTGGGCTTTGGAGGTGGCGCGACTCTTTTCGGAGTTGGCTTAACTGATGCAACGATTTTTGCCACCTACTCCAAATCTTTCGCCAGCAATCTTTACAACGCGAGCATGATAGTGGGGAACGGCCAAACCGCCAATCTTCACGTGGGTGATAAGTTTCCCATTCCGCAATCGCTCAATACGGGATTCCAGCAAGCAGGTGGGTCCATTTATAACCCGATTGGGGAGGTTACGCTCGAAGATCTTGGGCTTGTTCTCAAGCTGACTCCGCATGTGAATGGCGAGGGCGACGTAGGGTTGGATGTTGAAGCGGAATACAAAGCGCTAGGGACCCAGACTATCGATACGGTGCCCAGTATCAACCAACGGCAATTCAAAGGAAGCGTCATGCTGCGCGAAGGACAGTGGGCGGTTCTCGCCGGCATTGATGAGAACACGCATACCGTGACCAGGAACGGTCTCGTCGGCGTCGCTCAAATACCCGGACTGAATCAGATGCTCAGCGAGAATAGGCGTGATGACAAAGGCGAGCACACTTTGATCGTCATCAAGCCCACCATCACCCGCCTCCCCATGTCGCGCCTAATCAGTCCGCAGTACCTTCTCGGACCGATCGGTGGCTCGAGAGTGTTGTTATAACTTCGCGATCTGGCGTGCTGCTCTGCTATCGTCTCTAGCATGTCGACCATGCGCGACGAGATCCGGCAACAGCCGGCTGCGATCGAGCGCACACTTAAAGCCGAGTGGCCCCGTGCCGAAAAGCTGCGGCGTCATTTTGAACAGAATCCGGTTCGCATGGTCGTCCTCGCTGCGCGCGGCACTTCGGATAACGCCGCTCAGTTCGGCCGTTACTTAGTCGAAATTTCAACGGGCATTCCCGTCTCTCTAGCCGCACCCTCGGTTTCCACTCTCTACGGCTCGCGGATTAACTTTAGTCAGGCCGTCGTCGTAGCCATTTCACAATCGGGTGAGTCGACGGACACCAATATCGTCCTTGAGAAAGCAAAAGCTGCCGGTGCTTTCACAATCGGAATAACAAACGAGAGCGAAAGCACTCTGGCGCGAATAGCGGATCAGGCCTTTCTCGTGCGTGCCGGTAAAGAGAAGAGCGTCGCTGCCACCAAGACGTACACCGGCCAGCTTATCTGCCTGTACTTGCTCGCGTACGCACTCGGAGCGCCGATTAAACTGCAAGATTTGCAACGTGTGCCTGACTGGAGTACAGCGGCCCTGAAGCTTGAAGAAGATATTGTTCAGCGGGCCGAGCGCTACTGCTTCATGCGCCACGCAGTTTGTGTGGGGCGGGGCCTGAATTATTCGAATTCTTTTGAATTTGCTCTTAAGTTGATGGAAACGTGCTATGTTGTCGCGGAGCGTTTTTCATCGGCGGACCTGCTGCACGGACCGATCGCCATGCTCGAGGCCTCCTTTCCGGCGTTTCTTTTCTGTCCGTCTGGCGTCACCTGGAAGCCCATGTGCGAATTACTCGAGAAACTGAAAACAATCGGCGCCGAGACGCTTCTGATTACCGACCGCGGCAACAAAGAAGTTCGTGTCTTTGAAGGCCTCACGCAGGAGCCCTTGATGATTCCCGCAACTCTAGCCAGCAAGACCCTCATTCCCGAAGAGCTCTACACGCCCATTCCCTACATCATTCCGGCGCAGCTTTTTGCAGCCAGTCTCGCCGAAGTCAAACGCCTCGACCCTGATCGCCCTCGGACGCTCAGCAAGGTAACGCAGACCCTGTGAGGCCTGCACGGCGACAAACCCGGCTATTTCCCATCCCATGGTGAGCGCCATCAGGAGAGCATGTTCAATTGCGGCAATCACGTTCATTCTTTAGAGCGTCGCCTCTCTATTCAGAACCCACTCGTGAGGGGGTCACTTGTCATGGTTCATGTGGTCGGTCTGCCCGGAAGAATTCACGCCCCATTTAACGGTCACACCGACCAGTTTTTTCTCGGCATTGGGCTTCGCATGAATGACTACACGATCCCCAACCTTAAGGTCCTTCAGCGATGCCTGGGCGTCATTGTTGTTGAATTTGGTTGAGGGATCAATGAGGACTGTAACGGTGGTGTGCTTAACCGTTTCAACAGTAATGGAATTGTCCGTCACCGCTGCAACGGTTCCCATCACATGCTCCATTCCGTTGTGTGGCAATGCGATTGCGGATCCTAGTAGCAAGGCTAATACCGCAATCATTGAGTGAATAGTTCTTCTGTTGTACATACGATTCTCCTTAATGGTGATGTTGGTCTTTGGTTGGAAGGTTGCCCGCTTTCAAAAACTGCTCTTCTTGCTGTTCTTCTTCCCGTTCTTCGGGAGTCTTTGGATTAAGTTTTTCCATCTCTTGAATCTCGTTCGGCGATAAGACGGGCAGATGACGGATGAAACGAACGAGGTTCCAGGAGTCTTCTTCGCCGTGCTCAGAGCCGCCACCCCATGCCGGCATTCCGCTCAAACGGACGCCATTCTCAATGATGTAGAACAGCTGACCATCTGTCATGTCTTGTGTTTCGTGTTTTCGCATATCGGGTGCGGGCGGGTACATGTTTTTCCCCATTTCCGTTTGCCCACTTCCGTCGTTACCATGGCAAACCGCGCAGTGATCGGCCCAATGCCCCCGAGCTTCGGTCAACACTTCGCTCGAATTTGGAACTGGATTCTTCTTGTTCTTTGCATCCGATGGGAGAGCCATCAGTCTCGCTTGCCCCGCAGCGAATTTCTCTACAAACATCGGCTGCGTATGGGCACTGAATCCATGCGCACTCGACTTGAGCATGACCAAACCGAATAGGACCGCGAAAACCGGAACGGAAACGACTCCGATGAGAAACCATCCCAAGCTTCGCATGGGGGCTCCTATTGCAAACCGGTGCCGCCAGTGCCAGGCAGATTGATGATTGTACTCATGCTACCTGATGGCTGGGGTGCACCCAAACCATTCGAAAGCATGAAATTCTGCAGCGCGATGGCGTTCGCCCAAAGCCTCTGCAGGACGGCAATGTAGGCAACTTGTAACTGAAAGAGGGTTCGCTGCGAAACAATAACTTGCGGGTAGGCCGCCCCCATTTGCTGATACTTTGTCAGGTAGAGTTGATAGGCGCGGGCCGCACGAGGAATCATCTCGCTTTTGTAACGCTCGGCTTGTGCTTGCGCCGAGAGATACTCCTGCACAAGCGGTTGTGTACTTTGGCGCAACGATAATTGCACGCGGGCTACCTCACTCCGCGCTCGTTCCAGATCGGCGTTAGCTGCCGATACATTCCCCTGATTTCGATTAAAAAGAGGTATCGTCACCCCAGCCGATACAAACCCCATAACTCCCACCGATCTGGGGCTAGACTCGGCCAAGCGCTCATTGCTTTGCTCCATTCCGGCTCGCACCTGCAAATCCGGAATGGGTTCTCGTTTGGCGCTCTTCAATTCGGCTTGCGCGCGAACAATGTCCTGCTGAGCGCGTTTCACGGAGGGGCTATGCCGAGCGATCTCATCGGCAATGTGATCGGCATCGATGCTGGGCGGAGTATCGAGTTTTCCCGCCAGCGGAGCAAGTGGGAGATCAGGTTTTCCGGCCAGAGCCGCCAGGCTATGAAACTCCTGGATGAACGTACGCTGGGCGGGTTGTGTAGTCGATCTTCGCTTGCTCGCTCTCCACCTCAGACTGGAGGACATCCGGCGCATCGGCCTGTCCAACGTTTGCTAACAGATGAGCGGTTTCACGAGCGTCAATTGCAATCCGCAGCAGGCGTCGACGAAGATTGACGGTCTCCTGAGCAGCCAGCGCGGAGTAAAATCGCGTTCCCACATCGCTGAGAACACGATGTCGTTGTTCGTCCGCTCCGATTTCGTCCTGCCGGCGTTGCTGCTCAAACACGTTTCTGCGCAGTTGCAGCTTGCCACCGAGGACAAACGTTTGCTGAACAAACGCGCCCTGTTCTCCGCCGCCAAAGGAGCCACCCCGGATTTCTGCTCCGTCGTATCCGATGGAAGGGTTCGGCAACAGCCCGGCCTGTCGCGCTTGCCCCGCCGACTGTCTTACCATTGCATTTGCCTGCCGCAAGGTTGGATTTGTGGCTAATGCAAACTGCTCGAACTGACTGAGCTGCATCGGTGGCCGTCCAGCTACTTCCTTGAGTAGTTCGGGCGCATCAGGGCCGGTCAGTTGGGCCGGATTCTGGGAGGCCTGCGGATTCTGCGAACTGTTCATCTGCATACCCGGCATGTCGTGTTGCATACCGGGCATGTTCTGTATCTCGCGCCCGCGCATTCGTTCCTGCGCAGGATAGTTGGGCGTCTGTGCCGAAGTAACGGCGAAGCTCGCGGGAGAAAGGGACAAAAGGATGAAAGCAATTTTGGATTTCATGGCGTTGTCTCTTTCCCTACATGGGGCGCTGCATGCCGGGCATGTTCATCTGGCCGCCCTGAACCTGTTCCATGACCCGGTCGTATTCATCAGGAGGAAGTACACGAACAAAGGTCATCATTCCCTGCATGAAGCCGCTCCAGCCGGGGCGTAGACCGTAATTCTGTGTGGTTTCTTCACCATGTTGTCCATGGCCATCATGGGGCCTTCCATTTAGGCATCTTGCGGAAAGCCAGGAACACGATTTGCGTCTTTACTGACATAGTTCTCCATGCTCATGCTGCCGTGCTGCATGCCTTGCATGGCATCCTTCGCCTTTTGCTGCGAAAGTGGAGTGTTAGCCGTAGGCTGATCACTCGTCGAGCCCACGCCCAAACCGCGCCCCAGGCTGGGGCCGTAATCCTCACCCGTTGGAGCACCAGGGGTGCCACGCAGCATTCCCATGCCGGTCTCCATATCAAGCCCGGCGGGCATACCTGTGCCGATACGAGACATCGGCCCCACGTTCGAAGACATCTGATTCATCATGTGATGAGGAAGATGGCAGTGCAGCATCCATGCCCCAGGGTTGTTCGCGATGAATTCGAAGTCTCTGGATTGTGCTACACCAACCAGCACCGTGTTTCCGGGGAACCACGCGGTCTCCGGAATGCGTCCTCCCTCAGTACCGGTGACATGAAACGTATGCCCATGTAAGTGGATTGGGTGATGGTCCATTCCAAGATTGATCAGCCGTACCCGAACGCGGTCACCGAGTCGCACGATCAGAGGCGTGATTGCTGGACCTGCTTTGCCGTTGAACAACAGCCAATTAAATTCCATGTTCATCGTGTTCGGCACGCTATTGTTGGGCAGTACTGCGTATTCCTGCAGCAGGATCACGAAATCTTTATCAACTCGGGGGGTGTAGGCATCCTTGGGATGCATGATAAAGGCGCCCAGCATGCCGAGCATTTCCTGCATCGCCATATGGGAGTGATAAAAATAGGTGCCTTCTTGCTGAAGAGTGAATTCGTACACGAAGCGGCCTCCCGGCTTGATTGGCTCCTGACTGATTCCGGGACCGCCGTCCATATCGTGAGGAATCGCGAAGCCATGCCAGTGCATGGAAGTTGGCTCTGGTAGATGGTTGTCGACAATGATGCGGACGCGGTCTCCTTGGATGACCTGAATCGTAGGGCCAGGAGCACTGCCGTTGAAACCCCAGAGATCGACCGTTTTGTTCGGTGCGATCTGTTGTCTTACCGGCTCAGCAACGAGATGAAATACTTTTACTCCGTTATCTACCGTGAACAGCAAATCTTTCAAATCAGGTGATTGGACAGGCACCGGCGGCCCTGCGGTGACATGATCGCGGTGCGGTTTTACACCTGATGTTCGGCTGCGCTGTTGCTGTGCTCCTATCTTAGAGACAGAAAATAATCCTGCACCCAGGCTAAATGCATTTGAAAAAATCTACGACGATCGTTCATAATCTCTTCCCCAAAACAAATCTGCGAATCTAGTGAACTTCATGGCACAAGCGTCACGCCCGCAAATGCTCGCAAAGAGCAACAATGTGCCGGTAGCTAATGGAAGGGGAGGAGACTAGATTCTAAGGGCCGAGAGCGACAGAAATGACTTTGCGCCCGGAGGTGCAGCTCGTTCAGGACTGACCCAGAAATCGGGCGAAGGTGCCACAGAGATCACTCGCCGCGCCGACACAGAAGCAGGCGCAAAGCCAACCAACTGTTTTACATGACTCAGCTGTGCCGAATCGATATTGGATTCTGGGTTAAAGAAGTCGGAACGCTGATGCTTGCAATCACTTCCCGAGTTTCGGGACTTTTGAGAATGGTGATGCAATGACCGGTTTTGGAAGATGCCGCGGGAGAACAGGCTGAACTCAGGCAAGATGCATTACACTGCGAACTCGCAAGTACCGCGGTTACCAGGATCAACACGAAAAACTGGAGCCCGCGTCTATCCATTCCCACTCAAACTCTAGCACGATTGTCAGAGAAAGAAACTTGCTTGGCGATCGCCCGAAGTCAGCGCCTCGACCCCGACCGCCCTCGGACGCTCAGCAAGGTAACGCAGACCCTGTAAAGCGTGAACGGCGATATGCGCACTATTTCCGGGCGCCCCGGGTGGTTCCTTTTAACGCCGATTGCCGGCGCTTTTTGTCCGCCCGCTTAGGCTTTGCGATTCGGAACGTTCCGCTGCCAAAATACTCAGCTTCGTAAATTTTTTCCTTTTGCTGAATTTTGGATGACGCTGCGTGTGTCACCTTGCTCACTGAATTCCCCGTTTTTTGTGCCATGAACACTCCTCACGTTTGAAGATCCAAGTTTAGCGAATCTCTGAGCGGAAGGTTTGCGTTCTCTAGCGCCTTAGCGCGTCAGATCTGTGATACATTCCGGTTGTGACTTGCACTACTTGGAGTCTTCTATGAACAGCTTTACTCAATTTGCTTCCTCCTGTTACAAACGTGCGCTCGTCAGATTTGTAAAATCTGCGGCTCTGCCGTTATTGGCAGTTTTGCTGTGTGCTTACCCAGCATTAGCCCAGGGCACCTTTGGAGGAACCGGTGACATTCGCGTATACGGCGATTTTGATGGAGACGGAAAACTCGATTACGCATTCTTCCGGCCATCGACAGGTGTTTGGTATGTCAGATTTTTCTCGGTGCCGAACACTCTTGACACATTGCAATTCGGCCTTCCGGGTGACATTCCGGTACCGGCTGACTACGACGGCGATGGCTTGACTGATTATGCTATTTGGCGGCCTTCTACCGCAACCTGGTGGATCTATCCCACCCATACGCTCGCGCCCTACTCGGTGCAGTTTGGCCTGCCCGGTGACATTCCTCTCGTCGGTAGCTATGATGCAGCGCCGTGCGTGAGTACCGGGGTTCCTGTAGGCTGCCTCGCGCACCCAAAAGCCAGTCTCGCAGTCTGGCGGCCATCCAACGGGTTCTGGTACATAAAACAGAATAATAACGGGGGAGCGGTGGTTTCCAAGCAATGGGGTCTGTCTGGTGATGTTCCTCTTACAGGTGATTGGGACGGCGATGGAAAGCTAGACATGGCAGTTTGGCGTCCCTCAAACGGCTACTTCTACACCATTCCAAGCAGTACTCCCGCCGCTCCGATTGTGAAGCAATTTGGTTTAGTGGGCGATATCCCTCTCCCAGCTAATTACGATTTAAATCCAGCAGGGAAGACGGGTTACGGTGTCTTTCGCCCCACCGAGAGCAACATGTACCTTCAGTTGACTACTAACCCGACTGCCTATTCACAGGCTTGGGGTCCACCCACCGGCGGTCCGCCCACCAGCTTGATTACCAACCAAATCAGTCTTTGCGACATCGGAAAGAACATCTATCTTCGCGTAGAGGGTGACTTTGACGGAGACGGACTGGCCGACTTTGCTTTCTGGAGACCCGCAGATCAAGTGTGGTATATCGTACCGAGCAGTAATCCGCACACGTCCTACGTCACGCAATGGGGCCAGCCCGGCGACATCCCTGTACCGGCCGATTACGATGGCGACGGAAAGACCGACATCGCAGTTTGGCGGCCGGCGAACGGCATCTTCTACATCATCCCGATGACGAATACTGGCCCCATTAGCAAGAACCCTGCAGCCGCATACACCCAACAATGGGGTCTTCATGGCGATATTCCCGTCACGGGGGATTTCAACGGCGATGGAAAGGCCGATTTCGCTGTCTGGCGTCCCTCCAACGGCGTTTGGTACGTGCTACCGAGCACCGGAACAGCAACCAATCCGGGGCCTTCGCTGAGCCAACAATTAGGGCTTCCGGGTGATATTCCTGTGGCAGGTGATTTTGACGGTGATCACAGGACCGACTATGCAGTGTGGCGGCCGGCAAGTGGTGTTTGGTACGTCATGCAGAGCAGTACCTCAACCATTCTTACCAAGGTCTGGGGTGCTCTGGGCGATCTTCCCGTCGCCGGCGATTTCGACGGCGATCACAAGACCGACTTTGCTGTTCTGCGTCCCTCGGCTGCAAGCTGGATGATCAGTCCGAGCGGCGGCGGTGCTGCCATTACAACCCAACTCGGCGTCGCACAAAATGAAGTCGTTTTTGCTAGACCGCCTCTAACTACCGCGTTCATCACTCCCGATCTGCGCGGAAACTTCGACACTGGGTCCTTCGGCGACGCCGGCGGCCCTAGTTCTTGCGAAGCGCACTGAGCTCTACGCTGACAGGAAACAATCACTCTACAGAAGGCCGGCGCTTGATCGGTCGGCCTTCTTCACCTTAAGTTGCCCTCCCAGCCGTTCCGCACTCAAACACCTTTTCTTCTGCTCTGCGGTGCCGTCCTGCTTCTCACGGCGGGCCTCGCAGTCTATTCCCAAACGATGGCTTTTAGTTTGGATGAAGGTTTTCACCTGCTTGCTTCGCAGTTGATCAATCGTGGCAAGTCACCATATCTGGATTTCTGTTTTCCCCAGCCGCCTCTCAACGCCTACTGGAACGCAGCCTGGATGCGAACCTTCGCGGATAGCTGGCGTATTCCGCACATCCTCGCGGCTCTCCTGGTAGGGGGCGCAGTCATGCTGGCGGCGGGCTTTATCTTTTCGCATTTCCCGGTGCCCCAGTGGCGACTGGCCTGCGCCCTCGCGACGGCATTCATGGTTGCGGTGAGCGTGCCCGTCGTTCAGTTCGGGACTGTGCAGGCTTACGGAATGTGTCTGTTTCTCATGGTTGCCGCTTTTCGGGTTTCTGTGTTAACCGTGGACCGTAAAAACTTCTTAGTGCCGCTCTCTGCCGGTCTTCTGGCTGGAGGCGCAGCTGCTTCATCTCTTTTAACCGCGCCCCTCGCCCCTGTACTCCTGGTTTGGATGTTGGTCTACAACGGCATCGGAAGTCGATTTATCAAGTCCGTCGCCTTCTTGCTCGGAATGACCATCCCATTCTTGCCCGTGCTGAGGCTTTTCATCAAAGCCCCCCGCGTGGTGTTCTTTAACTTAGTCGAATATCAGCTTCTGTATCGCCGGGTGCATTGGGAAGGCGCGACGCCTCATGATATCGACGTACTCACGTCATGGATCAACTCTTCCCAAGCCCTTCTTATCGGAGGCCTAGCTATCATCGGCCTGCTTTTCATCCGGTCGGCAAGGGATTGGGAACCCCGCCTCCGGGCAGAATTTTTTTTGTCCGGCTGGCTGGCTTTCGCCTTGACTGCTTATCTTGCATCAACCCATCCCACTTTTGAACGCTACTTCCTACTCGCCGTTCCTTTTTCCGCCATTCCCGCCTCAGTAGGACTCTACGCGCTTGCTTCCCATCTAGGGAACCGGGACCGGCGGCCGCTGTGGCCTACGATCCTGCTAATTGCTTTCTTTTGCCTAGGTCTCGCGAAAACGCTGTATGACGACCGCCATTCCTACAAGTGGCGGGACTATGAAAAGATAGCCGCGAAGGTTGAGGAGGTCACGCCTCGTAACGCGACCTTATTTGCTGATGAGGTGATTTATTTTCTTACCCGGCGCCCACCTCCCTCCGGCATGGAGTTCTCGTATTCTCATAAACTGGAACTGCCTCCCTCTTTCGCCGCATCGCTGCACATTATTTCGCAACGCGAGCTGGACCGCAGCATCAAGACGGGAGCCTTCTCGACCATCGCCACTTGCGCCGATGACGACAGAATCGAGCAACTTGGCTTGGAGCGACTCTATGCACATCAGGCCGAGGTGTCGGATTGCTCGGTGTTTTGGGGAATACGGAAGCTCGGCAGCTCTTCGAAATGAAGGAGCTTGAATGCCGGATCAGAGTTCGCGGCATTGGAGCTTTCCTCTGCTTCCTTCAGCTTTTTTGTTGACAAAAACAGTATTCTGCTTTACATAAAAGTAATCCGCTACGCGTGCAGCGCGGCGGTTACACGCTTTGGGAGGTCAGTTCTATGCACAGGCGCACCTGTCGGACTCTTGTAGCTCGAATACTTTTTTGCATCGGAATCTTTCTCGTCCTTAACGGCAGCCGCGTGGCTTGGGGACAAGCCACAACATCGCTCCGCGGAACTGTCACGGACCCAAGCGGCGCTGGCGTGCCGAAAGCGACGGTCGTACTAACAAACGTCGAGGTCAATTCGCCGCGCACCACTACGACGGGGCCGCAAGGAGACTACAGTTTCCTCTCTCTGACTCCCGGAAACTATCAGCTCGTGGTCGAAACGGCGGGATTCGAACGCTATCTTCAAACTAATCTGCAATTGCTTGTAAATTCACCCGCTACGGTGAATGTCCAGCTCAAGCTCGGGTCCGTAAACGAGACGGTCGCGGTTACGTCCGAGGCTCCAGTGCTGAATTTAGCGGATGCCTCCATTGGAAATGCATTCAATAACATGCAAGTGAAGCAGATTCCGCTGGAGGGGCGCAACGTGCCAGATCTGCTCACATTACAGGCAGGTGTCGTCTACACAGGCAATCGCCCGATTTGGATCGGGATTACGACTCGCGCAGCGGCTCCGTAAATGGCGCCCGCAGCGACCAGAGCAATGTGACCCTGGACGGAGTCGACGTCAATGATCAGGGCAACGGTTACGCGTTCACCTCGGTGCTTCCCACCACCCTCGATTCTGTCCAGGAGTTCCGCGTAACCACTACCAACTACAACTCAGATCAGGGAAGGTCCTCCGGCGCCCAGGTCTCACTCGTGACGAAAAGCGGCACGGACCAGTTCCATGGATCGGTTTATGAATACCTTCGCAACACTAAAACGAGTGCAAACGACTACTTCGTCAAGCTCGCCGAATTGAATAGTGGACAGCCAAACAAACCACCGAAGCTGAACCGCAACATCTATGGCGTGTCGCTTGGCGGTCCGATTCTCAAGCAACGTTTCTTCTTTTTTGTGAATTACGAAGGCACTAGAGCACGCGAAGAAAACAGCGTGGTCAGCACAATTCCCTCTGCAACTCTTCGCCAAGGCATCGTCCAGTATCAGAACGTAGGTGGCGGGATTACGACACTCAGCGCTCAAAATATTACCGCGCTCGATCCGCTTCACCTCGGGCCGAATTCGGTGATGCTGAATTACTTCAACAGCTTCCCCCTGCCGAACGACAATTCGGTTGGAGATGGACTGAATTTCTCGGGGTATCGTTTTGCCGCTCCAATAAAGAACGATAACGATGTTTATATCGCTCGCTTCGATTACCGCATTGACCAGAATGGGAAGCACACTCTCTTCTGGCGCGGCGCGTTACAGGATCTCTACAATCCAGGAGCACCCTTTCTGCCAGGCCAAACGCCAGAACATACCACCGTCGATCACAGTAAAGGCTTCGCTGTTGGCTACATTGGGGTCTTTGCTCCCACTCTGGTGAACAATATTCGCTATGGTCTGACCCGTCAGAGCGTCGGAAATACCGGAAACAGTTCTCAGACCTGGAACTTCTTTCGCGGAATCGTGGACAACAACAATAACGATGAAGGCATAATTCGCAGCACGAGCTTCCAAATGCCCGTCCACAATTTTGTGGACGATCTCTCCTGGACCAAGAATACCCATACGTTCCAGTTCGGCGGCAACATTGGATTTGTGCGCAATCCCCGACAGAGTTTTTTGAATTCTTTCAGCAATGGTCTGGCCAATGCTGCGTGGATTGACACAGCAGGGTTTGCCAACAAGAACAGTCCGTTCAATCCGGTCAGCGGAGGTTTCCCTGCTGTCGATCCCACATTCAACAACGCCTATGATTTTCCGCTGATTGCGACGCTCGGCATGCTCACGGAGATTAACGCCAATTACAACTACAACAAGGACGGTAGTCTGTTGGCGCAGGGCGCGCCGGTGCAACGGCATTTCGCTCTTAATTGGTATGAGTTTTACGCCCAGGACTCCTGGCGCATCAAGCCTAATCTGACACTTACGTATGGCATGCGTTGGTCCTTTTTCCCCCCGCCGTGGGAAACCAAAGGGTTGCAGGTCGCACCGAACATCAACCTCGGCCAGTTGCTCAATCAGCATGCAAACTTCGCGCAGTTAGGCTATCCCGCGAATACCGACCCGCTCATTCAGTTCAATTTGGCAGGCCCGGCAAACAATGGACCCGGCTATTACCACTTTGAAAAAACTGATATCGCGCCGCGCTTTTCTATAGCCTGGTCTCTGCGTCCCGAAAGCAACTGGTCCAAGAAGCTCTTCGGCGGAAACGACAAGACCGTCATTCGTGCAGGCTTCAGCAAAGTCTATGACCGCTTTGGCCTTGGATTGTTAAATACCTTCGATCAAAATGGGGCTTTCGGTCTCGCGACGGCTCTCACCAATCCGGCAGGAATCGTAACGGCCTCCACCGCTCCGCGTTTGACTGATTTGCACACGGTACCTACAACAGACAACGCGGGCCAGCAAATCTTGATTCCGGCGCCTCCGGGCCAGTTCCCACAAACTCCGCCCTCGTCCCTCGACACGGGCGGCTTTGCTATTGCATGGGGCCTGGACAACAGCATCAGAACGCCGTACTCCTACACGTTCGATTTTTCGATCGGCCGTGAGCTTCCCAAGCAATTCGCCCTGGAGTTGGCCTACGTGGGGCGTGTTTCACGAAATCTCCTGACGCAACGGGATGTGATGCAGCCGCTCAACCTGGTGGACCGGAAGTCAGGTATCGACTATTTCAGTGCCGCGACGCGCATGTCGCAGCTCTATCGCCAGGGCATCCCGACTAGTAAAATCAACTCCTCGCTCGTAGGCCCGACGGCCGCTTATTGGAAGAATTTGATTCAACCGCTCAGGAACGGGGGTGCGTATTCGCTGACCTGTAGCGGTGGTTCCACTACGAACGTAGTCCAGGCGGTTTACGATATCTACTCTTGCAACGCCCTTAACGACACTACCTCGCAAGCTGTCATAGATGCATTCGGCGGTATCCCAGACGCAAACCTCAGCGATATCTCTTACACCCTCAACACCGGACCGTTCTCGTATTACAATCCCCAGTATTCTTCTCTCTACGCCTGGAGCACCATCGGGAACGCGAACTATAATGCCCTGCAAGTCACGTTGCGAAAGCGTTTTAGCAGCGGCATCCAGTTCGATCTCAATTACACGTTTTCAAAGTCGCTGGATATCTCTTCAGATGCGGAACGCGTCACCTCACATAGTGGCCTTGGTGGTCTTGTCGTAAACGCATTTGCGCCGAATCAACTCCGCGGCGTATCTGATTTCGACACTCCTCAGCAGATCAACGCTAACTGGATCATCGAACTGCCATTTGGCAAGGGCAGAGCAATTGCCCGGAACGCTGGTGGTGTGCTGGACGCGTTTATAGGCGGTTGGCAGTTGTCTGGAATCGCTCGCTGGACATCCGGATTTCCCGTCAACGTGGACAATGGCTTCTTCTTCCCGACCAACTGGGAAATTGAAGGAAATGCGCTGACGATTGCCACTCCCAAAAGCGGTGCGTACAAAAGGCCTGATGGAACGGTGAGCATGTTCGCAGATGGGCCTGCGGCAATTTCAGATTTCATTCATCCTTACCCGGGTTCAAGTGGCTCTCGGAACACTTTCCGCGGCGATGGCTTCGCTGGCTGGGATATGGGGTTGAACAAACGTTGGAAAATGCCGTTTGAAAGCCACAGTCTGCAGTTCCGCTGGGAGGTCTTCAATGTCCCGAATCTGACGCGATTTGACGTCGCCTCACAATCGGCTCGCCCTCAGCTAGACCTGGCAACTCAGTTCGGTAATTACACAAATCTGCTTACACAGCCTCGCGTCATGCAATTCGCGTTGCGCTATGAGTTTTAGGCGAGCTCTCCGTTGCTGGGCTTTAGCTCTTGTAATCGGGGTAAGCCTTCAAGCTCAAACGAAGCGCCTGCCTCTTACGATAGATGATCTCTTCAGTTACACCGAGATTCGTTCGGCGAAGCTCGCGCCGGACGGCAGCGCCGCTGTAATCGCCACGTCCCGGCCGGATTGGAAGCACGACCGGTTCCGGGACGATCTCTGGCTGTGGCGTGAAGCTCAAGGGACGTTAGTGCCGCTCGCCCAATCCGGTCACGACAGTGATCCTGAGTGGTCGCCGGACGGCAAATACATTGCGTTCATTTCCAGCCGGCCCGTGCTCGCTGAACCTCCGGACGAGAGTAAGACTCCGGATGACTCCAAAGCCGACTCGGATAAAGAAGTCGGCCGTGTCTGGATCATCCCCGTAAATGGCGGCGGCGCCTTTCCGCTCTATAGTGATCGGCTCAAGGCGCACACGTTCGCATGGGCCGCCGACAGCTCGGCAATTCTTTTTAGCGCTCCTGAGCCGCTACCAAAATCTCAGCAAGAAGCAGAACGCCGCGAATGGAAGGATGTGGCGCGCTGGCGTGAGCAGGAACGGGGCGACCTGCTACTCGAAATCGCGCTCAAAGATGCTGTACCCCGGCCCACTCCGCTCTCCATCGCGGAAAGTCGCTCAGCCCAAGCGGAAACCGATGCTATGAAACCCAAGGGCGCAGTCGAGGCCGGCCAAAGCCTTCCGAAGTGTGCCCGTACCCTCACGCGCAGCAAATACGCGATCGGCGAAATCGCGATCCCTCGTGCCGGTTCCGAGATCGCATTTCTAACGAACTCGATTTCTGGCAGATTGGAGCACCTTGATGCTTACGAGATTTATCTCGTCGGCCACAATGCGGGACATGAAGCTCCAGCGAGGCAATTAACGCATAATGAAGCGCTTGAACACCAGTTGCGCTGGAGCCCCGACGGGCAGCAGTTGTATTTCGGGGTATTCGCCGGCAGTGGCAGCCTTGAGGGAAAATACCAGGACGTCCAAGGACGCCTTTATGCTGCAGATATCGCGAGCGCGAAGATTCACCGCCTAGGTGCAGAGTTCAAGGGCTCCTGGACCGACTACACTTGCACCGCTGACGGCAAACTGTTCGGCTTGGGACAGCTAGGTACCGAAATCCAGGTCTATTCAATTGGCGAATCACACGACGGAAAACTCGACGGACGCCCAGGCACATACGAAGGATTTACTGCCGCTGAGCATAGTCCCCGAATCCTGTTTCGCCACTCAGGTATCGACGAGCCGACCGAACTCTATCTAGCGGCCGACGCTTCGCATCTCGCATCCGCGAAGGCCATTTCAAACCTGAACAGCCTCTTCACCCAGCGCGAACTTCCCCGATGGAAGACATACCGCTGGACGGCTGATGACGGCAAACCCATCGAAGGAGTTTTGCTCTATCCTCCGGGTAAGCTCAACGCCAAACATCTTCGTATGCTGACCTTCATCCATGGAGGTCCCGCTGATGCGGACGGCAATCACTTTGGCGCCGATTGGTACAACTGGGCAGCACTCGCGACTGCGAATGGCTGGCTGGTATTTGAGCCGAACTACCGCGGATCATCTGGTTATGGAGATGACTTCATGACCGAAATCTCACCGCACATTGTCTCGCGCCCTGGAAAAGACATACTCGCAGGCGTAGACGCGCTCGTTGAAGACGGCATTGCGGACGCTGATCACCTTGCCGTCGGTGGGTACAGCTACGGTGGCTACATGACAGATTGGCTGATCACCCAAACCACGCGCTTCCGCTCCGCCGTTTCAGGCGCCGGGGCTATCGAGCACGCGTCAAACTGGGGCAATGATGATGAAACATTCGATGACGCTTGGTACCTGGGAGGAACTCCCTGGCAGAAACCCGACGTTTATCAACACGAAGCAGCGCTTTTTCAGTTCGAGAAGGTGAAAACACCCGTCCACGACGTCATCGGTTCAGATGACATCCGCGTAAGCGCATCGCAAGGATACTTACTGGAGCGGGCGCTCGATGCGCTCGGTATTCCGCACACCCTGCTCGTATTTCCGGGAGAGGGCCACGGGTTGGGCAAGAATCCCTGGCACGGGTACATCAAAGTTCGTGAAGAGCTTAATTGGTTAGAAAAATACGATAAAGGCCCGTCCGTTGCGCCCAATTCTACCCGCGCATTGCCATAAACTGAGCCGTGCCGGAGGATTCCGCCACTCGTTTGCCTTCCGTCCAGAGAGCAGGATCAGTATTCCCGCAGGGATATGGGCTGACACTCAGCCGTAAATTTCCAGGATCGGGCAAATTCGCGGGAGCGAGTGCGTTCTGGCCTTACTCCGAGTACCTGGAAGGTTATGCCGGTGCGGCGAAACCTCGACCCGATCCGGGGTGCTTCGATGCGAGCCGCACCGTAAAACACGAATTCTCGATGGGGCGAACCAGCTGGCGCAGCCGCCAGCTTAGAGCCTGCCAGGCCAGGAGCCGGCCAAAACCTGTCTTCCATATCTTCCTACTCCCTTCAAATACGCGAAGCCGAGCGCCGCAAAAGCTCACCTTCCATAAATTTGTTCGGCCGTTCCGTGCAAATGTGACAGGCCAGATTTTTAGCTGCTATACACTCAACGTCCTCATGGCCGCTTAACTTTCTCAGAACATTCTGGTGGAGAAATACCCTAGGCCCTTCGCCACCGCCTCGCCTGCCCCGCTGAGTTAAGATCTGAGTGGGTTAGATAACTCACAAACAAAGAAAACGATGGCGACAACTGTGATTGGCACTCGCGAAACCCGGCCCGTGCGCTTTTGGGACTCCACCAACGGGCAAAAAGTCGTGATGGCTATCACAGGCGCGATCCTGCTTCTCTTCGTCATTGGACACATGCTGGGCAATTTGCAGGTTTTCGAAGGTCCTGAGAAGCTCAACGACTATGGCCGTTTCCTCCACGATGTTCCTGAAATTCTTTGGGCGGTTCGCATAGTCCTGCTGGCCTCTGTCATTCTCCACATCTGGTCTTCGGTGAAATTGGCTGCCCGCAAGTTGAAGGCTCGCCCGGCCGGCTATTTAAAGAAGGAAAATATAGCGTCGACTTACGCCTCTCGCACTATGTACTGGAGCGGGCCCATCATTCTGGCGTTTGTCATCTATCACCTGCTGCATCTCACGGCCGGAATTGTGCATCCAGGGTTCGACTTCGTTGACGGTGACGTCTATCACAATGTAGTTGTCGGCTTTCAGGTCTGGTATGTGTCTGCCTGGTACATCTTTTCGATGATCCTCCTCGGCTTTCACATCAGGCATGGCGCGTGGAGCATGTTCCAATCCGTCGGCGTCAACCACCCACGGCACACTCCGGTACTCAAAAAAGCAGCAGCAGCGATGGCGGTCATAATCGTGCTTGGTTACATCTCTATTCCTCTGAGCATCCTTCTCGGTCTTGTGAAGTGATGCAGCTCGAAGCCAAGATTCCTTCTGGTCCGATTGAAGACGCATGGGACAAGACGCGCTTCGAAATGAAGCTGGTCAATCCGGCCAACAAGCGAAAGCATCCCATCATCGTTGTTGGATCGGGCCTTGCTGGTGCGTCTGCGGCCGCCACGCTCGGCGAGCTCGGCTACAACGTCAGTTGCTTTTGCTTTCAGGATTCTCCGCGCCGCGCTCACTCAATTGCAGCGCAAGGCGGGATCAATGCGGCGAAGAACTATCAGAATGACGGAGACAGCATTTATCGGCTCTTTTACGACACGGTAAAGGGCGGAGACTTTCGCTCACGTGAGGCGAACGTCTTTCGATTGGCGCAGATTAGCGTGGACATCATCGATCAATGTGTTGCTCAAGGCGTACCGTTCGCCCGCGAATATGGCGGCACGTTGACGAATCGTTCTTTCGGTGGAGCTCAGGTGTCTCGGACGTTTTATGCGCGCGGGCAGACTGGACAGCAGCTTCTTCTCGGTGCTTATCAAGCGCTGGAGCGACAAGTGCACGCTGGTACGGTCAGCATGTATGCGCGAACCGAGATGCTGGACCTTATCGTCATTGACGGCCGCGCGCGCGGGATAGTCACTCGGAATCTCGTGACTGGCGACATCCACACGCATCTCGCGGACGCAGTCATCCTCGCCACCGGCGGCTATGGCAACGTCTACTACCTATCCACGAATGCTAAGGGCTCAAACGTTACGGCTATTTGGCGTGCGCACAAGCGCGGCGCGCTTTTTGCGAATCCATGCTTCACCCAGATTCACCCTACGTGCATTCCCGTTTCTGGAGAATATCAATCGAAACTCACGCTCATGAGCGAGTCGCTCCGCAACGATGGCCGCATTTGGGTGCCGCAGAAGCAAGGGGAGAAACGCCCTCCGAATGAAATTCCGGAAAACGAGCGTGACTATTACCTTGAGCGTCGCTACCCCAGTTTTGGCAATCTCGTGCCGCGCGACGTTGCCTCGCGTAACGCAAAATACGTCTGTGATGAAGAGCGCGGAGTTGGCGAAACGGGCTTGGGCGTTTACCTGGACTTTACTGATGCCATCAAACGCCTGGGCCGCAACACCATTCAAGAGCGCTACGGCAACCTGTTCGACATGTACCAGCGCATTACGGACGAAGATCCTTACAAGGTTCCCATGCGTATCTATCCGGCCATTCATTACACGATGGGCGGCTTGTGGGTCGATTACAATCTCATGAGCACTATCCCGGGTCTCTTCGTGATTGGTGAAGCAAATTTCTCAGATCATGGCGCCAATCGCTTGGGTGCGAGTGCGCTGATGCAGGGTCTTTCCGACGGCTACTTCATCGTTCCCTACACAATTGGAGGTTATCTCGCAGCCAACAAGATCGAGACGGTAAACGAATCACATTCCGAAGTTCGAAATGCAGTCGCTTGTGTTCATCAGACTGTTCAGAAATTGCTTTCCATCAAAGGCCGGCGCACCGTCGACTCGTTCCATCGTGAACTCGGCAAGATTGTCTGGGAGTACTGCGGCATGTCGCGCAATGCCTCGGGTCTCGAAAAGGCTATTCAAGAAATTCGTGAGCTCCGCGATGAATACTGGCAAAACGTGAAGGTTCCTGGCTCTGGCGATGATTTCAACCAGAGCCTCGAGACGGCCGGGCGTGTTGCGGATTTCTTCGAATTGGCCGAGTTGATGTGCATCGATGCGCTCGAGCGAAATGAATCGTGCGGCGGCCATTTTCGTGAGGAATATCAAACGCCCGAAGGAGAAGCGTTGCGCGACGATGAGAACTATTCATACGTTGCCGCCTGGGACTATCGGGGTTACGGAAACCGCCCTGACCTCGTCAAAGAGCCCCTCGAGTTTCAATACGTTCATCCGACCCAAAGGAGTTACAAGTAAATGCGAGTCCGGCTTCGGATCTGGCGTCAGCAGACCGGGAGCGCATCCGGCAAATTTGTCGGTTATCCCATGGACAATGTCAATCCCGACATGTCGGTGCTGGAATGCCTCGATGTGTTGAATGAAGCCTTGATCGAAAAGGGCGAAGACCCGGTTGCATTTGAACATGACTGCCGCGAAGGCATTTGCGGCTCATGCGGATTCATGATTAACGGAGTCGCACAGGGACCGCTCCCGGCGACCACGGTGTGCCAACTCACGATGCGTCATTTCAAAGACGGCGAAGAGTTAGTGCTTGAACCATGGCGTGCCAGGGCTTTCCCGCTCATCAAAGACCTCGTCGTTGATCGGCGCTCTTTCGACCGCATCATTGCGGTTGGCGGTTACATATCGGTCTCGACCGGAAGTGCTCCGGACGGAAATGCGATTCTTGTGCCGAAAGAAGCTGCGGATAGGGCGATGGATGCTGCGGCTTGTATCGCGTGCGGCGCATGTGTTGCTGCTTGCCCAAACGCCTCAGCAGCCTTGTTCACGGGCGCCAAAATTGCTCATTTGGGTATCCTGCCGCAGGGCAAGCCGGAGCGGGACGTTCGCGCCATTCGCATGGTGACACAAATGAACAACGAAGGATTCGGCGGATGCACCAACATCGGCGAATGCACAGGCGTCTGTCCGAAAGAGATTCCACTTGAGGTCATCGCGGCTATGAATCGCGATTACTTCCGAGGGAGTTGGCGCGAGCGCGATAACATCGTCACAACGATTCGACCCTTCACGGAATGGAGTACGGGATCGAAACTCAAAGTCGATCCTCACGCCGACAGCTAATCCGCGATTGTCATCGTCGGCCGTTGCTTCTGCTTGCTCTCCTCCGCGCGTTCGACGATCGTCCGGGCGAGTTTTTCGACCAGAGCGACCTGCACGTTGGGCTCGCGTAACGTCGCAATTGGCTGACCGGAATCTCCACCCTCGCGAGTTTTCGGATCGAGTGGGATCTCAGCCAGCAGCGGCACTTTCATTAAGTCAGCCGTCCTTGCGCCGCCGCCTCTCCCGAACACATAAATCTTTTCGCCGTTGTGCTCCAGATAGCTCATGTTCTCGACTATGCCGAGCACCTGCTCTCGTACTTGTTCAAACATGTGAACGGCTTTGCGCGCATCTTCGAGTGACACGTCCGATGGCGTTGTGACCACAACGGCTCCGGTTAGGGGCGTGGTCTGTATCAGCGTGAGCTGCACGTCACCAGTACCAGGCGGAAGATCGATGACGAGATAGTCCAGATTGCCCCAGTCGACGTTTCGCAAGAATTGTTGAATAACGCTGTTGAGCATGGGGCCGCGCCAGACGAGGGGCTTATCCCCTGGGTTCAGAAATCCCATGGACATGACTGTGACGCCGTGCGCTTTCAACGGCTGAATACGCTGGCCGACCGCGTGCGGAGTATCACGTAAACCCATCATCAACGGCACGTTAGGACCGTAGACATCCGCATCCATCAGACCCACTGTGTGACCGAGCTTGGCCAAACTGATGGCCACGTTCACTGCTACCGTGCTCTTGCCGACGCCTCCTTTGCCGGAACCGATCGCAATGATGTTCTGAACACCTGGAATCGGTAATTTCGGCTGTTCACCGGGAGCTTGTGGACCCATACCTCAAGCTAGCACCAGGCTTGGTTGTGCTCTCAAATCGAGACCGGCAAACTCCTGTCGCTTAAATTTCGGGAAGGCTGCGGCCGCAATCATCGCTGCATTATCAGTTGCAAGGCTCGGGGAAGGGAAGTAGGTAGCTAATCCGCTCTCCCGCATGGCCCGCTCCCGCAGACTTGTGTTAGAGGCTACGCCACCCGCCACGATGAAGGACTCTGCCCCGATTTGTTCCGCTGATATCACTGCGCGGCGAAGCAGTTCTTCGATTACTGTGTATTGAAAACTTGCAATCAAATCGAGCGTCGCTTTAGGGGTAGCTGAGAGAAGTTTGTCGATGCTCGGTCGTTGGAGCCTGCGGCGCTTCTCAATTTCATCCTTGATGTCGTGCTGTTCTGTCCACCGCAACACTCCAGTCTTCAATCCGCTGAAGCTGAAATCAAGCTCGTTTCCTTTCATTCGGGCCAGTGTGAATTTCACTGCGTGCGGATTTCCAAACGCGGCTAGCCGATCCATCACGGGCCCGCCTGGATATCCAAATCCCAGCAGTTTCGCGACCTTGTCATACGCCTCGCCCGCGGCATCATCACGAGTTTTACCAAGCAAACGATAACTTCCAAGCTCGCGTACTTCGAATAGATGCGTATGTCCGCCGCTCACCACCAATGCCAGGGCGGGGAATTGAATTTGCGGATTCTCCACAAGCACCGAGTGGATGTGGCCCTCAACGTGATTCACGGCAAGGAGAGGAATACCTCGCGCAAAGCAGAGCGCCTTCCCGTATGTCACTCCGACCAGCAGCGAACCAATCAACCCCGGTCCCGCCGTGACTGCGATCGCGCTCAAATCGGCCAGCTTCACCGCTGCTTCCTCGAGGGTCTGCCGCACAACAGGAACGATTGCCCGCAGATGCTCGCGTGACGCGAGCTCGGGTACGACACCGCCGTACTTTGCGTGCGTGTCGAGCTGTGAGGCAACAATATTCGACCGGATGCGGCCCCCATCTTCAACGACCGCGGCGGCCGTCTCATCGCACGAGCTTTCAATTCCTAAAATAAGGGTTTGCAAGTCTCTGATTTCCATTATGAGTTGCCCAACGAGCTAATCGCACAAGAACCGCTTCCGGAGCGTGACGCTTCCCGCATGCTGGTCATCTCGCGTGAGAAGCAATCCTTTCACGACGACCAGTTCAGAAATTTCAACAAATACATTCTTCCCGGCGACTGCCTGGTCCTCAATGACAGCCGTGTGTTCCCGGCCAGACTGCATGGCCGGAAACAGACAAGCTCAGGCACGGGAATAGAAGTTTTTTTGGTACGCGCCCTCGACGAAGAGGAGATCGTCTGGACTGCCCTAGTCCGGCCCGGGAAGCGCGTACGGATCGGAGACACAATTGTCTTCGATGAGACGACTCGCGCTGAGGTGCTGTCCCATGGAGAATTTGGAGAACGAACATTACGCTTTTTTGCCAGGCAGCCTCTGCGGGAGCTGCTCGGGAAACTGGGGACGATGCCGCTGCCGCCGTATATTCATCGATCGCCAAATGCAGTTGATCGGGAGCGCTATCAGACAGTATTTGCTGAAAAGGAGGGATCGATTGCAGCGCCTACTGCAGGCCTGCACTTTACGCCCGAAATGCTTGATCGCTGCCGGGCCGCTGGAGCCGAGATCGCCTACATCACCTTACACGTCGGACTTGGAACGTTTGCACCGTTGCGGCAGAAAAACTTGGAAAGCGTTCGTCTGCATGAGGAGGTCTTTGAAATCTCCGCCTCAAATGCCGCGAAACTGAACAGAGCCAAGCGCGTGTTTGGCGTTGGCACAACGACGGTGCGAACGCTGGAGACCGTGGTAGGTGCAGGAGGCTTTGCGACGCTTCAAGGCGAAACGAATCTCTTTATCTATCCGGGGTTCCATTTTAAAGCGACAGGGGCGATGCTTACGAACTTCCACTTGCCACAGTCTAGTCTGTTGATGCTCGTGTCCGCATTCGCGGGCCCGGATCTTACGCTGGCTGCCTATCGTCACGCAGTAGCCGAGAGGTATCGGTTCTATTCTTACGGCGATTGCATGCTCATCGAATAGAAAACGAATCTAGCGCTGCGTCTGAAACAGATCTTCGGCGACGACCGGCATGCCAGGTTCCATGCCGGCATGTGAATTGACGTTGTATCTCGCTCGTGCTGCGAACAGCTTCTCTACTTCTTCACGGGGAAGGGGTCGTGCCCCGCCTAGCATCTCGGCTACAAATGTGATTCGCGCGAAATGTTCAACGGTCTCCATGCGAAAAAATGCCTGCCAGACATCGTGGCCATAACAAGTACAGCCATGATTCTCGAGCAGCAACGCATCGTAATGTGGGATCAGTGGAATCATTCCCTCGCACAGCGCCGGGGTGCCCGGCAGGCCGTAAGATGCCAGCGGCACGGCGCCAAGTTGAATGATCACTTCCGGCAATAATGCCTTGTCGAGGGCGCGTCCCGCAGTTGCGAATCCGGTCGCAACCGGGGGATGGGCGTGTACCACTGACCGCACGTCCGGCCGGAGCGAATAGATTGTGCTGTGCATCGCAATTTCGCTCGTGCGTTCGCGATACCCATTAACCTTGTTGCCCGCCAAGTCGCAGACCATAAGATCATCACTTTCGACCATCCCTTTACTGGTCGCAGTAGGTGTGCAGAGAATGCGGTCTTCATCCAGCCGTATACTCACGTTCCCATCGTTCGCCGCTACCCACCCTTTTTCATAGATCAGCCGGCAAACGCGAATGATGTCCTCGCGATATTCCTGCTCGGATTTGCTCATGCGAATCATCGATTTTAATAGGCTCAGTATCTCATGACCGCTACAATTAAGACCGTGGAAAAGCGGCGTATGTGTCCGAACTGCCGGGCATTCATAAACACCAAGGATCGGGTTTGCCCCTACTGCGGCGTTCAACTAGGGCCCCGCGCCATCGATCTTCGGGCCAGTCAGCTTGCCGGTTCGCTTGTTCCCCGAGCCAACCTGACGAGCATAATTTTCCTGATTATCAACGCTGCGTGCTTTTTGGCAGAACTGATCGCGAATTATCAGCTTACCGGGGGCACGCCGGCCTCCGGCGTGAGCTCCCAGGTGTTGCTGCTATTTGGTGCAAAATATGCCCCGCTTATTCAAGCCGGACAATGGTGGCGTTTAATCACTGCGGGCTTTCTCCATGCAGGCTTCTTTCATATCGCCATGAATTCCTGGGCATTGTTCGTGCTCGTCACGGAAGTAGAGCAGTTTTACGGAACCAGTCGTCTCGTCGTGGCTTATATATTCTCGACTTTCACGGGTTTCCTCCTAAGTCTTCTATGGTCTCGAACGCTGTCTCTCGGAGCCTCTGCCGCATGCTATGGTCTCATCGGCATAATGCTCGCCATGGGTGTGCGTCGCAATGATCCGCTCGCTCAGGCTGTGCGCACTTACTACCGGCAGTGGGTCATCTTTGGCCTGTTGCTAAGCCTTTTGCCAGGGGTAGATATCGCCGCGCACATCGGCGGTTTAGCCGGTGGCTTTATGGTCGGTCTCGTCGGCGGTCTGCCGGGACTGCCCAATAGCTCACGGGAAATACTCTGGAAAACGCTGGCTGGACTGAGTATTGCGGTTACTCTGTATGCGTTCTGGCAAGATTACATTTCCTATCACGTCTTGCTGCGGCAAGTTTGAGGAATTAAAGTGGAAGTCGCTTGAGTGAACCGTGGATCGAGTGCGTCCCCAATCTCTCGGAAGGCCGAAATGCAGTTACCATAAACACGCTTGAGAACGCGCTTTCGGCCGTGCCGGGAACGGTTCTTCTTCACCGCACTAGCGACACCGACCACAACCGAACCGTCATCACGTTTGTCGCCCGTAGTGACACCGTAGTTGAGGCCGCAGTTCGCCTCGCTGCCGCAGCCGCCAAACTCATCGACCTCAACCATCACCACGGTGTTCATCCCCGGCTTGGCGCGCTCGACATCCTGCCTTTCGTTCCTTTGAGTGGGGCCACGCTTGAGCAATGCATCGCTCTCGCACATGAGGCTGGCGCGCGCATCTGGAATGAACTTGGAATCCCCGTCTATTTCTACGAGGGGGCTGCGCTTCGGGCCGACCGTATGAGGCTAGAAAACGTGCGCCGGGGCGAGTTTGAAGGTCTAAGCACTGCGGTTCTGCGGGACGAATCGAAGCGTCCCGACATCGGCGGCCCTTCACTGCATCCAACGGCTGGCGCCGTCATCGTAGGAGCGCGTAAAATCCTCATCGCATACAACATCAATCTCAACTCCGTCGATCTCGATTTTGCGAAATCGATTGCGAGGCGCATCAGAGCAAGCAGTGGCGGATTTCCCGCAGTGAAGGCGCTCGGCTTACCACTCGCGTCTCGCGGGCTCGTTCAGGTCGCCATAAACTTCACCGATTTCGAGCAAACTCCTGTGCACGTCGTTTACTCGGAGGTCTGCCGCCTCGCGGCCGAGCGTGGTGTTGAAGTCAAGGAAAGCGAGCTGATCGGACTCATGCCGCGAAAAGCCTTGGAACAAGCCGCAGCCGGTATGCTCAAGATCTCTCATTTCGATTCGCGGCGCGTTCTTGAGAATCGTATCGAAACTGTCCCATCGTCCGTATCATGAAAATATGGCCACTACGACCGTCACCTCCGAGCCGGTGGTGACCTCTTCGCTCGAACGAATGATGAGTCTCGAGCGAATGTATCTAGTACAGAACTACGCGCGCTACCCGTTAGCCCTCCACCGAGGCAAAGGCTGTTACGTGTACGACGTCGATGGCAAGCGATATCTTGATTTGATTAGCGGCATCGGCGTGAATTCGCTTGGCCATGCGCACCCGCGCATCACGAAAGTAATCCGGCAGCAGGCTGGCCTTCTTCTTCACACATCCAATCTCTACTATCACGAGTACCAGGGCCGCTTGGCGGAGCGGCTGGCTAAAGTGAGTGGCCTTGCGCGTAGCTTCTTCTGTAACTCCGGAACCGAGGCAATGGAGGCTGCCCTCAAAATGATGCGTGCGCATGGCAACTCCAGCAGTCGCGAGAAGCACGAAATCATCTCTCTCGAAGGCTCATTTCATGGCCGAACATTGGGCGCGATCTCGATTACTGGCCAACCCAAATACCGAAGGGATTTCGAGCCGTTGCTTCCCGGAGCACGTTTTGTTCCTAGGAATGATTGCGACGCGCTTGAAGCGGCTGTCAATGACAACACTGCAGGCATCGTGCTCGAGTTTATTCAGGGCGAAGGCGGCATTTATCCACTTTCTGAGCCGTTCGTGCGAAGGGCCCGCGAACTGGCCGACAAGCACGACGCCTTACTCGTATTCGATGAGATACAGTGCGGTGTGGGCCGCCCCGGTACTCACTTTGCCTACCAACTGCTCGATCCCGTGGTGGTGCCGGATATCATGATCGCGGCCAAGCCAATGGCTTGCGGCATACCTCTCGGCGTTGTTACCGCCAATGAGAAAGCGGCCTCGACAATCAAGCCCGGCATGCACGGGACCACATACGGTGGCGGTCCGCTCGCCTGCCGGGTGGCGATCGAGTTCTTCGACATTCTCGATGAACTTCTGCCGTCCATCAATTCCGTCGGTAGCTACTTTCGTATGAAATTGACTGAGCTCATGCAGCAGTTTCCGTTCATTAAAGAAGTCCGGGGTCAAGGGCTGATGATTGGGGTCGAGCTAACCTTTCCCTGTAAACAGCTTGTTCTCGACGGCATCAAAAAAGGTCTGTTATTCAATTGCACGCATGACACTGTGCTTCGATTTCTGCCGCCATATATCTTGGCGGAGTCAGACGTGGACCGCGCCATCATCACGCTCACGAAGATCTTTAAAAAGGCGAAGCCTCCGAAGACCTAATGCACGTTGTGGAGTGCAACCGTTACCCATTCCACTTAGAGCAAATCGTCGCGTTTCTGAGTTTCCAGAGTTTTCACAAGCTTACTTACATCCTGAGCTTTACTGCGATTCGCGATAAGCAGCGCATCCGGCGTGTCTACAACAATCAGATCGTCAACTCCGATTAGGGCCACAACCTTATCCGCGTCTACATAATTTCCATGGCTCTCATTCGCAAACAATTCTCCGCGCGATGCATTTCGGTCCCCATCTTTCGCGCCGAGCTCGTAAACGGCGTCCCAGCTTCCAACGTCATTCCAACCGATATCGTCCGCCGCAATACCCAAAATGCCCTTGGCTTTTTCGATGAGTGCATAATCAACCGAGATGTCGTCGCAAAGCGGGTATGCCGTGCGCAATTTAGCCATGAATCCTTTACTGCGAAAAGACGGAAGGCCCGCCAGCAGCGCGGCCGTTTTCGGCTGATGACGGCGCAGTAGGTCCAGCACTGTTGAGGCGCGCCAGAAGAACATCCCCGCATTCCAAAAGAAATTGCCGCGCTTCACGAATTTCTTAGCCGTCTCCGAATCAGGCTTCTCGCGAAAGCTTGCAATAGGTATCGCTTCCCGTGCCCCCGGCCTGACGCTCTTCGGAAACTCGATATAGCCATACCCTGTTTCTGGCCAACGCGGCTGGATTCCAAGGATGACAACGCCGCCTCCTTCCGCTGATCGAAACGCCGATTCTACGAAGCTTCGAAACCGCGCTGCTCTCAGGATCAAATGGTCGGCCGGAAACACGCCCATCACAGCCTCAGGATCGATCTCTGCCAGGATCTGAGCGGCAAGCGCGACGCAAGGCGCAGTGTTGCGCTGAGATGGCTCCGCGATAATCTGCTCTTTTGGGACTTGAGGCAACTGTTTGCGAATCTCCGCCTGCAGGAAGTCGTTGGTGATGACCCAGACATTTTCCGGAGGGATGACGCCTTTCAAACGGTCGACTGTCTGTTGGATAAGAGTGCGCTCGCCGAAAAACCGAAGTACCTGCTTCGCATTCCTCCTCCGGCTTCGAGGCCAGAACCGCGTACCGCGGCCGCCAGCCATAATCAGGCCGTACTGGTGGTTCGGCATAGATCTACTTACTTTATGGTTGATCGAATTGCACAACAGCCGACAGCAAAACTGGAGTTGAACGCCGCAGCCTAGTAACCTGCCGTGGATCCGGTTTTGATTGGCAGCGGCTGTTTAGCCAACTCGGAATCCGGGAATCCGCGAATGAGCCGGAGCGTACGTTTCCAGCGTGTTCGTGTGAAGAAGTGCTCACCTAAATCGATAAAGTGGGACACCAACGAACTGACTGATGATCCCGCCAAATCTTCTGTTGTCGCTTCGTACGACCAGTAGATTAACAATGGCTTCCCTATAATGTTGTCCCGCGGAACGAATCCCCAGTAACGGCTATCAAGCGAATTGTCCCGATTGTCGCCCATCGCGAAAAAACTATTTGGGGGTACAACCACTTCACCATTCACTACGTGGTGCTCCAGCATGTCCCGCTGCAATTGGTCCTGCAGACGATCACCAAACTGCGAAATTTCCCCGGGGAAATTGTCGCGATACGGATCGTATGGGAATTTGTGATAAACATACGGTTCGTTCAACTGAACGCCATTTCTGTAGATAGTCCGGTTCACCATTTTCAGATGATCGCCAGGCACGCCGATCACGCGTTTGACAAAGGTTTGCGAGATATCGGCCGGATATCGAAATACGATGATGTCGCCATGCTTGGGTTCTTCGTAGGGCAGCAGATATTTGCTGACCGTTCCCTCGGGCGCGTATGCCAGCTTGTCCACTAACAAGTGATCGCCGATCAGCAGCGTGTCCTCCATGGATCCCGTGGGGATGACGAACGCCTGCACCAACGTTGTCGTCCCGAACAAAAGCAGCAATATAGTTACGGTCCACTCCGCTATGCCGTTGCGCGCCTGCTCATGTCTCGCGCGCGCCGTATGGTCCGGCTTAGTTGCTTTAACCGTAGCTGTCTCTTGTGCCATTGACTCCTACTCAATCAAAAGCCTATTGTATCTTTTACGAGTGTCGGGACTGGGGTTGGCGTCTGTGAGGTAGCCTGAGTGAAACGGTCGCGTTTCCTGACTGACCCGGAAAGCAAGGAGCCTGGTAATTACATGACCCTCGTATATCGGTTGAGGTTGACGCTGTTATCATCTATCGCCGTAATTTCTCTTCTTACAGCGTGCCGAAAAGAGCCCGGCATCGACGATAAGCTTGCGACCGGCATCAAGGCCAATCTTTTCTCTGATCCCACCACCAAGTCCGCCAATCTGAATGTTGCCGTAAAGGATGGCATCGTAACACTCACCGGAGACGTTCCAAGCGCGGACGTTGAACTCCAAGCCATGAAAATTGCAAATGGCACGGCGGGCGTGAAGAGAGTGGACGACCAGATCAAGGTTAACGCCGCGGCAGCGGCGAATCAGGCGTCACCCGAAAACTCACAACCACAAGCACCGCCAACTCCAACCGCGGAGTCACATCCCGGCCCGTCTTCATCGCCTGCTGCGTCTCAGCCAGCCCCACCGCAGGCGCCCACGGCATCAGCACCGCCATCCTCCGAAACTCGTTTTGAGCGCGCGCAGGTGACCATCCCTGCCGGTGAACGCGTAACGGTGCGGATGATCGATTCCATCGATTCAGATCGTAATGAGGTCGGTCAAGTATTCAGGGCATCTTTGGCCTCACCTCTCGTATCGCACGGCCGGGTGGTCGTACCTACCGGTGCCAACGTGACCGTGTTACTCGCGAGAGAGAGCGACGCGGGCCGCGTTAAGGGGCGCAGTTCGCTGGAGGTACACCTATCCGAATTGGAGTACCGCGGCCGTAACTATCGCCTCTCGAGTACCTTGTATGAAGAACAGGGCAAAGCACGCGGCAAACAGACCGCTCAACGTACTGGAATCGGCGCGGCGGCGGGCGCAATCATTGGTGCGATTGCTGGCGGTGGTAAGGGAGCAGCGATCGGTTCCGCAGTGGGCGGCGGTGGTGCTGTTGGCTACCAGCTATTTACTCGCGGGCAAAAAGTGAAGATTCCCTCGGAAGCTATGATTGCATTCCGTCTCACGGCTCCCCTCACGATCAATACAAGAGGTTAGCAAACACCAGCCCTTTGCGGGAAGCCGGGTACGTAAACGTTCGATACCTGATCAAGCAGGTTGCGGGCTCTCCCCGCCTACCAACCCTGGAAGAGAGCCGCCTGTCGGGTGAGGAGCAATCACCAGACCGCCGTCCGGCGGAGCGGTTGGCTTATTTTCGCCCGGTATCTTCGGGAGCGCCTTACCGCTAATCAGGTCCATCACTTCGGCGCCTTCGAGCACTTCGCGTTCTAAAAGCGCGTCCGCGATCCGTACAATGGCGTCTGATCGCTCCGTGATGATCCGCCGTGCTCTGTTGTAGGCGTCTTCCACCAGCTTTCGTACCTGCTCATCAATCTTGATCGCCGTGGCTTCGCTATAGTCCCGATGTTGATTAATCTCCCGGCCTAAGAAGATTTGTTCTTCTTTTTTGCCGAAGCTTAGTGGTCCCAGTTCGCTCATGCCCCATTCGCACACCATTTTATGCGCCATCTCTGTAGCACGCTCGATGTCGTTACCCGCGCCCGTGGTCATTTGATTCAGGAAGATCTCTTCCGAGATCCGCCCGCCCATCAGAATCGCCAAACGAGTCTGCAAATAGTTCTTGTCATGCGATAGCTTGTCATCGAGCGGCAATTGCATGGTTACGCCGAGCGCCATGCCCCGAGGAATGATTGTCACCTTATGCAAAGGATCGGAATCTTCGAGTAGTGCCGCTACCAGCGCATGCCCCGCTTCATGGTAGGCCGTCATCCGCTTCTCGTTGTCGCTGATGATCATGCTCTTCCGCTCTACGCCCATAAGAACTTTGGCTTTCGCCAGCTCAAAGTCAAATTGCGTCACGACTTTCCGATTCTGTCGCGCGGCAACCAGCGCCGCCTCGTTTACAAGGTTTGCTAGGTCAGCGCCCGCAAAGCCTGGCGTACCGCGGGCAATTAGGGACAGGTCTACATCGTCGCCCAGCGGCGTTTTCTTCGTATGCACCTTAAGGATGCTCTCCCGCCCTCGCACATCGGGGCGGTCAACCACCACCCGCCGGTCAAACCGCCCAGGCCGAAGCAGTGCCGGATCCAGCACGTCGGGCCTGTTGGTTGCGGCTACCAGGATCACACCTTCGTTCGATTCGAAACCGTCCACTTCTACAAGCAACTGGTTGAGAGTCTGCTCTCGCTCGTCATGCCCGCCCCCGAGACCCGCGCCTCTGTGTCGTCCCACGGCGTCAATTTCGTCAATAAAGATAATGCAAGGCGCGTTCTTCTTGCCCTGCTCGAATAAGTCCCGAACGCGGCTTGCGCCGACTCCGACAAACATCTCCACAAAATCCGAGCCCGAAATTGAGAAGAATGGAACGTTTGCCTCTCCCGCGATCGCACGCGCGAGTAACGTCTTCCCTGTTCCCGGAGGCCCAATCAACAGAACTCCCTTTGGTATCCGGCCGCCGAGCTTCTGGAATTTTTGCGGCTCGCGCAGAAATTCGATGATTTCCTGCAGCTCCTCTTTCGCTTCTTCGACCCCGGCAACATCCTTAAACGTCACCTTTTTCTGTTGGGAGGAGTGAAGCCGTGCCCGGCTCTTGCCGAAGCTGAGCGCCTTATTGCCGCCACTCTGCATCTGGCGCATCATGAAAATCCAAAGCCCAAGCAGAATCAGCACGGGGACGGCATTAAACAGAATGCTGATCCATCCACTTCCGGCCGAATCTTTCCAGGTGTACTTAACTCCTTTTTCCTGGAGCATTTTCCATATTTCCGGATAATTCGGCGGAACGACGGTATGAAATGGCCTGGTGACGCCGTTATCGGAAAGGGTGCCCTGGACATCGGTCCCCGTGACGTTGGCTTCCTTAACCTTTCCATCCTGAACATAAGTGACAAATTCGGAGACGGAAAGGTTAGTTGGCGTCGGACCCCGCCCGGTCTTGACGGCCATGTACACCAAAACAACCGCACAGATGATGACCACCCAGAAAACCGCGGTTTTTACATTTGAACTCATGAACTCACCTTCTGCTGGCTAAGCACTTCAACTTGGCCTGGCTTTGACTACCCCGAACTGAACCAGCGCCTTCAAGCCCGCATAGTATAAAGACGTGCATCTAGCCGCTTTCGATTCACCTGGCGGCGCCCTCCGGCTAATTCACTCGGTAGATTAGTCGAACGACATGGCGGCTCTCGGCGGAGCCCTTGAATTTAGCGGCGCTCCCAAAATATCGGGTCCACACAATCTCCTCGCCGCAGACAACCACAGGCCAATGGCGGCGCTCCCAGAGTAAAACTCGATTTTCCTGAAAAAGTGTCTTTACCTTTTCAACTCCGGTGTGCCCGGTGCGTTGGAGGGCATCGCCTGGCTCCCAATTACGCACATATAACGGCTTTCCCTCATCCGTCAAAGCGTCCCGATCCAGCGCCGCAACTTCAGTTGTAGATCCCCGTTCTTCCTTGAAATTAGCACAAAATCGGAGCTGCAGGGGTGCTTCCGGCTCCAGAGAAATAGAGCCTGCCTGAAATGGAAGGCGGCACTCCTTGCCTATTTCCAAAGCGCGCTGGTACTGCCGTCCCGCAAATCTTGCCTCCCCTGGTGTCGTCAAGCGCAATTTGCCAAATGACCGGAGCGCGTCTACACCTGGCACGATCACCCGGTCGTGTCCGTGGCCGCTGGATGAGATATCGAGAATCGCATCGACATGCATCACATCGATAGAGCGCAGGTCTCCCTTTATTTCAAGTAAGGCCCGCCGGATCACTCTCCGTTGCACCGCTATGTGTAGGGCGGTGAGCTGACGGGTATCCAGAATCAAGCCGAAATGAGTCTTATGCCCAAGGTCCTCAAATATCTGCTCGATCTGCTCAGCCCAATAATCCTCTTCGTCTTGTGCGAGCTCCGCAACCCGGGCGAGTCCCGCCTCCAGGCTGGAGTTGAAGTCTCGCACCAGAGCTGGCATGATCTGTTCGCGCAAACGATTGCGGCTGAACGCAACATTAGCGTTCGAGGAATCTTCCCGCCAGCGAAGGCCACCTGCAATCGCCCAGCTCCGCAACTCTTCCCGGGTGCTCGTAAGCAGTGGACGGATCAGACCATCTTGTGTCACCTTTCGCATGCCGGCCAAGCCTGCTGTCCCGGAACCCCGTAACAATCGAAACAGCACCGTTTCGGCCTGATCGCCCCTGCTATGTCCTAGAGCGACTCGCCTTAAAGAACACTCGTGCATCGCCCGACGGTAGAATTCCCTACGCTTGAATCGGGCAGCTTGTTCCAAATTCTCGCCGCCCGCGACTTCTGCTCGCTCAATCACCGCCGGCAATTCAAGGGATGCGGCCATCGAGCGTACGAATTCTTCATCTGAATCCGATTCAGATCCTCTTAGCTGGTGATTTAAATGCAGCACAGTGAGCTGAATCTGGAATCGCTCAGAAAGGCTCCGCAATAGATGTAGCAGGACTACTGAATCGGCACCGCCCGAGACCCCGACCCCCAAGCGATCCCCAGGCGAGGTCATGTTATAACGAGTGATGATTTCCGCCACCCGATTGAGCAAACTGTCGACCAATACCGATATTGTAAGTCTCGTTTATTGCCGGCCTAGCTCGACGCTCTGATCCCTTCATGCAGCTGAACCCGCCGCTTAGGGAAGAAGAACTCCGTAGCGCCGCTGCCGGAATCAAGCTGTTGTTAATGGATGTGGATGGCGTTCTGACAGACGGGCGTTTGTTTTTGGTACCTGATGCCGACGGCAACATGGTGGAAACCAAGGGTTTCGATTCGCAGGATGGAATCGCGTTGAGATGGCTGATCTGGAACAATATCAAGTCCGGGGTGATCAGCGGCCGCGAATCTCCGGCAACAGCCGAGCGCGCTCGGCAAGTCGATATGGCGTATGTCTTCCAGGGACATATCGAGAAGATCCCGGTCTACGAACAGATTCTGGCCGACGCCAAAGTGCGGTCTGGAGAGGTCGCCTATATAGGCGACGACCTGACGGACGTGGTCATTATGCGACGGGTTGGACTTTCATTTGCCACCGCAAATGCACGAATCGAAGTGAAGCGCGTCGCGAACGCCGTGACCGCTGCTCCCGGCGGGTCAGGTGCGGTTCGGGAGGTGATTGAACTCCTCCTCAAAAGCCGGGGCGCTTGGGACGGCCTGCTCAAGAAATACGAAGTAACCCTCTGAAGCCTGCACAATCCGCTGATGCGGGATTTGCGCTATTTCACTTCGAACGCGAATTCTCGCAGTAGATCGCTACTGGTGCTCGCCTGGGCCGGCGCATAGAGACGCAAAAGATGAGCGCCTCTTTCTTTGATTGGCGGCACTACGACTTCCGCTTGCTCCTGATGGATCGCGGCGCTGCCCTTCCATACTTCGATGCCACCGATATCGACGATAGCCACCTGAACCGGGCCTTCGACCAGGTCGCCCGTGTTCAAATGTATGTCCAAACGATGGCCTACGGGCACGACCGAAGTTTCCTCGCCGCGGTACGCCGAGAGGCTTACCTCCGCTACTGGAGCTTGGCGTGGAAGGAATGCGGGAACGACAATGAGCGCAACCGCCGCAGCTGCCACAGCTCCTGCCAGCGGCAGCCTAGGCACCGCAAACCAGGTTTTCCAGCTGCTTGCCTGGGGTAACGGCGCTTTCGCTAGCCGCTCCCTCTGCATCTGCCGTAAAGCGAGCTTGGTCGCGCTGATCTCGCATTCAAGCTCCTCCAGTCGAGTCACACAAGACTCGCACGCAAGAATATGCGTTTCCAAGCCTTCGAGCTCTTCGTCGGTGCTTCGGTTTAAAATAAACCGTTCTAGTTCATCTTCGGTTGGATGATAAAGTTTTGTAGTCTGCATAGGGGTAGAGGCTGGATTGAATTTCCGCCATTTCATACCCCTAGTGCGCTTCACCCTGCGTGTGCTCTCACGAACACTGAGAAAATTCCGCTACTCGCCAGCTTTTTCCGGCCTATCTCGCCGAATTTCGCTTTGGCGCGCGACTTCAGGAGCCGAAATTGAGTTTCCGTGAGAGACATCTCGTGGCAGATCTGCTCTTGAGTCTGCTCCAGAAGATAGAACCTCACCAATATATCGCGATCCCGTTGCGAAAGGCAGCCCAGCACGCTTTTCATTAATTCTGCCTTTTGATGGATCATTGCCTCCTGCTCCGGGTTCTCCTTCCGGTCAGCGACTGCAATACCGCTTTCAAGATCGGTCTGCTCGCGGCGGTTGTGTACGGCTTGCTCGATATACGCTGCCACTTGCCTGCGTACCACAGTACGCACAAATCCCATCAACCGCTCAGGCTCTCGTAAATCCCCGCGCCGAATCGCGTTCACGACGATTAAAAACGTATCGTGAACCTTGTCCTCCAATTCCTGCGGCCCAAGCTGGCGGCATAAATAATATCGAATGCCGCGGCTGAACAGCTTGTAAAGGTGCTCCATTCCGGCGTCCTCGCCCGCTTTGATCTGCGCTACCAGAACGCCCCATTCCACAGAAGAATAGCCCGGTCTTGCGGCCTTCTCCTGCGTCTGCTGATTCGGCTGGTTATCTTCGACTGCAGCTACTGCCGGGGTAGGGCAGAGTTTCGGTTGACTGGCAAACATGATACTTTACTCCTTGGAAATGACCGAATACGCCGCCCAGAACGAGGGCGAACTCCCGTAACCATTGCTCTGCCGCATTTCCAATTGGGCCTGCTGCAGTGCCATTGCCGCTCGCTTGGCAAGCGAGCTGGATGTCAATGTTAGTGGTTGCAAGTGACTGTAAAAAGATGAGAAGAAGCGACCGGAGTCGTCTGGCGTCGGCCACGCGCTCACGATTACAGCCGAGGCGCCGGCAAGCAGCCAGGCTCGGCTTAAGCCGATCAGCCCGGCGCTCGGAAGTGTTTCACCCTGTTGCGAAAAACAACCGCTCATCACGACGAGGCTGCCCGGCACACGATATCCCGCGATTGCCTCCCGGGTTAGCAATTCCGGGATGTTTTCCTCCGTGAGGCTCATCGCCAAGGCCGCCTCTCCTGGCCGGCCCTTTGGACTCACTACGTGAACCGCAAAGTGAATCACTTGCGGCTTTTTCAGCAGCGCTGCGCGCAATGCCACACCTGACGCATTGATGCCTTGCAGAAGCTGCACTTCAGTCATGCCGCTAAGTTTTCCTGCGGTGCGAATCTCTTTCGCACTACCCGCCAGCCTTGCCAGCCCGAGTGGGTTGCCAGTATGCTTCGCCTCCAAAAAGGTCGGGTTCCGCGCTCGGCGCGAGTCGGCCAGATTGTAGATCGGATCGGCAACTCCTAGGAAGCGTCGGTCCCGGCTGGTTTCCTGGGGTGCCAATATCAGCAGCTCACTCGGGAGAAAACGGAGTGTGTGACCGACCGTCAACGGAGCTTGCGGCCCGGAAAACGGGAGCTGTGGAAGGGCCGAGAACGGAACTCCGTTAAGCAATACGCTATCTCCTGCGATCAGCCAGCTCGGCCTCTGCCATTCGGCGGCTGAGAGCTTTCCGAGAAGCTGCTCGCTCAGGGAGCGTCCTTCTTTTGAGGGATCTCGCGTACACCGGACGGCTTGAGAGAACGCGGCTGCTTTTTTGCCGATTTCCGCTTCCGAAGGTAATTCGTACACATTCACCCGATCTCTGGTAATGGTCCACAGAAATGACTTGGCTTTACCCAGGCCAAAACTGAGCAGGATTTCACTCATAGTTAACCTGAGCTGGATATGTCTAAGTGATTTCTTATGAAAAATCTTCTCCTCGCCTTGAGCCAAAGTTTTGGTTTGCATCCCGATTTGGTTCTCTAAGCTACTTAATTGCAGTTTTATTTGCTTAACATTCGCCTCGCCTTCTGTATTTTGGTTCAGGGTAAAGCGAGCCTGTGCACTCTGCAATTGGGATAGTAATTGGAAATATTCGGGAGGCAGACGGCCATCTCGACCAAGAGCCAGACTCATCTGTTCGCGAAGGCTAGCAGCCCGGCTTTCGGCGAGAGTCTCCCAAGCCTGTTGGCCTAGGGCGCTGTCGTGCCGCTCTAGAGAAAGCTGCGCGGCAAGCTCTATGTAGTCCCCGAAGACTTCGTGCAAGTGAGCGCTGGTGCGAGTGCTCGTAGCGTCTCCTGGAAGTGCCCCTTGCCGCCATTCAGTTGCCAGATCGACGGCCCTTCGAAACTGCGCTAATGCCTCCGACTTTCGGCCTAGCGCTTCGAGTATTTGCCCTCGTAGGTGAACCGGTTCGTATCGCGGACTGGTTGCGAAGACTGAGCTGTGAACCGCAAATGCCGCATCGAGCAATTTCAAAGCTGCAGCAAGATTGTTTCTCTTGTACTCCAGTTCGGCGCGATTCGCGGTCGTTATTGCCAGCGAGTCTTGATCGTGAGCCGCCGCGTGCAAATCCCTGGCTCTGGCCAGTGCCCCGTCTGCTTGAGGAAGTTCGCCGAGATCTAGGTACGATCTCCCGAGATCGTCCCAAGCGATCGCCTCTTGTTCCGGGAGGTTTGCTTTTTGTGCGATGCCGATGGCCTTACGATAGAGTTCGATACCACCCCTCGATTCCCCTTGGTCGACCTGAATGGAACCGTAATTGAGGAGCGCTCTTATGAGAAAGTCTTTACGAGAAGATTGCTGCAAGAGGCGGACCGACTCTTTTGCCTCACTCTCAGCATGAGAAAAGTCGGCCAGTTGAGCGTAAATGATCGCGATGTTGATCGACGCAACACCCGCTACTGAGTCGTCTTTTGCGCGAAGCGCCAGTTGCCGGGACGCCTCGGACGAATCCAGCGCTGCGCGATATCGAAACAGGCGAATTTGGCAAGCACCGGCCGAACCCAACGCCTTCGCTTCAAGGTCCAGTTCGCCACTTTGATGAGCACTGCGCGCTGCCCGGGAAAATTGTTCGATCGCTTCGGCAAAATGGCCCGCGGCTCTTTCCTTTTTCCCTGCTGCAATTTTTTGTTCGATCTGGGTGCTGGAGGGCGGCGTTCGATCAGCCTGCCCGAGTGCCGACAACGCTGCCAGCGTGGAACAAAACGCGCTCAACATGCGACCGGTCCAAGGCCGCCACGGAACGAGTGGGCCCTTGGCCCATTGGGCGGACGGCAGATAATCCTCTGAACAGGAAAATCCTGTTCATAAAATTAATCTACCATCCTTTAGCGAATATTCCTAATGTTATTCACTTACTTCCTCGGGTAATTCTTAGCTAATGACAGAAGAAGAACAGAATTATCGCAAATAAAGGATCTACGGGATGTGGTGTGTGCATAGTTGGAATTCCTTTCGCACACGAATGTACCCACCGCTGAATGCCGCCCAATTCCAAAAAACGCACGTAAGTATTTGATTTATTTAGATGAATGTTTTCATGGACTGTTGTGATCGCTTGTCCACTGCCGATCCGGCACGCGACAATTCCCTTTCGGAACCCGGTTCGATAAGCGAACTCGCCCGATCCGCTATACTCGTCGTGTAGCTTGGTGCCCGTCCCGTAAATCTTTAATTGGATTGTCCGGAGGTTTAATAAAGCCCAAGATCCAGAACGCCGACGCCAAACGGCTATGTAATCTGTTCCATGTTCGATAACCTGTCCGACAAGCTGCAGCGAGTGTTCAAGAACCTCCGCGGCGAAGGAAAATTAACCGCCGCCAACATGGAGGAAGCGTTGCGCGAAATTCGCGTGGCGCTGCTCGAAGCCGACGCACACTTCAAAGTCGTCAAGCAATTCATCGAACAGGTGAAGCAGAAGGCGATGGGCGAAGAAGTGCTTACCGCCCTTGCACCGGGCCAGCAAGTCGTGAAGATCGTGCGCGATGAGCTGATCAAAATGCTCGGCACTCATCCCTCAAGGCTTCGTTTTGCCAATGAGCCCCCGACCGTCATTCTGATTGTTGGGCTTCAAGGTTCCGGCAAAACCACTAGCGCCGCGAAGCTGGCGCGATTTCTTGCGAAAGAAAGCAATACACCGCTGCTCGTTTCGGTCGACGTTTACAGGCCGGCTGCCCGCCAGCAGCTCAGCATCCTCGCAAAAAATGTAAACACCCCCATCTATGAAGGATCTGCCGAAGAGAACAAGCCGCTTGATCTCGCCAGGTCGGCGCGGCGCGAGGCCATGCAAGCAGGCCGCGACGTTCTCTTAGTCGATACAGCCGGCCGCCAGCACATAGACGACCAGCTCATGCAGGAGTTGCACGAGCTTAAAGAAGCGTTGGACCCAACCGAGATCCTGTTCGTAGCCGATGCCATGACCGGCCAGGACGCGGTGCGTTCCGCTGACGAGTTCCATAAACGGCTTGGCATCACCGGGATCATCCTCACGAAGATGGATGGCGATGCTCGTGGAGGCGCTGCGCTCTCCATCCGTTCAGTGACGGGGCAGCCTTTGAAGTTCGTCGGCGTGGGCGAAAAAACGGACGCGCTTGAAGCCTTTTACCCGGACCGCGTGGCCTCTCGCATCCTGGGCATGGGTGACGTGCTCTCGCTGATCGACAAGGTCGAGCAGGCCATTGATCAAAAGACGGCTGAAAAGATGCAGGAGAAGCTGCTCGGCGACGACTTCACACTTGAGGACTTCCGCGATCAGATCAAGCAGCTTCGAAAACTGGGGCCCCTCGGAGGTCTGCTTGAAATGATGCCGCAAATCGGCCCGCTCAAAGATCTCAAGAACGCGAAAATTGATGAAAGCGAGATCGGCCGCGTGGTTTCCATCATCGACTCCATGACTCCCAAAGAGCGCCGGAACCACATGATCATCAATGGCTCCAGGCGACGCCGCATCGCGAAAGGCAGCGGCACAAGTGTTCAGGAAGTAAATAATCTGCTGAAACAGTACGCGCAGGCGCGTAAGATGATGAGGAGCTTTACGGGTCAGGCCGGAATGCTCGGAAAAAAGCTGAGCAAGATGAAGCTGCCGGGAATCCCGGGATTCTAACCGCGTTCCGGGCTCAGTTCGTCTTTTCAAACGGCAAGTTTGTAACAATAGAGAAAAAGAAAAGGGAAGTGATGTTAGCAATCCGCCTGGCGCGCTTCGGCGCAAAGAGAAAACCCACATACCGTGTGGTCATTATTGATAAAGAAAGGGCCCGCAACAGCCGGTCGGTCGAAACGGTCGGGTATTACAACCCGATTGCGAAGCCGGCTCAGGTCCATTTGGATCACGAGCGTATCAATTATTGGATCAAAAACGGAGCGCAGCCATCGGGCACTGTCACCCGTTTGTTAAGGACCAACCCTGCTGCTCCGGCTCCTGCAGTAGCCTGATACGCCGGTGGGCCGCTCTGGCACGGCAATTCACGCGGCACGCGCGCAGAATTCCTCGGCAGAACCGGGATGAACAGGTCAACGTGAACGACAACAATGGCGTAAAGACGCTCGTCGAAGAAATCGCTAAGGCGCTTGTGGATGTCCCCGCCGAAGTGGTGGTCAACGAGGTGGCTGGCGAGCAGGCAACCGTATTTGAATTGCGCGTTGCCGAGGGTGATCTCGGTAAGGTCATCGGTAAGCAAGGGCGAACCGCGCGTTCTATCCGAACACTGCTCGGGGCGGTCGGCACCAAATTGAATAGACGCTTTTCCCTGGAAATTCTGGAGTAGCTGCGATCGTCAGCGCACCCATGGATCTGGAGAGAGTCGTAGTCGCGGAGATTCTCCGGCCTCGCGGGAATCGCGGTGAGATACTCGCTAGATCCCAAACCGATGTGCCTGGCAGGCTTGAGAACCTCAAACGCGCGATAGCACGAATGGCCGATGGGTCCGATGTTTCAATTGAAATCGCCGAGGCATGGGCTCACAACGGCGATTGGGTGTTGAAGTTTGCAGATGTCGATTCAATCGATGCCGCTGAGCGTTTTCGAAGAGCCGACTTGTGGATATCTTTGCCACACCGGGGCACACTGCCCGAAGGAGAATTTTTTCAGACGGATCTAGTCGGCTGCGCGGTGACCGACGCCGCGACCGGCAAGTGCCTGGGCGCCGTTGCGGGGTGGCAGCAATACGGTGGGCCGCCACTGATGGAAGTCAGCATGGGTGATCGTGAAGTGCTCATCCCGTTCGTCAGCTCCATTTGCCGCCACGTCGACGTAGCAGCTCGGACCATTACGGTCGAGCTTCCAGAAGGTCTATTGGACTTGTAATCCTGCGAAGTGCGAGCGAATCGCCATGGTGTTCCATATAGTCACAATCTTCCCCGATTTTTTCTCCGGGCTCTTCACTCACGGCGTCATCGCCAGAGCGCAGGCTGCCGGCAAATTGGAAATCCGGGTTCATGATCTGCGACACTGGACATACGACCGTCATCGCACGGTGGACGATCGGCCATTCGGCGGAGGCGAAGGCATGCTGCTGAAACCTCAGCCCTTGTTTGAGGCGGTCGAAGCAATCCTGCCTGAGAGGACGGCGAAACGAAAAGTGTTGTTGCTATCGGCTCAGGGAAGACGCTTCGAGCAAGGTGTCGCGCGCGACCTCTCTGAGCTGGACGAGTTGCTGCTCATTTGTGGCCGCTACGAAGGCGTCGATGAGCGGGTGTCCGAGCATCTCGCCGATTGTGAGTTGTCAATCGGTGACTTTGTGCTGAGCGGTGGTGAATTGGCGGCTGCAGTTATCGTTGATACGATCGCCCGGTTGTTGCCGGGCGTGCTTGGCAACCAGGATTCCACGGTCAATGAAAGCTTCGGCGAGGAGAATGAAGGCTTATTAGATTGTCCGCAATACACAAGACCGGCGGAATTCCGCGGCTGGAAAGTGCCCGAGGTGCTGCTGGGCGGAAATCATGAAGAAGTTAAGCGCTGGCGCCGGGCTGCGTCACTTGAAAAAACTCAGCGGCTTCGCCCCGATTTGTTGCGCAACCCCGACATAAAGCAAGAAAACATCATAAGGCAGAACTAAATCATGCAAAACGCTCTTGTTAGCAAGTTCATTAGCAAGCACGTCCGTGCGAAGCCGCATCCGGAATTTCGTCCCGGCGATACCATCCGGGTGCACGTGAGAATAAGGGAGGGTGACAAGGAGCGCCTGCAGGCTTTCGAAGGGACGGTGATCGCTCGCAAGAACACCGGCATGGGCGAAACTATCACTGTCCGAAAAGTCAGCTTCGGTCAGGGCGTAGAGCGCATCTTTCCCGTGAACGCTCCGGTGATCGACCACATCGATTTGGTTCGCACTGGCCGTGTCCGGCGCGCCAAGCTCTACTATCTCCGCAATCTCAGGGGCAAAGCGGCCCGTCTGCGCGAGCGCCAATAGCCGGCAAGTTTGGCTGCCGTGCATGAGCATACGGTGCGTAAGTTCATTTGAGCGCATCGCTCGCGAGCGCGGATTTTCGCGAATCGCCGGCGTCGATGAAGTCGGCCGCGGCTGCTTATTCGGGCCTGTCTTCGCTGCCGCCGTCATCCTTGATCCGCTCCGTTCCATTCGCGGTTTGCACGACAGTAAGATTCTGGACGCGGAGCAGCGTACTGGGCTGGCGGCGCAAATTAAAGCCCGTTGCGTTTGTTGGGCCGTCGGTGGGGCAGATGTCTTTGAAATCGATCAGATCAATATCCTCCAGGCGTCTCGTTTAGCAATGCGCCGTGCTGTGGAATCGCTTGCGGTCGAACCCGACTATCTGTTAATAGACGCCCTGAAACTCGATCTCCCCGTTGAGCAACTTGCATTGATCGATGGCGATGCCCGTTGCCGTGCGATCGCTGCCGCATCCATCGTCGCCAAGGTCCACCGCGATGCGTGCCTCGGGCGATGGCATGAAATTTTCCCGCAGTACAACCTGGCGTCGAACAAAGGCTACTCGACTCCTGATCACCGGCGCGCTCTTCGCGAGCATGGTCCCACCCTGCTGCATCGATTCAGCTTCGAGCCCGTGCGCATGAGTACCGGCAAGGTGCATTGGACCGGTTATATGACCGATCCTCCATCACAGCCGGGACTCTTCGACGACGCCACAAGCTCCCTCGATCTCAAGGAATTGACGCAAGCCGGGATCGAAACCGAGGTGTCAGAATGACTGGTCGGACATCTCAGCCCGCCGCGACTTCTGATCCGCCTGGCGCGGCAAAAGCGAACCGCTTTACGCGCTGGCACCGCCGCGTGCTAGGATTCTGTCTCGTGATCTTTGCCTTCGAGCTAGGTCTGTTCCTGTTGGTCTTTCCCTGGTTGCGTTCATGGGAGTTGAACTGGGTACCCGTGCATTCCCCAACATTTGCCACCCTGTGGACGAGCCGTTACTTCCGTGGCGTCCTCAACGGTCTCGGCCTGCTCAACATCTACATCGCCCTCGCTGAATTCATACGCCAAATGAAATCGATCTTCAGCCAACGAGAAAAGACGTAATTTGTAAAGAGCTAAGTAGTTCCTCAAGGCGTCGGCGCATTGGTTTCACTCGATCTCGAACCGAACTCCCTGCGCCAGCGGAAGCTCCTTGCCGTAGTTAATCGTATTCGTCGCACGCCGCATATACAGCTTCCACACATCCGAACCCGACTCGCGCCCGCCGCCCGACTCTTTTTCCCCGCCAAACGCGCCCCCAATTTCTGCACCCGATGGTCCGATGTTCACATTGGCAATCCCGCAATCCGAGCCTTCTGCCGAGATGAATCGCTCCGCCTCACGCAGATCAGTGGTGAAAATCGAAGAAGAAAGACCCTGCGGCACGCCGTTATGCATCTGTACCGCCTCTTCAAACTCGGTGTATTTCATCACGTAAAGAATGGGGGCAAACGTTTCGCAAGTTACGGGATCGGTTTGACCCGGCATCTCAACCAGCGCTGGCCTGACATAGAACGCCTTCGAATCCGTCCCTATATCAACGCGTTCCCCGCCTACCACCCTTCCGCCCGCCGCTTTTGCACCCGCCAGGCTCTTCTGCATCGCTTCAAAAGCCCGGCCATCTATGAGCGGCCCGACGAGTGTCCCAGGCTCGCGTGGGTCGCCGATAGCCACCGAACTATATACGTCCTTCAGCCTCGGCACGAGCTGATCGTAAATGCTTTCATGCGCGATCAGCCGCCGTAGCGTGGTGCAGCGCTGCCCAGCCGTGCCCATCGCTGCAAACGCTATCCCGCGAAGCGCCAGATCCAGATCCGCCGTGGGGCAAACGACAGCCGCATTATTACCGCCGAGTTCGAGTATCGAACGGGCAAAGCGCGCTGCAAGTCGCGGACCAACCTGTCGGCCCATGCCGGTCGAGCCCGTTGCCGAGACCAGCGGTACTTGAGGATGATCGACCAGCATCTCTCCCACTTCTCGCCCTCCTATGAGAACGGTCGAAAGTCCAATCGGCACCCCACCAAATCTCGCCGCCGCCCGTTCGAACAAAGCCTGCGTTGCAAGGGCGCATAACGGTGTCTTCTCAGAAGGCTTCCAAACCACGCTATTCCCGCAAACGAAAGCGAGCGCCGCATTCCACGACCAAACCGCCACTGGAAAATTAAATGCCGAGATTATGCCCGTCACTCCAAGAGGGTGCCAAGTCTCCATCATTCGATGGTTCGGACGCTCCGACGCAATCGTCAGCCCACACAGCTGCCGCGAAAGACCCGCCGCGTAGACACAGATATCAATCATTTCCTGAACTTCACCGAGGCCTTCGGAAACAATCTTCCCGGTTTCAATCGTCACCAGCCGTCCCAGCGCCTTCTTCTCGCGACGCAGTTCCTCACCCAGCAACCGGACCAGCTCTCCCCGCCTCGGCGCAGACGTCTTGCGCCACTCTAGAAACGCATCGTGCGCTGCCGCAATGGCTTGCTCTGTCGCTTCCGTGCCGCTCGTCTTCACGCGGCCAATCACTCCACCACTGATTGGCGTACGAACTTCGAGCGCGCCATCCGCTAACAGCTTCCGTGGCACGCCGATTTCAGAAAGTAGATCTATCGTTTCTTCCGCTACCGTCGGGGTTTGAACGTTTGTGGTCATTTGAGTTTCCTCAAGCTATGTTCTTAGGCTAGCTTGTAGCGTGTCAAAGTAGAAAAGTGCCGCACTTACCAGTGAAGGCATAAGTCGCGTGTTTAAGTATTCCCCAACTTTCCGTGTCGTTTGTACCGTCGCTCTCACATGCTTCCTGGCACCTGCCGAAATCGACCGTCTCCAACTCGGGGCGCATCTCAACTCAAATGCCGTTATGTTTCGTGTTTACTCCTCGCACGCCACGCGGATCGAGCTGGACCTCTTTCGCGCTCCTTTCAACGCAAACGAATTATCACGCGTCCCACTCGATCGCGATCCTGCAACCTCCGTCTGGTCTGTTTCCATACCGCTCTCCAAAATCCGCAAAAAACTCAAAATCAAGCACGCCATCTATTACGGATACCGCGCCTGGGGACCAAACTGGACCTTCGATCCGGCATGGCAGAAGGGCAGCGCGGCTGGTTTCATCGCCGACGTCGACCGGGATGGCAATCGCTTCAACCCGAATAAGCTGCTGATTGATCCTTACGCCCGTGAAATCAGCCATGATCCGCTCAATCCACGGAATCTCGACGGAAGCGTCTACGCCTCAGGTTCCGAGAATCGTGTAAAGGACAGCGGACCCGTCGCTCCGAAAGGCATTGTCCTCCCCGACCTCGCAGCGCTTCCGCCCGGACCCGCATCTCCACTCAAAGACGACATCATCTATGAGGTCCACGTGCGTGGGCTGACCAACGCTGATCCCGCCATTCCGGCCAGTGCGCGTGGAACCTTTCGCGGCGCAGCGATGAAAGCTCCGCAGCTAAAATCACTCGGAATCACCGCTGTCGAGTTTTTGCCCGTTCAGGAAACGCAAAACGACGCGAACGACATCGATTTGCAACATGCAAATTACTGGGGATATGCAACACTCGATTATTTCGCGCCAGATCGGCGCTACTCTTTCGACAAGTCGCCCGGCGGCCCCACCCGCGAATTCCAAAGCATGGTTTCGGCCTTCCACGCCGCTGGACTGAAAGTCTTCATCGATGTCGTGTACAACCACACTGGTGAGGGCTATGCCTGGCATCAGGTAGACAGCAGCACCTACAATCTCCTGAGTTGGAGGGGTCTCGATAATTCCACGTACTACTCGCTTACTGCCGATCGCCAGAACTCGTGGGACAACACTGGTGTTGGCGGTAATTACAACACCACGAACACGGTCGCTCAGGATCTCATCGTCGATTCTCTCGCTTACTGGCGTCACACGCTGGGCGTCGACGGCTTTCGCTTCGATCTCGCATCTGTGTTGGGCAACACATGCGAGCACGGCTGCTTCCGCTTCGATAAATTAGCCCCGCAAACCGCTCTCAATCGGCTCGCCAAAGAATTTCCCGGCGCTCCGCTGGTCGCCGAGCCTTGGGCAATTGGCGACGGCACGTACCAAGTTGGCAATTTTCCGGCTGGCTGGTCTGAGTGGAATGGCATCTTCCGCGATGACGTGCGTCGCGCCCAGAATCAGCTTGGGATCGCCTCTGTCACCAGCGGCGAACTCGCGACTCGCTTCGCCGGCTCGTCCGACCTCTTCCAAAGCAATGGTCGGAAGCCGTGGAACTCCGTCGACTTCATTGTTGCTCACGATGGATTTACGCTCGCCGATCTATATCGCTTCGACCACAAAAACAATAATCAGGCATTTCCCGCTGGCCCTTCCGATGGCGGCACTGACGACAACGAAAGCTGGGATCAGGGTGGCATTCCCGCCGACCAAGACAAAGCCGCGCGCACCGGTCTCGCTCTGCTGATGCTGAGCGCCGGCGTTCCAATGATCACTGGCGGCGACGAATTTTTGCGCACTCTCAACGGCAACAATAATCCCTATAATCTCGACACCAGGTTCAACTGGCTGAACTACCCACTGGCCGCTGATCAGAGCGCTTTCTTGGAGTTTGCCCGCCGCATGATTGCATTCCGCTGTCGCCACCCGGCTCTCCGGCCTGCGGATTTTTATTCGCCGCAGCAGTTGCAATGGTTTTATCCGAATGGTGGCCCAGCCGACGCTGCATACTTCAATAATCCCGACGACCATGCCATTGCGTGGCTCATCGACGGCACCTCACTCGGGGATCCTGCACACGCTATTTATGTCGCTTACAATGCCTGGTCTGCCCCGGTTGACTTCACGCTTCCGACCGGGGTTGCTTGGTTTCGCGTTGCCGATACATCCATCGGCTTTGCCGGTACGCTCCTGAGTGCTTCAAAGTACACGTTGGCCGCCCGTTCTTTGCTGTTGCTGGTCGAGCAGTAACAGAACTCAGGAAGCTTGACACCAAAATCTGCCTGCGATAGTCTGACAAAAAATCGGACGGCTTCTGGTTGCAACCTTGAAACCGTCCGGACTGAAGAAACAAGGGTCCGGAGGAACAACCGGACCTTTGCCCAAATTGCACTTAGACGATTCTTCTACATTCCTTTCCAAATAGTCAATAATCGATTTTGCTGATTAGTACTTTAGTCGTCAGTTTTCCATCTGGCAGCACTTTTACACGGTCTTGAACCACCGCGAAATCAATTTCGGCATTAGAAAACCTCGCCACATTTATCGCCCGGACTGAAACTATAAAAACCCGATATAGTCTTCTAACGGGAGCAAGATTCAGTAGTGGAGCGCTGATGCTTCCCCAATTCGGGCTGTCTTACGCCCGGTGCATAGCTACGAGAGGAGTGTTATTCGTAATGGCCAGTAACCGTGGAGTCGCATACGTTGGAACCGGAAACGTGGAAGTCAGACCGATTGACTATCCCAAGCTCGCTTTAGGCGATCGCAAGTGCGAGCACGGCGTCATTGTCAAGGTTGTCGCCACCAATATTTGTGGCAGCGACCAGCACATGGTACGCGGGCGCACGACAGCACCCTCCGGCATGATCCTCGGCCATGAAATCACGGGCGAGATCATCGAAAAGGGACGCGACGTCGAATTCCTCAAAGTTGGAGATCTTGTCTCCGTGCCGTTTAACATCGCCTGCGGAAGATGCCGCAACTGTAAAGAAGGGAAGACCGGCATATGCCTGAACGTCAATCCCGCGCGTCCTGGTGCTGCCTATGGATACGTTGACATGGGTGGATGGGTCGGCGGGCAGGCCGATTACGTGATGTCCCCCTATGCCGATTTCAATCTCCTCAAGTTCCCGGACAAAGCTCAAGCTATGGCGAAGATCCAGGATCTGACCTTGCTGTCCGATATTTTCCCAACCGGCTACCATGGCGCAGTCACGGCAGGCGTAACAACCGGCTCGACTGTATACGTTGCGGGTGCAGGGCCAGTCGGGCTTGCCTGTGCGGAAGCGTGCCGTCTGCTTGGTGCAGCCGTTGTCATCGTCGGCGATATGAATCCCGCACGTCTCGAGCAGGCGCGAAGTTTCGGATGCGAGACGGTCGATCTTCGAGATAAAGCTCCTTTGGGCGACCGTATTGCGCAGATCCTCGGTGTGCCCGAAGTGGATTCTGCCGTCGACTGCGTAGGTTTCGAAGCCAGGGCCCATGGCCAAGATGGGCAGGAAGCTCCGGCCACGGTTCTGAATTCACTTATGACAGTCGCGCGCGCAGGCGGCGCCGTAGGAATTCCAGGTCTTTACGTCACCGACGATCCGGGTGCTAAAGACGAACACGCCAAAAGCGGGGTGCTCGGGATTCGAATCGGCTTGGGTTGGGCCAAGTCACACACCTTTGCCACCGGTCAGTGCCCCGTGCTGCGTTATCACCGCCAGCTCATGATGGCCATCCTGCACGAAAGAACGCGACCCGCCAAGGCAGTCAACGTTACTGTCATCTCGCTTGAACAAGCCCCGCAGGGCTACAAGGATTTCGATAAAGGCGCGGCGAAGAAATTCGTTCTCGATCCGCACGGTCTCGTCAAAGCAGCCTAGATTTCAACTGCTGCGCCAATAATCGATGGAATAAATGTTCGCCCGATTCCCTCCGGACGGACAGTCTTCCGGCCCCATAGGCCCTCGAGCTCAACCCGCGCTGCACCGATTCGCAGATGCCGACGTCCTCGTCCTGAATCTTGTCGCTCACAGCTACGCTTTCGGCATTTCTCGCTTCTTGTTCGGGGCTCACATGGTCGAAGAAGAAATCGAAAATCACCTGGGTTTTATCTAGACCCATTGGCAGCACTAGATTCGTGTCCATCACGCCCTGGTACACGTTGATCATGAAATTCGGATACAGCCACAAATAGTACGCGCGTTCGCCCCGACGCGTATTGGCTACCGACTCATCTTCGTCGGACCGCACCATTGGACTAGATTGCACCGAGTAGCGCTCCCCGTTTTCAATCGTGTATTGCTTGTATTCCAAAACGTTGTTCAAGCCTTTGTGCAAATGCGGCACGTGATACCCGCCGTCGAGATAATTGTCGACAAATACCTTCCAGTTGCAGTTGATTGTATAAGTCCTCCGGGTGTAGAACTTGAGACTTTCAAGCTTCAGCGGAATCACAACTTCGGCGAGTCCGCCCAGAAATTCCCTCAGCGGCGGCGTGGCCGGGTCCAATGCAACAAACACAAACTGTTCCCACGTGTCTACCCGGACAGGAATTAAACCATTCTTCGCGCGATCGAAGTTCCGGACCTCATTGAATTCGGGAGCTCCCTTCAATTTCCCGTCCAGTCCATAGGTCCAACCGTGGTACGGACAGCGGAATGACTGCGCTCTGCCGCACAATTCGACAGCCACTGCGGCGGCATGGTGCCTGCACACATTGAAAAACGCGCCCAGTGATCCATCCGCCCCGCGAACAGCAAGCACGGGTTCATTACCCACCTGCGCCGTAATGTAATCGCCGGGCGTAGCCACTTGGCCAGTTCGTCCGATCGCTTGCCACGTCCGGCCAAACACAGCCTGCAGTTCCAACTGCAACATTTCCGGATTCGTGTACCAGGATGCCGGAATTGTAAATGCGTCTTCTAAAGACGCTGTGTCGTCATACTCGCTGACTAATTCGCTGAGTTCTTTCATCCTGGCCGCCATCGACCGCGCCCTCAACCATACAGGCGGCGAATCTCTGCGTAAAGCTGGCAGTCCCAGCGATTGAAGTGCTCAATTGTTTTGCGAACTGACTCAAAACGGCCATCGTCCGATGCCCCTCGGTTCACCACTTCGAGTGCCGCCCGCCGGTTCCATCCAAATTGCGCTTGCAGTGCCGCATAAGCCTCATCGGAGCGTTCCTGATATCCGACAAACTTGAAGCTGGTTCGCAGATTGTGAACGGCCAACTCATAAACATTGCGGTTCACGAGGCCCGGCGGCACGTCCGCTTTCACTACCCCGCTGAAGCAGCGCACCATGAGGTTGTCTAAATTCACCGTTGGGCCTCGTTCCAGCAGTTCAGCCAGTAAGCTCGGCGAAGCGCTATCAGGCCCTTTCTCCGGTTCAATGAGATAGCGGAAATGCGAGATAACTCGCCGCACCGGATCTCGAACGATTGAAATGTAAGTGCTCTTCTGCGGCAGAAACCGATGCACTCCGAAATGATAATGGCCGAGAACCAACCGAAATCGCGCGCGCTGTTCCAAGGGCAGTGAGCCGAATTCACAAAATAGAAATCCCGGCGGATCCGGATACAAATACGCGACTTGAGAAGCGCTGTAATTACCCACAATCGCTTCGCGAAACGCCGTGCCTCCAGTCTTCGGAATGTGCATGAAGAGAACGGTCTCTGAAGGGTCCGCTCCGGAACGCACAGGTATTCCCACCCGTAGCGGAGAATTCGGTAACCGCACCCCATTCTGGAATTTTGCCTCCACTTGTGCCGGTCCCGGCGGGCAGCATTGCGACAGGTCGAAGTAGAAGCAATGTGGTCCGATGTCTTCACGATGCCAAACCGGGAGAACCTCACCGACGGGGCGCTCCTCTACATAGACCGTGATTTTGGGTGGTTTGGAAGGTTCATTCACGTCATAAGCCCAGCCATAGATTTCGCCCCCAACATCGCCATCCAGCCGGCCCAGGAGTCGCCTCGTTTTGGCCTGTTCGTTCTTCCCATTGACGAGATCTTTCACCGCCATAAGAAGTGCGAGTTTGATCTTTTGCTCCCTTCCCTTACTGCCCAGAACCCATGCGCTTGCCCGCGCCGCGATCATCGCCAGCCCATAATTCGCAGCCGCCAGCCAAGTCAGGCGATCCAGATTCAACTTCATCACTGGAGGAATGAAAAAGAAGTCACTGGCAAGGGTAGCCAGCACAATTGCCATAAAACCTGGGATGAGGCCAAACAGAGCCGAAACCGCCACAGCCCCTATGAAAGAGATCAGGTAGGGAGCGCGGAAGAGGTGCTCCGAGTAGAAGACAGCAATCGCGGATACAGCGACAAAGCAAACCGGGAGCATGTATCGAACCTGGCCGGAACGCAAGCGAAGGAATCGCTCGATTAACGTCATAACTCAGCTCTTCGAACCCGTGCCCAGCAGCGCAAAGCTGGTGTAGTTTGGGCTAGCACCGAAATTCCGCGGTTCTAACTGAATGTAGCAGTCCTCAACATCAGACTCGATTGATCCGCCACGGGCTGTGGGGCGTGCCTAAACGATATTGAATCTGGTGAGCGCGGTAGGAATCGAACCTACAACCTAGTGATTAAGAGTCACTTGCTCTGCCAATTGAGCTACGCGCCCGCTCCTGAGCTGCCCGGTGGGAAACGACGCGGCGAATGCCGCCAAACCAACTATAACACCGGCCCCGAGCCTCCTCAACTTCGCCTCCATCTCCGCCCATTTTTGAGTCACAACGATTTTGCGTAACGGCTTCAACTATTTAGCTCCAAACGCTTGTTTCGCCATGCTACTGTCCTTGCGGAGGGGTTTTCCCGTATGTCCTCAGATG
>JBPCLH010000119.1:0-3176 GCA_051003475.1 Bryobacteraceae bacterium
ATTTATTGCTTACTTCCTATGAGCAGTGGCGCGCTGAGCAAAGCGCCAAGGCAGCTCATTGAACCGCAGTCAGAATCAGCCTGAGAACATCCTCGTCAGGCACGCCTACACTTTGATACGAAGACGACGTGCCGAATTTCAGTCTCTTCATGTTCACTACGCACTGGAAAGCAGTGTTCGGAACACCAGACCTTACTGGCGGAAATGGCCGAGATGAGATCAGTAGGTTGCCACCTGCCAGCACTCCGGCGATGGCAATCTGCTTGGCAGCTCTAGAATCAATCAATATGTCTTGAGAATACGGGTAGTCTCGCCGTCAAGGCGGAAAGCATGAGCGCATTGCTCCATCTTGCCAGCCAGACTTACTCGGATGTCATCGGTATTGCATTCTGACATCGCAGGGATTCTCATTGGTTGCAAAGCGGCTCAAGGAACGACAGCATTTCATGCGAGCGCGGCTTTTAGCAGAGAGAACCAAACAATGACCCAGGACGCCAATGGAGTTTACTGGCCCGAGCCCGGGAAGGGAGAAGAAACTGTCGGTGGTTGATATCGCCGTCTGGGACATTCTGGGTAAGATGGCGGGTCTGCCCGTGTATAAGATGCTGGGGGCCGTGCGCGACCGCATGCCCGCGTATGCGATGTGTGGATGGTATCGCGAAAACGATCAGGATCATTCGAAGTACAAACGGACCATTGACAAAACGCTCGAGATCGGATACCGGGCCTTAAAGGTGAAAGTCGGGCGTTACTCGCTCGAGGACGATGTGGAACGCATTAAATTCGGCCGTAAAACGGCTGGCAAAGACATCCGGATTTTAGTTGATGCGAATCAGGCGTTCAATCGAGTGGAAGCGCTGCGCCGAGGTCGCGTCTATCAGGAACTGGGCTGCTTCTGGTATGAAGAACCGTTACCTCCATGGGATCACGAAGGCTATGCCGAGCTGGCAGGCTCGCTAGACATGCGCATTGCCTACCGGTGAAAACGAGTACAACAAGCACGCTTTCATGGATCTTCTGCTCAAGAAAGGGGCCGATGTAGTCCAGCCGGACAATCGCCGCGCCGGCGGTCCCACCGAGTGGATTGAGATTGGGGCCATCGCCGACGGCTTTGGGGTTAAGTTGGCGAGCCATGGCGGAGGACCAGTCGACATGAATATCCTGTGCGCGATTCCAAACGCGATTTACATGGAATCGGGTGGCAAACAGAAACTGGTTAATGGTGAAGTGCTTGCGCCTGAGACGCCGGGGATGAGCAGTGAACTGAACCGTGATTTCATCACCAAGCACAAGATCACCTAACTATTCTGACCAGGCATAGGGGCGGCGGTCACCCCCGACCCTGCCACATCCCCGTGCGCTGGTACCCATGGACCGCGGCTTCCAATCTGCAATCGGTTCAGATGGATGTCGTTGCGGTAGTGAATCGCTGATCCTATTTGGCCGGATAGCCGGTTTAAACCGTAGAGTGAGGCTTGTTAAAGCTGCGAGCACTGGGAAGCGTAGCGCGTTATACATCCCCTTGGAGCCCGAGCAGACGGAACACGTGACGCGGGCGCTTTGAGACCAAGATGTTCGGATGATGTGAGCGGATTCACGGGACCTTTCTCGCGACCTTGAAATCTCAAGAATTGTCAACTTTCCTCTTACTGGATAAGCGGCAAGCCGAAATCAGCTTTAGGCAGGGCAGTGAGGGCTGCACACAAGCTGGAACTTGGCGATAGGCGCCATGTGCAATGTGGACCGTAGAGCTTGCCAACGAATGCTTCCGCGGGCGGCTAGCCCGCTGTATCAGCGCATCTCGAATTTGCCGCACTTGTTCAGGAGTGAGGGCGAGTTGTCTCTTACCCATCCGTTTCAAATCCGTTCGAGACCAATTCGCGTGCATCAGCCCTTCGCTGTGACGGGTGGATTCAAAAATGAGATGGGTGAGTTCATGCACCATGACATTTGCAAGTAGACGATACAGGTCAACAAGGTCACGATTCTTCTGATAAACAGCTTCAACATTTTGGTAATTCACGGCCCCGTGCCTTGCGTTATCGGTGAATGGGAGTGCAAACCCCAAAGCTTCGACAGAGACAACGGCAGACGCACGGCCGGGATTGATCCGTAAAACGAAAAGGAGTGGGTCAGCCGTTTCCCTGCAATCCTGCGCCTTAACGCTTTCCGGGTCGAAATGGCAGCTCATCCAGTTCACGCGGATGCCGGCTTTCCCGAAGATCCAGTCTGCCTCGTGTTCCGCCTTCAAAACGACAGACGGTGTAACGCCAGCGGCGTTGTACACCTGGACCGTGATTTGCGGCCGCCAATCTGCTGCGGTCTCTAGAGCCGCAGAGAAACTAACCGAAGTCAAATTGGAGATGAGTGGCAATGCAAGAGCCGCGATAGTCTTGTTCACCGGAGTCCCCGCCTTCCTGGCAGCAGCTCTTTCGCGCTGCCTTCATCCGGCTCAGCGGGAATTGGGCAAGAAAACTCTAACGAGGATCAGATTTTTTCTAATGTGAGGCCGACCGCGGATCAGCGGGCGTTTGAGGGTAGGGTTTCGCGCCAGTTGAGGACAACAGTGATCGGCATCACAGGTTGTTCCACAAGCTCTTCCACCAGGAATGTCTTGCCGTCGGGAGTGACCCCATACTGATCGAGAGCTGGGTTCATATCTGCATGTGTTTCGAAGAGGGGCTTGGGCGCGCTTGTTTCGAGGGCTTGTCCGGCATGCACTTGGACGGCCATGATTGTCCCCTTATGAGCGCTCAAATAATAAAGCTCTTTCCCGTCCGCACGCCAGAGCGCCTGTCCGCCGCACCCCTTTGAAATCTGACGCTTATCTGCCATGCTCGGGAACGAAGCGACGTAAACTTCCCAACTTCCCGATTCAAGAGAGTCATAGGCAATGGAGCGGCCATCGGGAGAAACATGCGGCTCATCCTTTGGGAAGTCGTCATGGAAAAGCAGCTCAGGCGTACGGTTTCGGGTGAGAGGAAGTAGAAAGAAAGGATCTGTTGCAAACGAGTTCGACTGATCTGATAGCGTGAAGCTCGATGCGCCAAAAACGGCCAGCGCTGTTTCGGGGACGGCATTTTGCCGACGAGATTATCGTGCTGTGCGTTCGCTGGTATTTGCGATATTCACTCAGCTATCGTGATCTGACGGAAATCATGCGCGAACGGAACCTT
>JBPCLH010000120.1:0-16448 GCA_051003475.1 Bryobacteraceae bacterium
CTGATTCTTATAAGCGGCTTCGAGCTGCGCCAGGCGCTCCAATTTCTGCTGCTTGTACCTTTCATAACCGCCCGTATAGAACTGAATCTTTTTATTCCAGATCTCGGAGATTTTGTCTACGGTCACGTCGAGAAAATAGCGATCGTGCGAGATGAGAATATAGGCGAACGGATAATTTCTCAGATAGTCTTCAAGCCAATTCCGCGCCTCTAGATCCAAATGGTTCGTAGGCTCATCAAGCAGCAGCAAATTTGGTTTTTCGAGCAGCAGCTTTGCAAGCGCGATCCGCATTTGCCAGCCGCCCGAAAACTCCTCCGTCCGGCGATGCCAGTCTTCTTTGCGAAAGCCAAGGCCGGCCAGCACAGCACCCACTTGCGCCTCAATTGCGTATCCATCTCGCGCCCGGAATTCGCTATCAGCCCGCTCGAACCGATCCGCTACAGCCCGGTATTTTTCGCCTCCAGGATCGATTTCGCTCATCTTCGCCGTGAGCGCCTCTAGTTCATGCTCCAGATCTTTGAGATCCGCGAACACGCTCATCGCTTCTGTGAAGACGCTACGGCCGCTCACCTGCAACCCGTCTTGCGGAAGATATCCTATTCGGATGCCTTTCGTCGCGGATAGCGAACCATAATCGAGCTGCTCGATACCCGCGATCATTTTCAGCAGAGTTGATTTGCCAGTACCGTTCGCGCCCACCAGGCCCGCTCGTTCTTTGGGGGTTACGAGCCAGTCCAGCTCTTCAAATAACAGCTTGTGTCCGAACCGCTTGCCGGCTCCGGCGAGTTGCAACATCTCTCAAACCATTCTCGCTAAGCGAGGAAAAGGTCGAGAGTGTTACTGATATAGTTCTTCATCTCGGTGCGCTTGACTACAGCATCCAGAAATCCGTGTTCGACCAAGAACTCACTGGTCTGGAAGCCTTCCGGAAGTTTTTGGCGTATGGTCTGTTCGATCACGCGCGGACCGGCGAAGCCGATTAGCGCACCGGGCTCAGCGATATTAAGATCGCCCAGCATGGCAAAACTTGCAGTTACGCCGCCCGTTGTCGGATCGGTCAAAACGCTGATATAGGGAATACGTGCTTCATCCAATCTCATTAGGGCGGCCGAGAGCTTCGCTAACTGCATAAGGCTAATCGTGCCTTCTTGCATGCGCGCGCCGCCTGAGGCTGAAACGATAATGAGCGGAATCTTTTCCGCCTGGCTACGTTCGATTGAGCGCGTGATCTTTTCTCCAACTACCGCTCCCATGCTGCCGCCGATAAACTTCAGTTCGAGAGCACAAATACCAACACGCCGCCCGTTCAGCAGGCCGCTTGCGGAAATCACCGCGTCGGGTAGCAATGTTGAGTTGCGCATCTCTTCGAGACGCTGCGGGTATGGTTTGGAATCGATGAATTTCAGCGGATCGGACGAGAACAGGCCTGCATCGTACTCTTCGTATTTGCCGTCGTCAAAAAGCTGCTGCAGCCGCTCTGCTGCGCCAATCCGGACGTGATGTCCACATTTCGGGCAGACATGCAGGTTATCCTCAATCGCCTTACGCCAGATGATTTGCCCGCACGACTCGCATTTCTGCCACAGTCCTTCGGTACGGACATTCTTTTCTCCGTCCAATGGCGGATCACCTTCGAGCGAGGGCTTTTGCCGCGTGAACCAGGCCATGACAGCCATTAAAGTAACACGCAGCCGCAAAGATCGCGGCGTCTTCAAACAGGAGAGATGTAAATCTGAAGTTTCTTTACGAGAGCCGGCGCGTGTTCTTTCCGCGCACCGCTCCGAACAGAATCAGCAGTCCGCCGCCGCACATCGCCATAGTCGCGCCCTCCGATGTCGCGGATTCCTGGGCGAGATTACTTACCCCATAATAAAAATCATCCACAATTACAGCGGACCCGGTGCTTGTGGTCAGAGTGAGCCATGTAATCGGATGAGAAATCGATAATCCGAAAAACGCAGTTGTCACTGACGAGAACGACTCACCATCCGAAAGCGTAAGAGTAAGCGGAGTGTTGTTCGTTGTCGCCAACCCCAAAAAGATGGCGTTGTTCCCGGCCGCTGGTGTTGTGACATTCATGACAGCGGTGCTATCCGTTCCCGCTTCAAGACTCTGAAAGTTATGGGTACCGTATGAAAAACCAGTCAGCTTATAGCCTCCGTTGTCCGGGCCGGTGACGTTGAAGCCAATCGACGCATTCCCTATGGCCTTCAACGTAATTCCCGTAGCAGTGCTATAGCTTTTCCCAGGCACTATCGGGCTGAAGTCGAGCTCGGTCGGAGTGCCGGTAAGACCCGCTGTCCAGGCGCTGAAAGTCGTTGAAGTCATCGTTGTCGCCAAGGCTGGTGAGGGCCCCACCAGTAATCCGGCCCCTAGGATTGTAAGCGCCCACTGCAGTCTCGCGAACATAGGTATCCTCCGCATTGTGAAGAAGGTGGGAAGCTGGCGAACTCTGTCTGAGCCAGATATGCCCGTAGAAGCTTGACCATTACGGGACGCGTTCAGTGCTTCAAATCGTTTGCTATGTGCTGCCTATATTCCTCAACTTTGCGGTAGATTTCCTCTTGATTCAGTGTCAAAACGTGCCGCCCATTGACAATCTGTCGGCCGTTGATGAAAACGTCTTCAACGTCCCCCGCCTTGGATGCGTAGACGATTTGAGAATACAAATTGTAGAGCGGAACTGCATTTGGCTTCGCCAGTGAGAGAGTGATGAGATCCGCGCGCTTGCCCTCTTCGATTGACCCAATCTCCTTGTCCAGCCCAAGCACGCGCGCGCCACCCAACGTCGCCATTTCTAAAACCTGTTCGGCGGGAAGAACGCGCGGGTCCATCGCAGTGACCTTTTGCAGTTTCGCAGCTAAGTTCATTTCCAAAATGAGGTCGGCGGTGTCGTTGCTTCCCGCGAAGCCATCGTTACCCAGCCCTACGTTCAAGCCGATTTTCAACATGGCATTGACTGGCGCGATTCCACTCGCAAGCTTTGTATTACTGGAAGGGCAATGCACTACGCCAGTGCCATGCCGCTTTAGAATCCGCAGATCAGTATCGTCTTCCCAAACGCAATGTGCCGCAACCACCCGCCCGTCCAGCAAGCCCAGCTTCTCGAGCGTCTGTGTCGGCGTCATTTTCCGCTTCGCCAAAGCGTCATCTCGCTCCGTTTTAGTCTCTGACAGGTGAATCAGCAACGGCACACCATATTTGATTGCCAGATTGTGCGATGCCACAAGTGCATCATCCGGAGTTGTATATATCGCGTGGGGCGCAAGAGCGGGAACAATTAGATCGTCGGTACGAAACCGCTGAATGTACCGCTCCGCCGCAGGGATGGATTCGTTCCACGTCTTGTGATCCGGGGCGGGGAAGCCGATGACCGTCTGCCCCAACACGCCGCGCACGCCGGCTTCTCGCGCAGTCTCTGCCTCAATATCTTCGAAGTAGTACATGTCAGTGTACGTGGTGATACCGGCTAACACCATCTCTAAACACGCCAGCCGCGTTCCCCACCGCACGAAATCCGGCGACACGTTCTTCGATTCGGCTGGAAAGATAAACTTTGTAAGCCAGTCTTGTAGCCGCATGTCATCCGCAATGGCGCGAAACAGACACATGGGTGCATGCGTGTGTGTGTCGATCAGCCCTGGCGCCACTAGCGCGTCTGGTTTGTCTAACGTCTGCTTCGCTTGATAGCGCTGCCCAATCTCCCTCTGAGGGCCGACTGCCGCGATGCGTGTACCGCGGATCGCCACCGCGCCCCGATCGATCACGCGATGCTGGGCATCCATCGTAACGACGTATTTCGCTCGAATGATCCAGTCAACATCCTCAGCCGCTCTGGTCTGTACGCCCAGGAATGCGAATAGAAACAGAGCGCTAGAGAAATGACGCATCGAACGGCCTCGGAAAAATCTGTTTCATCGACACGGTTTCCTGTTTGCCCGTAAGATTCGCTAGCGTGATCTCTACGTCCCCACAGAACTCCCATAGAATTTGGCGACAGGCACCGCATGGTGGCGTCAGTGTATCGGTGTCAGCGATTACGGCAACCCGCTTCAGCTTTGCAGCGCCTTCCGAGATCGCTTTCAGCACGGCTGCCCGCTCGGCGCATACTGAAAGCCCGTAGGTAGCATTCTCCACGTTGCAGCCGGCGAAGACCCGTCCGTTTTCATCTTCGATGGCCGCGCCGACCTTGAAACCTGAATATGGTGCATGTGCGCGTTCCCGCACCTCGCGAGCCGCTTCTATCAGGCGATCCATATTACAGTGCTAGGCAGGGCTCGGTCGCGCATCTTTCACAGAAACGCACCACGAGCCCCAGCCGCGTTTGCGGGAGTTCGGATCATCCTCAATCTGGAACAAGATATCGAGCTTTGCTCCAGGCTCGAAAAGAGCCGCTCGATCGCCGAAATTCCACGCCTTGCAGAAAAGCGTGCGGCGTTGATGACGAAGCGGCACGCTGAGATGCTTCCCGTCTTTGAAGCTCTTGACCGGTCCTGCTACTTCAACGCTACATGTGTAGAAAATGGGTGCAGGATTTCCGAACCCGAATGGTCCAAGCGCGAGTACGTCTCGAATACAATGCTCTGTCAATTCCGAAAAAGCCGCTTCAGCATCGACCGTAAACTCAGGCCTGAGATCTTCAAATGTCAACCGAGATGCGGCGAATCGATTGAACCGCTGGCGAAACTCTTCCAGTTGTCCAGGATGAAGCGTCAGCCCGGCAGCCTGCCGGTGTCCGCCAAATCTCTTGAACAGATCCGGCATGCTTTCGAGTGCTTCGAGTAAATGAAACGCGGGAATGCTGCGTCCGGAGCCTGAAAGGCATCCTTCCTCGGCTGCTGCGGATTCCATGGCGTCGCTCAGCACGAACACAGGCCGGCACAGGCGCTCCACCAACCGGCTAGCCACGATGCCCAAGACGCCGAGGTGCCAGCCGGCAGCCGCGAAAACGGTTGCTGAACAGCTATAGTCAAAGCCCGTCTCTTCGCACTCCTTCAGAATTGCGTCTACAATATCCACTTCCACCTGCTGCCGCTCCCGGTTCAGTGCGTCCAGTTGTTCGGCCAACTCGCGCGCCCGTAGCGCATCCTGAGTTAGGAAGAGTTCGATGACATCGCGCGCGGTCGCCATTCGCCCAGCCGCGTTGATTCTTGGCGCAAGTCGAAATGCAACCTGATGGGCCGAAGGCCTCTCGCCGTCTTCGAAACCCGCTACCAACAGCAACGCTCGTAAGCCCGGATTCCTGACCTCTCGAAGTCCCGACAAACCGCGATGCACAATAACCCGATTCTCCCCCGTAAGAGGAACGATATCGGCAACTGTTGCGATGGCGACCGGCTTTAAGAACGAATCGAGCAGGGCCGACTTCTTTGGCTCCGGCAAATCGCTTCGATTTAGTAGAGCTTCGACCAGCTTGAGGGTCACCCCGGCTCCGCACAAATTCTTGTCGGGATATTTGCAGTCTGGCCGATTGGGATTCAGTACCGCCAAAGCAGGCGGTAGCTCAGTCTGCGGCAAGTGATGATCCGTCACGATCACATCCATACCCATCGCATTTGCGTGCCGCACGACATCGTTCGCACGAATACCGGTATCCACGCTGACGATCAGCCGAACTCCACTCTGCCCTGCACGTTCGATGACGTCGGCGCGCATTCCATACCCTTCGGTCAAACGGTGCGGCACGTGAAAATCAGCCTGCCCGCCAAGAATTTCTATGGCCTTCTTCAACACAATGATCGATGACGTTCCGTCGACGTCATAATCGCCGTAGATGAGAATCGGCTCCCGCGCTTGGACTGCTTGCTGTAAGCGCATCACCGCCGTCTCCATGTCGAGCATCAGAAAAGGGTCGTGCAGCGATGCCAGGCTGGGGTGCAGGAACTCACTAGCCGCGCGAACATCCGTGAAGCCGCGGCGTACCAGGACTGCCGCCGCTAACCGTTGCAGATTCAGATTGCTTTGAATCGGGAGAACCGCATCTTCGGAAACGGAGGGTAGTATCCAGCGAGCCGCTGGCCGGACCCAGGCAAAAGGGCTCGAAACTGACTCTGGCATCAATTTCTCGAAAAATACCCCGGCATGGGTCCTTGCTCTTCGTCTTCTTCCTGTTCGGTGCTGAGCTCTAACTCGGCCAGAATATCTCTCAGGGTCTGATACCACGCGGTCCGGAGTTCAAATACATAGACGCGGCCCTCGAGATCAAACGAAAGCTCTAGCGAGCACGTGAATCCCTCATAAGCCTGCAACTCGTGCAGCCGCTTCTCGAAAGTATGTTTTTCCTCCAAGGCCAGTCGGCTGTCCTCCAATTGATCGAGCGCTTCATCGATTTCATCGAGCGAGAATGCCTCGTGGGCGAAGACAATCAGCTTCGCACCGGCTTTGCGCCCCGCTTCCACGAATTCACGGAAATCTTCATGCCTTTCCGTGTCCCAATACACCTGCGCTGGCGATTCGACAATCCGGCGATAGCCATGGAAAACAGCTACTCCAACGTCCTCAAGGAATGCTTGTATCTCTATCCGTAAGGTCTCCAGATCCGTCGCCATTCGCTTCACCCTATCAGATTGATCCGGCTTCTAGGTTCCTAATGCCAAGGAACCTAAACACTATGAACTAGAAGCGTATAAAGGAGGCTCGATAACGTGCTTCTACATACCTCGCTGAGCTTATAGGATAATCTGATACCATGACCCTATGAAGCGTGGTTATACGTGGCTGCGGAAGAGGCTTCCCTCTTTTTCATCGCAGCTGATGGTTACCGCGGGCCTGCTGGCTTTGCCCTTAACCATGCGGACTGAAAAGCGGCCGCCCGCCGTCGAGCCGATTGCGGCGAAACAGCTAGAGTCGGCCAGTCCTGATCCCCGTACCATCCGGCTGAAGAAATTCTTCACAAAATTGCACTGTCCGGTTCTCGATTTGGCCGATGAGTTCGTACACGCAGCAGACGACAACCAACTCGATTGGCGTCTGCTGCCTAGCATCTCTGTCATAGAGTCCGGGGGTGGAAAGGCTTACCGGAACAACAACATCTTCGGGTGGAACCAGGGATTACAGGAATTCCCGACCATCCGCGCCGGCATTCACCATGTCGCTTTCAGATTAGCGAGGAGTCCGCTGTATAGGAACCGGGACTTGCTCGGGAAACTCCGGTTGTACAACCCCAACGAAGCCTACCCAGGATCGGTTCTGACCGTTATGAACCGAATCAGCCCAACCGCTAATCTGCAACAGCAGCAAAATTTCGAGTACGCCCGGAATTAGCTCAGCGGCCGAAGCTGGCGGATCGCCGCCCTGGTCCGGAAAGGGGCGCAGGGGGAGGGGGCTCCTCGACCACCACTTTCTTAGGCCGCGCGTCTAACCGTGCAGCGATCATCTGCTGCTGTAACTTGGCAAACTTCGGAGTGCCAGGCTCTGCGCCACGTTCAAGCACGTCCTTTTCCGTCACTTCCTGCGCGGCCGGAAGGTATTTTTGCAAATAATTTTTGAGACGATCGAGCACCAGCCGCTGGCCCGATCGCATCAGCAGAAATAGAAGAATCTCTCCCGGCACATTCGACAGCATGAAGTAGAGGGCGGAGGGGCGTTGCAGCTTAGCGGTCGCGAGCGCTTTCTCTATCTTGCCTGCCCGGCTTTCCAACCTCGCCGCTGCATCGATGTGCGCTTTCGGCACATGCACTGTAGCGATTAGTTGAGTGCGTTCTTTGGAACTTAGCTTTTCAAAGAGTACGAAAAGAAAAAGGCCGTAGTTGTCAGCCGGTATATCGATGCCGGACGGCAGCAACTGACGCGCTTTTTGCAGCTTCTGGAACCCTTGCAGGTTCAACTTCGGCCCGGACAGTACTGGCGAAATCAAATACAAAAGGTTTTCGTCTTGGAGTGCCTTCAGAATGTCGCCAGCGAGCGGATCAAGAGCGATCTGCGCGAGTTCGCGTTCGAGAGCGGTATAAGGAATCTTCGTTTCGAGCTTGGCCTCACGAACATTCTGGTATTGCGAGAGCGTGCGCTCGTCGATAGTAAACCCAAGCCTCGTTCGGAGACGAATCATCCGCAATATTCGCGACGGATCATCATATAAAGAATAGTTGCTGACCGCACGAATTTCCTTACGGCTGAGGTCGCCTAGCCCGTTGGTGGGGTCCAGAAGCAAGCCGCGCGAAGCTTTGCCTAGTGAGAGTGCGATGGCATTTACCGTGAAATCACGTCCGCGCAGGTCTTCGTGGATGGTTGCGGGTTCAAATTGTGGTTTAGCGCCGGGCTTTGCGTACTTCTCTTGCCGTGCCGTCGAAATGCTCGCCGTGATATCGCCCCGAAAGCGCAATTCCGCGCATTTCCGGTGTTCATCAAGCGCAATGATCTCCGCTTTGGCCTTTTGCGCAACAGACTTCGCGAATTTGGTGCCGCCTCCTTCGATGGTGAAATCGAGATCGCGGATCGGAAAACCGCCCATCATGTCGCGCATCGCGCCCCCGGTCAGGAACAGGTTGAGGTTGGCGCGCTCGGCAGCCTGACGAACTTCGGCTAACACCTTGCTCTGCTCACCGCTGAGATGGCTGTCGAGCATGAACATGTAATCGCTCATAGGTTCCCCAAGCTCCTCAGAATGGCACTGCCCGGCGTATATCAGCACGTTTCCGTACAGCGCGCGGATGGTGCTGGTCGACCGTTTGCCGCAAACGGGAGCGCATGACGTGCGTATAGATTTGCGTAGTGCCAATATCGGCGTGCCCGAGCATGGCTTGAACACTGCGCAGGTCCGCCCCACCCTCAAGCAGATGAGTTGCGAACGTGTGGCGCAGGACGTGCGGACTTAGACCATGGAAAATGCCAGCCGCTTTGCCATGAGCACGGAGCAGCTTCCAAAAGCCCTGCCGCGTAATCCGCGTTCCCCGGGCCGTGACAAAAAGGTACGGGCTCACTCTCCCCTTCAAAAGCTGCGGCCGCTGCTGTGTCCGGTATCGCTCCACCGATTTCAAAGCTTCTTTACCAACGGGCACCAGCCGTTGCTTGTTGCCCTTGCCAATCACACGGACGATGCCCTGAGTTTCGTCCAGGTCCGAGACACGCAGCCCAACTAGCTCGCTGACCCGGAGGCCGCACGCATACAGCAGGTCCACCATGCCGCGGTCCCGAAGGCCGGTCCGAGAATCTTCTCGAGGAGCTTCCAGAAGCTGATTCAGATTTGAAGAATCCAGGTATTTCGGTAGAGACGATCCGGTTTTGGGAGCACTCAGGAGTTCGGCGGGATTTGTGGACAACTCGTTTTCTTCGACTAGAAATCCAAAAAAGCCGCGCAACGTTGTCACTTGTCGAGCCATAGAACGGTTGGATAGCCCTGAAACGCGCAGAGCGTCAAGGTAAGAGCGAAGCGTATCTAGGCTTACAGAATTGAGCTCTAAGCTGTTCAGAAATTCGCCCAGTCGGCCGAGATCACGCCGGTATGCCTCTAACGTATTGAGCGCTAGGCCCTTCTCGGTCCGGCAAAAGTGCAGGTAAGACCGCATTCTTTGCTGGAATGGTGTCAAATCTGCCATTCTGCCAATGATACAATATTCGCGAAATTGTTTTAAACAAAGTAATTTTGCACAGGTACCTTGCCGCCCAGCACTGCTAAACGCGTAATCCTCTATCGATTCGACCGGCAGCCGCTAGAGGGAATCGTCAATCCAGGTACCTACCTGCTGGACAAAGCGGTGGAGCTAATTACTGTTGACGGAAACCTGCAAATCCTGCCTTACACGGAGACGAAGGCCCTTTGCTTCATTTCAGAGCCCGGGGTCGCTGACCTGTTTACGGAGCACAACCTTTTCGAACGGCGGCCCAAGGTGCCGGGGCTCTGGACGCGATTCGTGCTTCGGGACGGGGATCGTCTGGACGGTATTCTTTCCCATAACCTGCTCGATTGGCCCCAGCCGGGGTACTTCATTATTCCGCCGCGGGCTGGACCAACGCGGCAACGGGTCTTCTTGCCTCGTGCTGCACTGGTCGGTACGGAACTGCGCGGCGTGGTAGGCAGGTCTCTGGTAGCTGCCGGTCAGCGTTCGAAAAAGGATCTCATTGATCGCGGTGGCCAGCTCACGATGTTCGACTCGTGACGGTTGCCGCAGCGGCGCTGCTCCGTGCAGCCGCCGGACTGAGCTTTTGGCTCCAGAGCCGGTCCCATTCGCCTTGAGGGCTGTTCGGGCTCAACCACAAACAGACGACCTCGTGGACGGTAAAGCGCGGGGCGCAATGCTCCGCATTCCAGGTGACTTCGGCCTGCTGCTGGGCCGAATCCAATATGCCCGGCGATACAGGACCGCCCAATGTCAGATGAGGGCGGAATTCGAATTCCTCCGAATCGAACAGATCGCCTTTATTTAACGCGTCGTGAAGATCGTGGATCTCAGAACCCCCTTCGCCCAAGTCAAGGTAGAGAATTTTCGTCTCAGGGAAGAGCCGAACTTTTGATAACTCCACGTCAAAAGGGGGGAACTGACCCAAAATCGTGCGTGCCTGTCGAGAGGCGGTTTCGACCGGGAGCTTCAATGGCCGCGGAGGAAGCAACGTGATGTGAGCTTTCGAGTTGTCAGTATTTGGCAAAATTTCCCGGAGTCCCTGCAGGAAAGAGCCAAGAGGCTCCGGAATGTAACTGACTAGCGCGAAGAAGCCCCATCTGGGAGCTCCCAAGATTTGATTCATGTTCAGCAGATCTTTTGCAAACTATACGGGATCAGTGCGCAGAGGAGTACCCGCCAAGTTAGATGTATCCCCACAACCGGTGCCGGAATTGTCCCGCGTTTCGCCCACGTGCCATGAGGCGGGTTCAAAACCGATATATTTAACAATATACAACTGCCCTGCAGTTTCATCAACGTGGCTAATTTCGAGTAAGTCGCCGGGGCGGAGAGGGCGGCTTTCAGCTAAGAGCGCTTTCCAAACCCCGTAAGGGCTGGTCGCTTCCACTTCTCCGTCTACTTCATAATCTTTGGATTTCACGATTGCGAGGCCGCCTGTGTGCGGCGCCCACCGGAAGTTCTCGCAAGGCAGCTCTTTCAAGCGGTGAATACGATACCGGGGCATCCTTGCAATATTCTGCCAGAAAGCACTACTTCGCCAGAAATGCCGTGTAATTCGCGCCGTAGCTCAAGCCTTGAGTCTATGGCTAAGCCGGCGCGAACCGACACGCGTTTTACATCTGCAAAACGTCTGTCACAATAGACAGAGTTTTCGAATGTTCACGAAATGAAAAGGTCCTGGCTTCTGTTGATCATCCCGGCCTTGCTCGTTTTGTGGTGGGGCTTGGACAGCCGGGAGTCGACGCCAGAGCTTCATTTCGCCGCCGTGCGGCGGCTGACGATTCAGAGTACGGTCTCAACAAACGGCAAAGTGGAACCTGTTGAGTGGGCCGCAGCTCGGGCCGAGACGGCAGGAGTAGTGCGTGCGATTGAAGTGCAGCGTGGCCAAAGCGTGCACACTGGGCAGACAGTTTTGCAGCTGGACATCACCTCCGCGCAATCCGATTTGGCGGCAGCGCTCGCAAGAGAGCAGGAAGCGCGTACAGAGGTCACCACCTTGGGGCAAGGCGGCAAAGCAGCGACGCTTGCAAATTTGAACGATTCCATTCGAACTGCGCAGACTGCAGTCGATGTTACGCAGCGCAACTACGAGGCTTTTCAGCGCCTCGAGAGACAGCAGGCTGCAACCAAGCTGCAGGTTCAGGACGCAAAGGACGCGCTCGATCGAGCCAAACTGCAATTGCAATCGCTCGAGCACCAGCGAACGACGCAAGTGACTGCCAGCGACCGTGTCGTGGCGCAAGCAAAGCTGCGGGATGCCCAAGCCGCAGTCACGCTGGCTCAGCATCGAGTAGCTTTGAGCGATGTGAGAGCGCCCATCGAGGGCACCGTCTATCAATTCGATATTAAGGTGGGCGCCTACATGCAGCCGGGCGATCTGGTTGCGCTCGTCGGAAAGCTGGATCGCGTCAAGGTGATTGTGTACGTGGATGAGCCGGACTTGGGGCGAGTCGCGGTGAATATGCCGGTTAAGATTACGTGGGACGCTCGCCCAGGGCGGGAATGGTGGGGACGCGTGGATCGCCTACCCACTCAAGTCGTTGCGCAGGGAACACGGACAGTCGGTGAAGTGACCACAATCGTTGAGAATCCGAATCACGACCTGCTGCCAGGAGTCACCGTGAATGCAACGGTGGTTTCGGCAGTAGTGGAGAATGCGCTCGCGATGCCGAAAGCGGCGCTTCGCACCTTGCGCGGGGTATCGGGCGTGTACCGGCTATCCGGCAAAACAGTTGTCTGGGTACCCGTTAAGACTGGTGTCAGCGACGTGAATAATGTCCAGATACTCTCGGGTCTTCGGCTCGGAGATCGTGTGACACAACAAAGCGGCGATATAGAGATCAGGAGCGATATGCGCGTAAACCCAGTCCTGGACTGACCGGTTCGGGTATTCGTCCCTCCGTTCCACGCCTTACTTGTACCATCGGGAAACTCGGGGGTCCCTAACTCGGGGTAACTCACTCCTAACTCGGGACAGATGGGATGAGACGGCTGGTTCAGCCGGAGAGCGATAAGCTATCCGGGACGCACTCGATGAGGTGCAAGGAGAACCAGCCGTCTCATCCCATCTGTCCCGGCTTGACGCCGGCTTAACGTCCCGGCTTGACCTCTCGGAACAGAGGCGCATGGGCGCTCACATCCGTCCGGTTCCCATTTCGTTCTGGCGTGCTGATCATGATTGGAAGACGTGATGCAATGTATCCTCATAAAACGCGAGAGGCATTAAGCGCCGCGCCGCCATTCGCATCCATTTTGGATTCCGTCCACGCCTTCAACAACGTATCTATCGAGAACCGGCCTGGACCGAATACCAACACCAGTACAGCCGCAAACAGGAAAGTATACTCATCCGCGCCGTAGAATTTGCCAGGATCCGACGTGAAGGAAAGCAGTGCGACACGGTCGGCCACGACATACGCGACCATCATATCGATGAACAGAAGCGCGGATATCAATCTCGACCCCAGGCCCAAAATCAGCAAGATGCCGCCGATAAATTCGAGTACCGAGATAAAAGCCGCCGTTCCGTGCGGAAACGGCAACCCCAGACTGGTGAAAAAGCTCGTCACTTTGGCGAGGTGGCTCAGCTTGCCCCAGCCGGTCTGCATGAATTGCCAGCCCCAATACACGCGAACGAACAACAAAAGTAGAGATTGAAGGCTGTTGCCAAACCGGACCAGCCACTCGTATGCCGTCACTACGCTGTCTTTAATCCTCATTTTCATGACACCGGCAGAGCCAGCCTAGCTCCGCCCATGTGGCGAACCACACTTCAGCCATCTGCTTCAACTCGTCGATAGATAAGGCGCTATCTTCGACTACGCTGTCGATCGCGCCGCCAAGCGGTTTTCCATTCCGGAATTCTGTGAGCACACGAAACTCTTCTGGCGTGAGCCGGCGATAGTAAATGTCGAAGTGAATTCGGTGTACAGCCAAAAATATTGTTTCCGGCTTTAATTGGCTGATCTTACGTACTGCCCGGTGCTTCTTGGCGCGGACCGCATTGCTTGCGACGCCGTGCTCTTCCGAGTTCCGATTCACGTGAATCCGCAGGTCATCGACCGGATACCGGAGTTCGAGCAACTGCACGTAGGGCTGCAAAGCAATTCGAAGCTCAGGTCCGGGTTCGAGCAGGTCTTCGGGACCCAGAACCATATCTTCAGGGCCGTCGAAAGCCCAAATGTGCGCCCACTCGAGCCGTACCATGTCGAGCCCGAGATCCAGACGATCGTCGGCATAGCCGGGATTGCTCCGAAGCCAGGCTTCCAGTCGCGAACCGAGATTCCGCAGGGTAAATGATTCGGAGGGGCAGTCTCGAAGATAGGCTAAAGAGAGCCGCCGGAACGCTCTTTCCCCTAAGATCGCGCGCAATCCCGGAAAATCGTCGTACAAACAGTCCAAGATGCGAAACCAGTACTGGCGATTGTAGATTTCCAGCCGCTCGACAGAAGTGAGGCGATCGTTCGGTTTGACGTACGCCGCCGCCCGTTGCCGCACCAGATCGCCATCTTCATCCCTGGTCGCAATTCGATCCCCCGGCGCTAGCGGACGCATGACATCCGCCGCCATTTGCTGTTGGATCTCAAGAAGCGTCATAGTTCAACCGCCGATGTTGCATTCAGGTATTTCTCGGCCTTTCGCGCCTCCGCATGCACTTCCTCGAACGACGGGATACGATCATCCCACTCAAGGAGGGTCGCCGTTGCTCCGGCGCGATGGATCGCATGCTCGTACATTTTCCAGACCGGATCGATGACCGGGTGATCGTGGGTATCTAGAATGTACTTCTCAAATTTCGAATGCCCTGCGATGTGGATCTGCGCCACTCGCTCGGCAGGAACACTGTTCAGATATTCGTATGGATCGAAATTGTGGTTCCTTGAGGAAACATAGATGTTGTTGACGTCGAGGAGAATGCCGCAGTCGGCGCCTTCCACGACTTCGTTCAGAAATTCCCACTCCGTCATTTCCGAAACGTGAAATTCCGCGTAGCTGCTCACGTTTTCGACGGCGATAGAAACTTCCAAGTAATCTCGTACAGCGCGAATCTTTTGCGCAGTCGAACGCGCCGCTTCGAACGTATAGGGCATCGGCAGCAGGTCGTGCGTGTATCGGCCATCGACGCTGCCCCAGCACAGGTGATCCGTCAGCCAGGGAGTCTTCGTTCGCTTCACCAGCGTTTTCAAACGCTTCAGGTGCTCCCGATTGAGAGGCTCAGCGGAACCGAAATACATGGAGACGCCATGCTGGACGACGCGGTAGCGTTCGAGGATTCTATCCAACGTAGCAAGTGGCCGACCGCCATCGACCATATAGTTCTCCGAGATAATTTCGAACCAATCGACAACGGGTTTTTTCTCGAAGATGTGCTTGTAATGCGGAATTCGCAAGCCTATTCCGATTCCGTAATCTGTGAACGCATTAAACCGGTTTGCCGGCATCCATTTGCTCTCCTACTGCTATGGGTTAGAGGTCCGGAGCGCCCCCGGACCTCGAGGCAGTCTCGTGTTCCGCTACTGTTGCGTGCTAGTGGACTGGGTCTTGTGTTTCTTCATGTGCATCTTGGAGCCGTCGGTAGCGCAACCCCCTTTCCCTTTACAGGAATTCTTTCCCTTGCAGCCGTTATCGCTAGTCTTGCAACCACCCAGGCCCTTGCAGGAGTTCTTGCCCTGACAGGAGTGTTTGTCTGTAGCGTCTTGCGTAGTGTCGCTGGATTGTCCGTACGCTGCCAAGGCAGTCCCGGAATGTCCGGTTGCCGGCGCCGCGTTGACGCGACTCATCGTGCCGCCCAGGAGTCCCGTGAGGGCTGCTGTCAGCACGACAGAATGTTTAGAAGCTTTCATCGTTGAGTTCCCCTTTTTTTCTTTTGCCATCGGCGTGTGGCCGACTTGAGTCAATGGACCTTAACGGTCCGCTCTCAAGCGGGATGATTGCCGAAACGTGCAAGAGTTTCACAGGGGCACAAAAAAACATTTTTTTGCCACAGCTAGTGAAACTACGGGCTGTGCGGGGCATCCTGACGTGAGTAGGTGTGGTGTATTTGTGTGTGCAACCGGCTACCGTTACTGTGTCAGCCTTCGAACCAAATTCCGAGAAATGGCTCATTGCTCAGGTACGAGCGGGCAATTCGAAGGTCTCCATCAATTGATCGAGCCGTATGAACGTCCTCTTTTTGCTGTCGTCTATGCAGTTCTCAAGAACGCAGCGGATGCGGAAGAAACGGTGCAAGAGGCTCTCATGAAGGCCTATCAGAATCTCGACCAATTGAAAGGAGAGGAGCGCTTCAAGAGCTGGCTCCTGCGTATCGCGTTAAACGAAGCGCGGATGAGAAGGCGCAAAGAACGGAGATATTTATTCGAGCCTCTGGACGGAATCCACCTCGAATGATTCGGAATACGTGCCCCGCCAGTTTGCCGATTGGCGGGAACTTCCCTCAGATTTCGTCGAAATTGCGGAGCTTCGCTCGGCCGTACAGCAGGCGATCGAAAATCTGCCTGATAAATATCGCGAAGTTTATCTTTTGAGCGACAACCGGCATCTGACGATGGAAGAGATCGCGGATGTGCTCGGCATCAGTGTCGCTGCAGTCAAGAGCCGCCTGCATCGCGCGCGGCTCCGAATTCAGGAACAGCTCGCTCCCAGCTTCCGCTGGACATGGAGGGATCGTATACAAATGCTGAAAGGAATGAATCCATGGCCTCGTTGAAAATCGTCCCCTGTAAGAAGGTGACTCGGGAGCTTTCCAATTACCTCGCCGATGAAGTCGCGCCAGAGCTTCGAAAGGAAATTGAGCGTCATTTGGCGCATTGCGCCCGCTGCTCAGCGCTGCTGGATAGCACACGAAAGATATTGCGGATCTCCGGAGACGACCGGGTGTTCGAAGTGCCGGTG
>JBPCLH010000121.1:0-5144 GCA_051003475.1 Bryobacteraceae bacterium
GAAAGAAAGAAAGAGGGGAGGAAGGAGAAAAGAGGAAGGAGAAGAGGGAGGACGCGCTCGAAGGCGCTCAACAGTTAGACGCCTTGAATATGGCGAATCTGTCATTAGAAGAGAGGGAAATTGAGGACCAGCAGTATGCGTTGAGGCGATTTGCGGTGGCAGCGACGGGAGCTCTGCTGGTACTCGGTTTTCTGATTGCGGGCGGAAGCACGGCATACCTGGCACGGCTCGAGCGCATTTCCGAGAAACAGAAGCGCCGCTCGGAGCAAGCCGAGTTCGAGCTGCGGCGTTTGTCGAATCAGTTAGTACGAGTGCAAGAGGACGAGAGAAAGACGATATCCCGAGAACTACACGACGAAGTCGGGCAAATACTGACAGGGTTGCGCATGGAGTTGGGGAGTTTGTCGCGAGGGGAGGGACACGACAGATTTCGGGAGCGGCTGGACAGCGTAAAGGCTCTCGCCGAAGATGCGCTTCGGGCTGTGCGCAATTTGGCTCTTTTGCTCCGACCTTCCATGCTAGATGACCTCGGGCTTGGGCCGGCGATGCGATGGCAGGTAAAAGAGGTTTCACGCCGTAGCGGGATTCCCGTTTGCATCGAGATCCAAGGTGATCTAAACGCATTGCCGGAGACGCATCGCATTTGCCTGTATCGCGCAATCCAAGAAGCGCTAACAAATTGCACGAAGCATTCACAAGCAACTCGCGTCGCGATCACGGTGACACAAGAAGCAAATCTAATATCGGCATCCATTCAAGACAACGGCAGAGGCCTTCCGGAGGATAGCGTTCGTACACGCGGTCTCGGGCTCGTGGGACTAGAGGAGCGCGTAAGGGCGCTGCAAGGCAAGCTGACGATTTCATCCCAAAACGGCGCAGGAACACTGATCAGGGTTGATCTGCCGTTGCCGCATGAAAATCAGGGACAAGGCGCGACTTGAGCTCCATCGCCCGACCTGCACGCCGACTTGTCTCCTGAGTTTTAGGGGAGATCCTCCTCCTTTCAAGGGATGGGTTGGGAGGCCGTTTCGCCGTAGATTGAGACTAGCGGCAATGCAGTTTCAATCTGGTCGACAATTCAGAAGATTGAAAGGGTTCAGAACCGTCAACCTAAAATCGAGGCTGCACTTCCTCGCTTTCTTATGCGTGTTGACGGCAGCCAGCGAGGGCCGGGTGCTTGGAAGCACGACAAAGGAACGTCTCGACGAATCGGGAATCGCCTTGAGAGAGATATTGAGTGCCCCTGATGAGAGTATTCCGCAAGATCTTCTGGATCAAGCACATTGCGTGGTGATCGTCCCAAGCTTAAAAAAGGGGGCATTTGTGGGCAGTGCGAAGTACGGCCGGGGATTCGCTGTATGCCGCGAAGAGGGCGGTCGCCGCTGGGGAGCGCCGGCAGCGGTCCGGGTGGAGGGAGGTAGCTTCGGGTTCCAGATTGGGGCCTCTGAAACTGATCTTGTGCTGTTGGTCATGAACAAGCGGGGAATGAACAGATTGCTCGAAAGCAAGTTCACATTAGGCGGCGCAACTGAAGTAGCTGCGGGGCCCGTAGGCAGAGGCAGCACAGCGCAACCTGACGCAAAGACGACAGCAGAGATTCTTTCGTACTCGCGATCACGGGGTGTATTTGCCGGAATATCGCTGCAGGGCGCGACTCTGCGTGAAGATCTGGATGAGAATGAACAGCTGTACGGACGAAGGTATTCAAACAGAAGCATACTCACGGATGATCTCCAGGTGTCGCGGGTGCAATCGGAGCTAGTGGCAGTGCTCAACAGATATTCGCCTCATGAAATCAAGGGCTGAATAGCATGAAGCTGAAGGTGTTGATTGCCGACGACCACGGAGTGGTTCGAAAAGGATTGCGTCTGCTGCTTGAACAGTATCCAGAAATCGAAGTGGTTGGGGAGGCGGCGAACGGCAGGGAAGTCGTCCGGCTTGCGATTGAGCTAACTCCGAATGCGATTTTAATGGACATAGCCATGCCGCTGCTGAATGGCATTGATGCCGCCGAGCAGATCCGCAAGGCCAATGACCAAATCGGCGTAATCATGCTGACCATGCATGCTGACGAAGGATATCTGTTGCGAGCGCTCAATGCAGGTGTTAGAGGCTATCTGCTGAAAGAGTCGGCCGAAGACGATTTGCTGCGAGCCGTGCAGGCGGTGTCACAAGGGAAGCCATTTTTTAGTCCCGCGATCACTCATACGCTCTTAGAGGACTACATGCGGGTTCTGAAGGAGGAAGGCCTGTCGGATACGTTTGAGCTATTGACGACGCGGGAAAGAGAAGTACTTCAGCTTCTGGCGGAAGGCAAGACCAATAAAGAAGTGGCTTCTATTCTTGACGTCAGCCTCTATACCGTCGAGAGTCACCGGACGAATCTCATGCAGAAGTTAAAGCTACACAACACGGCTGAAATTGTACTTTATGCAGTACGCAAGAACCTCGTTCGGTAGAAGTACTAGAAATCCCGCATTTCACGTGAAGAGCGAAGATCATGAAGCCGGCATCAATACGATCTGAAATAGATTCCTTGTTAAGCTTATCGGCGCGGATCGGCCGCGATCGATTGTTGACGCAGGCCAGTAATGGCAATACCTCCATAAAGCTTGATCGCGTCCTATGGATCAAAGCCTCGGCCAAATGGCTTTCCAACGCACTCCAGGAAGACATTTTGGTCCCCGTCGATCTAGCGATGGCGAAGAATTGTTTGCGGCGAAATAAAGAATTCAGGAGCGTCGAAGCCAATTCATCCGGACGCAATTTAAGACCATCCATAGAGACCGCTATGCACGTGGTGTTGGGGCATCGTGTGGTCGTCCATGTACACTCGGTCAACAGCATTGCGCTAGGCGTGCGATCAGATGCGCGGCAGCATTTGCGACAGAGGCTCGACGGCTTGCGATGGGAATGGGTGCCCTATATGCCTTCGGGCTTGCCTCTGGCCGGAGCCATTGAGCGGGTTGTAGGAGACTCGCCGTCTTCCGACGTTATCGTGCTCGGCAATCACGGCCTCATCGTTTGCGGCCCTGATTGTGACTCGGTTGAGGAACTACTTGAGGAAGTAGAAACGCGGTTGACACTGAACCCGCGGCGTGCGCCCGACTTCGATCGTGATTTTCTGCTCAGGCTGGCACGGGAGAGCTCGGGGTGGCGAATCCCGGATCACACAGCGCTGCACGCACTCGCAACGGATGCAATTTCTCGAAAGATCATTTCAGGAGGAGTGCTGTATCCGTGCCAAGCTATTTTTCTAGGAGGCAGCGATCCATGGAAGTGTTTCTACTCGGGACTTTATTCTGAGGCTGCAAAGAAATTGAAGTGTCACAACGAAGGGCAGCCGTTCGCGATACTAGAAGGCAGAGGAGTACTTATCGGCGATAACATCACGAGCGCGGAACTTGAGACGCTGCTTGGCTTGGTTGAAGTGGTCCAGCGGGTTGACGACCCAGCTTCGATTCGCTATCTTACACACGGCGAGTTGAGCGCTGTGTCAAAGCTTGGAGGTTATCGCACAACAAGCGCCGGCTTCGAGAAGCCGGCCGTATCCGCCTGAATATCCTGCGGGTGACTTTGTGAGCGCCCCGCCTTTTTTTAGTGATTCTCCTGTTTTGAGGGGATTCAATGAATCGAGGATCAAGCGTATTTTGGAACAAAGCCCGCGATCGAGGCGCGCAAGCGGTGAAGAGATTGCGGCCCAATGAGGCCGTCTCCGCTTTGGGTTGGGGATCGCGTAGAGGCAGCGGGCAAACATTAGCACAGCGCGAGAGGATTATGTATTGAGAACCGTAGAAGTTTTGAAGGCATGGAACAAGATTTTGAAAGGCGAGCAACCTTCGCTATCTATCGAGATCACTCGTGAATGCCCGCTCCGGTGTCCAGGTTGCTACGCGTACGATAATGCGCATCTGGGCGGCGGGACGACCTTGCGCGAGTTGAATGATCTAAAAGGACAAGTTCTGGTAGATGGCGTCCTACAGGTAACAGATCATCTAAAGCCGCTCCACCTCTCAATCGTAGGCGGCGATCCGCTAGTGCGGTATCGCGAACTCGAGCAAATGATTCCACTGTTGGTCGCGCGTGGAGTCCACGTCCAGGTTGTTACAAGTGCATTTCGGCCGATGACCTTGGAATGGGCGACGCAGCCGCACTTGAATATCGTCGTCTCGATCGACGGACTTCAACCCGAACACGATTGCCGGCGGGCACCCGCGACGTACGAACGAATACTGACAAACATACAGGGCCAAAAAATCACAATCCATTGCACGATAACGGGGCAGATGATGAAACGCCCCGGGTATTTGAATGAATTTCTAGAATTCTGGACGCCAAAGTCCGAAGTCAAAAAAGTGTGGTTCAGCCTGTTCACACCTCAAGTTGGCGATAGTTTGCCGGAAATGTTGACTGCCGAAGAGCGCAAACAAGCAATTGCGGAGATGGCTGAATTACGAAAGGCCTATCCGAAGCTGGACATGGCTGACGGATTGATCCGGCAATTTTCTGCGCCACCGAAGAGTCCGAAGCACTGCATTTTTGCCCTGACGACGAAAATAATATCCGCGGATTTGAAGACGGAAATCACTCCCTGCCAGTTCGGCGGAAACCCTGATTGCGCATCTTGCGGGTGCGTTGCATCCATGGGCCTAGCCGCAGTGGGCGCTCACAAGCTGGGCGGGGTAGTTCCAGTTGGCGCGATTTTCAGGGCTTCGATCAACATTGGCCGGGGAAGGGCCAAACGCAACATACCGCCGCAGCTCAAACAGCAGTTTCCGATTCTGCAATAGTTTCGAGAAGCCGCTAAGAAGCGTTTGAAACGCGCACAGCCTGTTGAACCAATGCGTCTCCGCGCGAACGGATGGCGGGCACCTCAACGATTCGCACTCCCTGGGCGGGATCCTCCGTGACGGATACGATCGCATTGACCATCTGATCGAGCGTCACGAAACCGAGGCGCGCGGCTCCCTCTCGAGTTGCCGCGAAGTTTCCTGCCAGCCGGTACAGCGGCGTCAATATACGGTTAAGCTTCAATAGTTCTGCAAAAGAGGGGTGGGTCAGACTGGACCTTTCGAATTCAGTTAGTGGCTGAAGAAAGGAAAGGACCAGGTGACCCGAAAGCAGGATAGCGCGAAGACGCGGAT
>JBPCLH010000122.1:0-4616 GCA_051003475.1 Bryobacteraceae bacterium
GGCATATCTCCGCCGCTTAGACGATCCGGAAGGGCTGCGGCGATATTTCCTCTTGCTCGCTGATCTATTCGAAAAAATCGTTGACTATCCTGGTGTGACCGTAGCGGCAGTAAACGGGGTAGCGGTGGCGGGGGGTCTGGAACTGATGTGCACTTGCGACCTCGCTTTAGCTGCCGAAAGCGCCACGCTCGCGGACGGACATATCAATTATGGATTGCACCCGGGCGCAGGCTCGTCAGTGTTGCTGGGCAGAATAATCGGTGAACGGCGCGCGCGTTGGCTATTGCTCTCCGGCGAATTTATCGATGCCGTCGAAGCCGAGCGCATCGGATTGGTGAATCGCGTTGTCCCGGATGCTGAGCTGGAGCAAGCAGCCAATTCCATGGCGGCGGCAGTGGCTCGGCATTCGCGAGCAGCGCTATGCCGCACGAAGCGACTCATTAAGAGCGACATCAAAGAAATCTTACGAGTGGAACGTGAGTCTCTGCTGGAGCACTTTCGAGATCCGGAAACGAGATCGCATTTGGAAACTTTTTCGGTCAGATCTAAGTCCAAAGCCAACTGATCTCTCGTAAACGGTTCCCGCAACGACGTGCCTCTACACGTCTAGACCGCGCTAATAGCCGGGCGCCCTCGGCGCAACATGAATTTTTGGATCTTGCCTGTCGATGTTTTTGGAATCTCTCCAACGCATGTGAAACGATGTGGCACCTTGAAATGCGCGAGGGCATTCCGTGCAAAGTCTGTCAATTCGGCCTCCGATACCGAAGCGTCTGTCCTCAACACCACAAACGCTTCGGGGACCTCGCCCCAGCGTCCATGAGGGATACCAACCACTGCAACTTCTCGAATTGCCGGGTGGCGCAGCATTGCTCCTTCGACTTCAATTGAAGAGATATTTTCGCCGCCACTGATGATGACGTCCTTCATCCGATCGCGTATTTCGACGTAACCATCGGGGTGCACGACTGCCCCGTCTCCGGAATGAAACCATCCATCCCGCATGGCCTGAGCTGTTGCCTCGGAATCCTTGTAGTAACCCTGCATGACCACATTCCCTCGAACAACGATCTCCCCGAGCGTCTCGCCATCGTTTGGAACCTCATTACCACTCTCATCCACAACGCGCAGTTCGCCGGAAGTAATCAACTCCACTCCCTGCCTCGCCTTTATAGCGGCGCGCTTCCGCGGATCAAGGGCAACGTGCTCCGGCCGAGGTTCACAGATCGTAATGAAAGGTGACGCCTCTGTCAAACCGTAAACATGGGTTAAAGACCAGCCGAACTCCCCCTCGATCCGCTCAATGGTCGCAGCCGCGGGAGGGGCGCCCGCTGTCACGACTCGCACGGCGCGAGGCAACTGCGATCTCATCTCCGCCGAACAATTGACGAGAAAAAGCAGGACGGTGGGAGCAGCGCACAGCAGATTGACTCGTTGTTGGACGATCTTGTCAACGATGGTTTGCGGGTGAGCCTTCCGCAGGCAGACGTGCGCGGCGCCTACGGCGGTGACCGTCCAGACAAACGTCCATCCGTTGGCATGAAACATTGGCAGCGTCCAGAGGTAGCGATCGGCCATGCTCATTGGGAAATGCACCAATGTGCCCACTACATTCATGTAGGCATTGCGGTGCGTGATCATGACGCCTTTGGGTTTGCCGGACGTGCCGCTTGTGTAGTTGATGGTCAGCAAATCGCTTTCGCGCACTTCAAAAGGTGTGAAACTGGGCGAGAACGCCTGGAGCAGACTCTCGTAGTTGAGCCAGCCTTCGCGGTCAGCATTGAGTGCGATGAACTGTTCAATGGTTTCGAGTTGCGGACGAATACGGTCGACAGTGTCCATGTAATCGCAGTCCGCACATACCACTCGAGCCCCGCTATGGTTCACAAGGTACGCGAAGTCGTCAGCGGTGAGGCGGTAATTGATCGGGACCAGCACGGCTCCTATCTGCGGGACCGCGTAGAAGGATTCGAGTTGCGCGTGAGTATTCGGCGCGATATACGCGACCCGATCACCAGGACGCACTCCGAAGTGTTGTAGGGCCGCTGACCAGCGATCGCACCGCTCAAAGAATTGCGTATAGGTCAACGTCGAGTCTTCATCGATCACAGCCTCTCGGCTGGCGTACAATTTGCGCGCGCGGCGGGCGAATTGGAGTGGCGTTAAAGCAGTTTCCATAGCGGTGCCCGGACGTTTCGTCCTCAGTTGCTGGAGTTTACTGCGGTTGTGGGAGTGTTCGCAAGTAGACGCGCGTTGCGCTGTGATCCTCATGAGGTTCGGCACGGCACCCACAGGCTCGGCGTCATTACGTATACGACTTCTTGATGCTGATTGCGAGCCGTGACTTTCAAACGCACGACCCCATAGTCCGGTTTCGATCGCGAGCGTGTAATCGAGAGGACTTCCATTTCCGCTTTGATGGTGTCGCCAGGTCGAACGGGCTTCGGCCAGCGCAGATCGTCGACACCCAAACCAAGCAACGGTGTACTACCGAGAGGGTGCGAGTCCACCAGAAGTCGCATCACCAGCGCCGCGGTATGCCACCCGCTCGCGGTCAATCCGAAGGCACCGCATGAGCCTGCCTCAACACCCGTGTGCATTGCCTGAGGGTCGTAGCATCGGGCGAACTCGATGATATCCGTTTCCCTCACTACAATCTCGCGGGTCGTGTTTACTTCGCCCACAACGAGATCCTCAAGATAGCGGCTCCCGGTCATATCTCTTTAAGGTGCAATACAAAGGAGCAGAACAACCTAGTCGCTCGTACTGCAATCGCGTTTTCAGCGCATCGTTGTGCTGCGCCCTACGTCCCGGGAACGTTGATTGAAACTGAGAAACAACCGTGGATCATCATAAAGTTAGTCGACTAAGGACATTCACATAATGACCCGAGGTATGTCTTCGCATGCTCAAATTCCTTGCCGGCCTGTTAGCACACGCCCTAACGGCCTTCTCCCTGACCGCCCCGCTCACTGTGCCGATGAACCGGTACGATCGATTTCCGACCGGAGCAAACACACAGGAAACTTCGCTGAATTCCACGAACGTAAATGCTGCTAACTTCGGCAAGCTGTACAGCTACTACGTTGATGGGGCTGTCTATGCGCAGCCGCTATACGTGCCAGCGGTACGGATTCCCGGACAAAGCACGCACAATGTCCTGTATGTGGCCACCATGAACGACAAAGTATACGCTTTTGATGCTGATCGAAGTGGGCCGCCGTTGTGGATGCGCAATTTGACGAATGAGATCAGCGGAGTTACGCCGGTCCCGATCATTGACATCACAAACAGTAATGACCTGAATATCGTGGGCAACGCCGGTATTGAGAGTACGCCGGTGATCGACGCCTCTGAGGAGGTGATCTACCTAGTGGCCCGCACTAAAGAAAACGGCAAATACGTGCAGCGATTGCACAAACTCGACATAAAGGACGGCAAAGATCAGGCGGTGCCCGTGATGATCGAGGCCAGTGTAAACAGCTCAGCCCGCGACGCGGTCAATGGAATGCTGCATTTTGACCCGAGGGCAGGGAACCAACGCTCAGCCTTAGCGTTGGTAGATGGAACGATTGTCATCGCGTGGGCTTCTCACGAAGACATTCAGCCGTATCACGGGTGGATTATGACGTACGACGCCCGAGCCCTTAAACAGACCGGTGCATTGTGCACTACGCCCGACACCGCCGACGGGGGAATCTGGCAGTCGGGCAGAGGACCAGCGATCGGCTCCGATGGTGGACTGTATTTTGAAGTGGGCAACGGGGGCTGGGATGGCCACAGAAATTTCGGCACCTCTGTCGTCAAACTGAACGTGCGCAACAGTGGCGTGATTGAAGACTATTTCACGCCTCACGATTATGTGGACCTCAATGATCAAGATGCAGATTTGGGGTCGACCGGACCGCTGCTCATCCCGGGTACGAACATTCTGGTTTGCGGGAGCAAGAAGGGAATAGTTTATCTCCTCGACGCCAACAAATTGGGCCATATGACAGCGAACAACGATCGATTGATACAAGCGTTGGAAGTGAACGGAGGCCGCATCATGGCTGGCCCTGTCTATTGGGATGGACCTGCCGGGCCGATGCTCTTCCTGTGGTGTGAAACCGATGTCCCTAAGGCATTTCGATTTAATGGCCACCTGCTCCAGCCGACACCCTACGCAAAGGGAATCGTCGCGTCGCGAGGTTCGCCCGGCGGCGCTCTCACGATTTCATCCAATGGGACGGAGCCCGCAACTGGCGTGCTGTGGGCGACGGTTGCCGATGGAAGAAGCGCCGATCACGGAAACGCGCCTGGCGTGTTGCACGCCTTTAATGCTGAAAACCTAAAGGAAATCTGGAATAGCGAGCAGCACATGGACCGCGATCGCCTGGGCACCCTCGTTAAATTCGTTCCACCACTGGTGGCAGTCGGAAAGGTATACGCGCCCAACTACGATAACGCTGTGAATGTGTATGGCCTGTTGTCATGGAACGCTGCGCATACGAGGGTGTCCCAGGCTTAGTTGAAGGCTAGAGGCGGCGGTGGCGGCCGGTTCGTTAGAATCGATTCGCCAAAAACAATCCTTGGAAAGGACACCACCGCCGTGAAGAAACCGTACCATATCGTGA
>JBPCLH010000123.1:0-5761 GCA_051003475.1 Bryobacteraceae bacterium
GGCCAGAAAGTAGGTCAGTTGGTCGATGACTCCAGCCGGGAACATTTGTTCGGTGAGCACGCCACCGGGTGCCTCCAGCAGAATATGTGCGATTCGCCCGCCCCTCTGCGCCGGGCAGACCCGAAGAAATGATGGCTCCGTGATTACGGCTGCGTCGGCATTGAAGCCCTTTAGCCGCCCGGCAAGCGTTCCGTTAACTCCTCCGAATTCCTCATCGACGACGGTCTCGAACAACAGGTCTCCCGAGAGCGGGCGCAACTCCGAAAGCGCTTCGACGACAAACAGACTGCTTGCGACGCCTGCCTTCATGTCGTTCGAGCCGCGACCGAATAGCCGATTGCCCTCGACTTCTGCTCCGAAGGGATCGTGCGTCCACGGCTGAGTGCCCTTGGGCACAGTGTCAATATGCCCGGACAAAAGTAGTGAGCGACCACCGCCAGTGCCGGGTTTACGAGCCCCAACATTCGGTCTTCCCGTATAATCGCGACCGCCACGGAACAGAGCATGGTCGTGAATGCCAGGTACCTGGTTCAGTTCGTAGACCAGCGGCTCCCAGCCGTGATTCCGCAAGAAGTCAGCGACGTAAATCTGGCAGGCAGCCTCGCCGCCCACTGGCGGCGTATTCTCAGACGGTATGCGAACCAGATCGCGGATGATCTCGACTAGCCGATCGCGGTTGTGATCTACGTAACCGATAAGCTGATTCTCCAGCGCAATGAGATTCATCAGAGTTCCGAAGGTAATTCGAACTGTTTTGGCCGGGTCTGGAAACCGCGAGTCAACAGCGCAAGGTAAATGAAACCGACGCCAAGCCACGCAAACCCGACCAGTTTCGCTTTCTCCGTCAAGCTCATCCACACGTAAGTGCAGACCAGCGCTCCAGCCGATGGAAAGATAAGATTCGTAAAGAAAGCAGTCCCGCGGCGCTTGCCGAGGCGCAAGTAGAAGTGCCGAATGACGCTCAAATTCACCAGGATAAACCCGGCGAAGGCTCCGAAATTCAAAAGTTCGACAGCGAGCTGGAATCGCATCAGCAGTGCGCCGACCAGCGAGACACCGGCCATCAGGTAAATGCTCCTTGTGGGAGTAGAGAAGCGGGGATGCACGTACGCAAAAATTCGGGAGGGAATGACGCCGTCACGCCCCATTCCGAACAGCAGACGCGAAGCTCCAGCCTGTCCGGTGAGCGCGCTTGCTAGTCCCGCCACAAGAAGAACAAACACCAGTAAACCCAGCATCCATGGGCCTCCGATCACCCGACCAATGTCGAGAATTGCCGTTTGCGGGTCGGGGAATTTGTTGTAGTCCGGAATGACCAAAGCAGCGAGATAGACGGTAATCACGCAAATAACGGTTTGCAGCAGACAGACCAGAACTGTCGCGAAGCCGATATCTCGCTCCGGGTGAACCGTATCTTCCGCAAGTGTAGAAATTGCGTCAAAACCGATGTAGGAGACTGTGGCGATCCCCGCTCCAAGCATAAGTGAGCGCCAAGCAAACGTTTGCGGCCGAATAAGTCCTGGGAGGGAGAACAGACCTGCCGGACCGTGCGCCATTACCACGAAGTGCCCCGCCAGGCAGATGAAAAAGAGCGCGCAAACACTCATAATGAACATCATCACTGTGCTGGCTTTGGCAGTGACGCGGATTCCCCGGACATTTACAGCCGTGATTCCGATTGTGAATGTCAGGGCCCAAACGAAATAAGGAACTGACGGCAGTATTCTCTGCGCGGTTAGGGCGGCATAAATGACACTCAGCAAGGGAATTAAAAAATAATCTAGAATCATCGCCCAGCCCGCGAGAAATCCGACATGCTCGTTCAACGCACGTTGCGCATACGTGTAGGTGGACCCTGCGGACGGATATGCGGCTGCCATCTTCGCATAGCTGCTTCCAGTGAACAACATCCCGACCATGGCCACCAGATAGCTGAGTGCCGCGTGTCCGTGCGATACCTGCTGAACGATTCCGTATAACGGATAGGGTGCAGTCGGCGTCAGAATTACAAGACCATACAAGATTAGATCTCGCCGCGACAGTACGCGTTTGAATTTGGGTTCAACCGGCATCGTCCGCCGTACTTAATACGAGTTTCCGAGGGACGTTGACGCATCGTCCTGCCAGTCGAAATTGAGCGTCGTTTCAGAAATTCGGTGGGCGGTCGCGTAACGATTTCTGACCTGCTGAACTTGTGTGAACCAATCTCCAAGCGGTAATAAAACTTCGCGCTGAATCAGATAATTCAATCCCAACGTTCGATCAACCCGGTAGTCTTGGACACTATTCAGAACGAGAAGGTATCGGCGGCCGTTCGCTTCCGGAACTCGCGGATACCAACTCTTGTACCAAGTGGTCGTGGCATTCTGCAGCGCCCGGTTGCGCTGCGCTCGAATTCCGTAAGCAAGTTGGAGCGCCTGATCGAGAGCCGAAACTGCAGCGCTATAGTTCAGCTTCGCGGCGGTACTTTCAGCCGAATGGAGCGACGCGCTGATTGCACCGAGATCCTGGAGCATGTTGAGATTTTGACGGTACAGTTCGGCGATGGACAGAAACACTTCCATGCTGTACGGATGAAACTGCACCTGGCCCAAGTTATGGTTGAGCAATCCGAGCAGTTCATCGTTATCGGCAAGTGATTTCTGCAAGAGTTGCAGGCGCCTTTCATTTACTTTCGCCCAGTCGTAGTTGACGCGGAGATAATCGCCCTCGGGAATGGGTGGAAGCGAGATTACCTGATCGGCTGGAGCAATGGGACGAATACCGTCCGAATTGCCGAACAGAACCGGTCGGATGGAGGAAGGTGCCCAATCCCAACTACTGGCCCAGAACTCGGCCTGCGTGCTCATCAACTGATAAAGCCGGTCCATATTGCTGGCACCGTGTCCGTAGAACAGCCGGTAAAAGCTGCTCTTCGCCTCGGCGGGATGGGGCGAACCGGGGTGCCAAATCCATCCTGCCGCGGTGGCGAATCCGAGCCAAAATGTCTCCGGGTGCAATCCTTCGTCTCCCCATGCGCATATATCCACTCCCATCAAGTCAGCCGTTTTACGAGCACCCCAGAAAGAAATCTCGTTGAACACTTGAGAGATCCGATCTGTTGTTGGACGGAAATGAGCTTCATCGGCCTGGCTTGCGCCACTGTAGTTGACTTGCTCGCTCTCAGGCAGGAGATAGTAGTTCGGGAACAGTGGTTCGCTCGCCTGCGTATACGTGAAAATCATTTGGCGAATTCCGTGCTGACGGAAGGCTCGATCGAACTCCGGGCCATAAACCTCGCCATTGATAAGGTAGGGCGGCAACGCGGAAATATCAGCGGGCTTGAGCGGGTACTCTCCCCAGAAGATTACCGTCCGACCGTGATCGCGAAGGTACCCGGCAGTCTTCGTGATGAATTCAGCCAGCACTTTTCCGACGCTCCCCAACTTTTCCCTCTCATCGGCCTCATTGCACTGAGTGTTGTTTGCGAGGCCGACGTAATAAGGCTCGTCGGTAGACAAAAGGAAGTACTTCACTCCTTTATTCGCGTCCATCAATTCCTGGTACATGCCTTCAAGCAGCTTGTACGAATCGGGATTAGTTGTACAGATCTCATAATTACTCTCCGGAAACGAACGTAACTTCTCGAATTCCGGGTGCTTCAAAATCCAAGCGATATGCGCCGGCCCGTCGATATAGGGAATCAGTTGAACGTGGTAGCGCAGACCGTAATCGGTCAGTTGCTGCAATTCTCCGGAGGTCAAGGCATAAGGCTCAACGACTGCTGGCGCACTCGAATACTTGAAATGTGCGTTCAGTTTGAGCAGTACGCCATTCACCTTATAAAAAGCGGCCTGGTGCAGAACATCCCTGAGGACATCCTTACGGTCAAGATGAGCCTTATCGTCCCAATAGATGAAGCGGTTTTGCAGATCGGGCCAATCGGTGATCCGACCGGCTGGCAGCCAGTTCGTGCCATTCGAAAATTTCACCAATTGCACCAGGGTTTCCGCCCCATATAATAAGCCGGGTGCAGCGTTCGCAGTGATCGCGATGGACTGAGAAGAAAGATCAAGGCGGTAGGCCTCCTCCGCCAGCTTGTCTCTATCGCGGTCCGTGGCCGAACCGATTGTCACGGAACCGGGGATAATCGCAAGCCGAATCGTTCTAGAAACAGAACCTAATTTCGATTCCGGCTCAAGGTGGATTCCGTGCCGCGAGGCCAGATCATCGCGGAGGATTTCAAATGCCGCCCCGTCCCGCAGAACTCCGCCATTCAGCACCAAGCGCCATCCATTCCCGAAAACAAAATCGTTACCGCTCAGCTCTACCTTCTGAGGTTCAGGGATGACATTGTAGCCACGAGCAAATAGAGGCGAAGAGCTTGCCGCCCTTGTAAAGGCAATGCAGCAGGACAGAACCAGGATCAAACCAAAGTGTCTAATTTTCTGAATCATCAGCTGTGTGGGGCGCAGTTACAGTCGTGGAAGTTCCCTTCCAATCGAAACTATGATTGCGTACAGCAATTTTGTGCGCACTTGCATAATCGTTTCTTGTTGCGATAACTTTGTTCGCCCAATCGCCGAGCGGATAAAGCAGCTCGCGGTACACGAGATAACTCATGTCAACCGTGCGGACCGGCTGATGGTCCTTGACATCATCCACCTGATCGAGGAAGCGCCGGCCATCTGCTTCCGCTACACGAGGAAACCAGGTTTCGTACCACGTTGCCGTAGCGTTTTGAAGGGCTTGGTTCCGGTGCTGGCGAATATTTTCTGCAATGTTGATTGCCCGGTCTAGCGATGCGACTGCTCGCTCTGCCTCCGCGGTTGCGGCAGCCTTCTCGGCTGACTTCAAGGCATCAGAAATCCGACTGAGGTCCTGAAGCATGACCAAGTTCTGACGATATAGGGCAGCAATGGAAAGGTATACCTGCAAGTTGTAGCGGTTAAACTGAACGCGTTCGATATTGGTCTGCAACAGATCGATCAGCTGATCATTCTGAGCTAAGAATCTGCCAGCCAGATCCAGACGCTTTTCGTTTTCGAGGCGCCAATCGTGACCCAAATGAAGAAGCGCGGGCGCGGGCACCGGGAGCAATGGAAGATATTGATCGTGAGCAGGCCTAGGCGGATTGAAAACACCGAAGGAGTTTCCCCAAATTGGTGTTCGCGCGGCGGACGGGCCAGTTTCCCAGCTGTCCTCCCAAAACTGCGCCTGTTCGCTCATCAACTGATAGAGGCGACCGATGTTGGTTGCGCCCGAGCCATAGAACAGTTGATAGAAGCTGCTCTCCAACTCCTTTGGGCTTGGCGCAGCGCGGTGCCATGCGGCGGCTGGCCCGGCGGCGTATCCGAGCCAGAATGTTTCCGGATGCAGTCCTGGATCACCCCAGCCAGCGACAAATTCACCGATCACATCCGCTTGATCAGCATGGGCAAAATCGGGGCGTGTGGACGAGAGGCTGTCGAGCGAGGTGAACGAGGCGTGTTCCCACATCTCTTGCACCCGGCCCGGACCGGGCGGCCCCGGATGCAGCCTGTCGGAGGAAGGCAGAATGTAATACTGCGGAAAAAATTGCTCCTCACCCGCGGTCCACGTATAAATCATTTGCCTGATACCGTGCGCTCGAAAAACCGGATCGAATTTGGGCCCATACATTTCGCCATTGACCAGATAATTCGGGAGCGCACGGATGTCCTCGGGCTTGAGCGGATATTCACCCCAAAAAATCACTGTCCGCCCGTGATCGTGCAAGTAACCAGCCGTCTTGGTCACGAAC
>JBPCLH010000124.1:0-4060 GCA_051003475.1 Bryobacteraceae bacterium
AGATACTGGTCTTCGCCTTTCACCTTTATATAGGTTTCGTCGACGCGGTAGCTTTTGTTCGTGCGCTTGAGATGCGACCGACAACGCTTGTTCAATTCGGGCGAGTAAGCTTGCACCCAACGCCAGATACAACTGGCATGTATTGCGAGGCCTCGCTCCGCCAGTAGCTCGGCGACGTGCTCGTATGCCAATGGATATCGCAAGTACCACCGCACCGCCTGCAGAATCACCTCGCCTGGGTATTGGCGTCCCTTGAACGGATTGGCTAAGGTGATTGGCACGGCTTCTTACGCTACCAAATCCTGACTGCGAAACTTCGCAACGGAACCTTCATACATTACCCTCTTCGATTTGGACTGTTTCTGCTGCTTCGAGGCGGGTCTACGGAGCCTCGTCGCCATCCAGACCCGGGAGTCGACCTTCCACGGGATGTGTTCGCAGCGAGACCGTGAAGCTAGTCGCAAACATGGAGGAGGAAGCGAGAGCGGAGCAGGGGTGCCGGCAGCTGTGCATTAGCTGCCGCTCAGATGCCTATTAAATCGTATCCTGACCTGGAATCCCGTATCGTTAAGGAGTAGTGCGACTGAGCGAGCTGACCGTGACCCGCAGACAATTCGCCGTCCGAGTTGCCGCGCTGTTTCCGGCGGCCGCAGTTCTCAATGCACACGGCTTTACAAAAGCTGAAGGGCAAGAACTGATTGGCAAACCCGCGCCCCCACTCGCGCTAAAGGACTGGCTCAACTCGAATCCTCTCGAAATGGGCGATCTACGCGGCAAAGTGGTTCTGCTCCGGTGGTGGACAGAAGGCTGCCCCTATTGCGTCGCCACTGCGCCAGCATTGGTCAGTCTGCAACGAACATATGAATCCCGCGGCCTGCAAGTCATTGGTGTCTTCCACCCCAAGCCGCCCGGCAAGTGGATGGTAGAAAAGGTGCGCCGGGCCGCTGAAGAAAAACATTTCACGTTTCCCATCGCTGTGGATGGCGATTGGACAGCGCTAAAGCGGTGGTGGCTCACCAAGGATCGTGATTTCACTTCTGTATCGTTTCTAGTCGACCGAAACGGCATCATCCGGTACGTTCATCCTGGGGGCGAGTTCCACGAGGGCCAGCAGGGCGGCACGCCTGTACATGAATCGTGCAACCGCGACATGCATTTCATTCAGCGTGAGATCGCGAAGCTCCTAAACACCTGATGCAGATAACTGAGAACTGAGTTCCCAGAACCTGCCCCGTGCGATTCGCCGCCGTTGCGGTTTGCCGCCGGCGCATTCACGGCCCAGGTGTTCCGCTCACCATGGCAAGCCGCGTGGACGATCCGGCCTGCATCAACGGCCGCAGTTGCTGGTGGCTTCAGACGATGGGACGCTTGAGAGACGGAGTAACGGCACAGCAAGCGAAGGCGGCCGTACAAGTGGCCGCTCCTTCGATATTGCGCGAGTCTCTTCCCGAATGGGGCGAAGCAGGCAAGAAGCGATTTCTGTCCTGGAAAATTGATTCGTCCAGTGGAGAGCAAGGGTGGTCCTCTTTGCGCCTTCAGTTCAGCAACCCGCTGGCAGTTCTAATGACGCTGGTGGGCCTGGTGCTGCTCATTGCCTGCGCGAACATGGCGAACCTTTTGATGGCACGCGGTATGGCGCGCCACCGGGAAATCGCGATTTCGACTCGTTCATGCACAGCGACTATACTCCGAACGTGCCAGGGGCGATGAGGCAAGGCCGAACACGGCTCCACTCGTGGCGGCCTTCCTCTTACGCGGCTGCTGCAAATTCCGCGGTGGTCAGAACCTCTGCTGGTCGGTTCCCAACACACTCCTCGATCGATTATGGCCGATCAACATGCCAAGAGCTGTAGTTTTTACACATCGGAACGGACTTCGCGCGCAGTGTTGCTTACGCTCGGTGTTGGAACGTGTGCCGCTGCCGCGGGTCTGCTTTAACAAGTTGGGCATGGTGGTCCGCCGTGGTCGTGTTCGTAATCGATGGCTTCGGAGACGGTCGTAAGCTCTTTTCGCGACTAGAGAATTCCTAAGAAAGCGCATCTGGAACCGCGATCTCTGCCGCATTTCTTCATGCGTTGACCCGGGGTCGCCTAACACGGTACTTCAAATAGACTCAGTACTGCAACGCTTAGAGGGTCCTCAGAGCAGGCCGCCTGAAGAGCAAAGAAAGCACTGTCACACTAACGAGGATCGCGCTGGCAGCCGCAGTGAACGGAGCACCCCACAGGCTGATCAAAGCGCCCGCTGGAAAGTCTCCTAACGGCCTCACTCCCATGATGAGAAGAGTGTTGAGACTCATGACTCGGCCGCGCATCTGGTGACCTACGCGCGTTTGTAAAACGGTAGACGTTATGGCGCCAATGATGCTCTGCGACATCCCAAAGAACACTAGCGCGACGAAAGTTATGACCATGGTCCGGCTAAAACCTATAAAAATCAGACTACTTGCCCAAAGCGCAAACGCACCGAATAAAAGAACACTCTTCTTATGCGCATCAGATAGGGATGCAAGAAATAGAGCGCCCAAAACGGCACCGATGCCGGCTGCAGAGAATAGAAAGCCAAGCGTACTGGCACCAATACGAAGATTGCGCACGGCGAGAATAGGCAGCAATAACGGAAGCGAAGGTCCAGAAAACAGCAAAATGCCATAGCTCAACAGCAGCCACGGGAGCACCGTGTCACGCTTCACCGTGACGAGTGCTTCCCGGACTTGGGTGAGCAATGTGAACTTTCCGTTCGCCGCCACTGATTTCGGCGGGCGAATGACAAGGAGGCTCGTTAAAACGGCCACAAAGCTCAGCGCGTTAAGAAAGAAATTTGCAGGCAAGCCGACTCTGTCTACTGTGATGCCGGCAAGCGCCGGGCCCAGCACCGATGCGGAATTGAAGACCGCTGATTGCAGAGATACGGCGTTCAACAGATCTTTTTTAGGAACCAGGGAAGACATCAGGGCAGCGCGCGCGGGTTGATCGGCGCTCGAGTTGCGTCCCCGCATTGCTCTATCCTCTGCTAAGGTCAGCAACAGTGTAGCTGACGATCATCGACCCACACCACTCAACTTGTCAGAGGCGCCGAAAATGACAATTACCCTGCGGTAACATTTTCTGCTGAGGCAATACGAACGGGAGAAATACTTGACTCTGATCAGAAATGTCTTCCATGTCTGCGAGGGCGGGCGCCGGCTGTCCTCGGAGGATGCGGGATACTGTGCGCTCTGCACGATAGGATTGTGGGAGCCTGAACAAGCCTTGCAAGGAGGCGAGCCTTGACCGAAGCCAAGATTCTCGCGGACATTCGTCACAATCACCCATGCAGAAATCAGAGATTAGACAACGCTGTACGCGGCGGAGCGGTACGTGCTCCTGGCGAAAGACGATTGGGCGAGAGGTGCTCAATCTGCGCTAGGGAACGTGCTGCAAGGGGCCTTCTCTTTTATCGACAGCGGAACGGTGAGGAGTTGCTTCTCGATAAGAAGTGTGCGCTCTATCTGGATTATTTAACTACTCACCCGGCTCGCCTTCGAGAACTCGGACTCTGCTGACTGGCTGCACCGGCGCTAAGTTGCGACGATGCCTTGCTTTGTGCCCCTGAATTCACGCTTTTGCTCGGCGCTCTCTGAAGTGAGACGCCAAAGGCAGCGTTGTGGCAATGTTGGAACGGATTCTAGCAGCTACCAACAGCACGGAGCTATCGAAACCGCGCCCTGATTTGCTAGCCAACAAACTGCGCACCCGGATCACGATTTACGGGTGTATAATCCTCCCGAAAGGAAATTCTCATGGCCACTACACCCTGGGTCCCACCTTACTTTGGCTCATACGAGCAACTCATCAATGAGCTCCTTCAAAACCCATTCCTCGGCAGCGGCCGGCCAGGGCATCCGCCCGTGGTTGCTGAAATGGCGCGAACCGGAGGCACACCGACGGCGCTTATATCCTGCCTCAGCTGGAAATGGAGAGAGCGTTCCGCCGTTAAGATAACGGGGAGAACGCATGAAGAAGCAACGGAAGCATTACAGCGCAGAAGAGAAAGTCGCCATTCTGAGGCGGCATTTGCT
>JBPCLH010000125.1:0-5770 GCA_051003475.1 Bryobacteraceae bacterium
TTCCAAGGATTGTTTTTGGCGAATCGATTCTAACGAACCGGCCGCCACCGCCGCCTCTAGCCTTCAACTAAGCCTGGGACACCCTCAAAAGAGACGTTGTGAACCATACGCATTCGGGCACTGGCACTGGTCTAGTTTAGTTTCTCTCCGGCGAAACCCTAAAAGGGAATCATGGGCCGGTTTCCGCAGTGCGTTAGTTATAAGAGGAAGGATATATGAGTCCTTCCCCTTGCACCGTACTGGGCGATTAGTCCGTCGAGTGCTTTACTTTGCGCCCAGTATCCTTGAGTCTCTCGCCGGTCTTGTGAGCGGTATCTTTGCTCTTATCTGCAACCTTTTCTACGGCGTCCTTTGTTTTTTCCGCGCCTTTGTCAACCTTGTCCTTCACGTCATCTTTGGCGGACATATACTCTCCTTTCCAATTCGGCGCAATTGCGATCACGGCACATCAACCTATCAAATCTTTCGATAGTCTTTGTCCGACACACCGCGAACTGCCTCGCTTGCCGCGCCAGATCCGACGGTATGTGAACTCACTGCCTTCTCACCTGCGGATGCAATGTCCTGAGCTCCGGCGTTTTTAAGAATAGCTTTCGCCTTACCCACCCACTCGGAATCGTCGCAGTGAACGGATACTAAGATCCCGCCCTCTTTGACACGCCCTTCGTACCGCTTAGCCTCATACTCAGGCATTCCCATTCCGACCAAGGCACCAATTAGACCGCCGGTCGCTGCGCCTGCCCCCATGCCTGCCAGTGTTGCCATGATGGGCCCGGCAGCGATGAAAGGCCCGAGACCGGGAATCGCAAGTGCACCGATTCCGGCCAGTAATCCAAGGGTCCCCCCAATTGCTCCTCCTGCTGTCGCTCCCGTCGTTGTGCCTTCGGGCGCCTTCGTGTTCTTCTCCGTTGCAAATTCCTTTGTCGTCTTTTGGTCCGGTGCTAGCACCGAAACGTCGTCGCTTCGAAAACCGGAAGCGATTAGGGCGTCTACGCCTTGCTCTGCCTGTGTAAGAGACGAAAAAAGTCCAAAAACTGCTGTGTTCTTGCCCGCCATTATGTTTTGCTCCTCTCTGCCATTCAGTTACTTGGAATCACCTTTTACGGTAATTTCATTGGTCACATTCCCATCCCCGGCTATCTCCGTTGCTTTGGCCTCAATGCCCTTCTTCTCGTCTTCGGTGTGCACGGGCCCTTTAAGCGTGACCTTGCCGTGCTGCGAAATGATTTTGACATTGTGCGCGTAAGTGGAAAGCGATTTATCCTTCACAATCGCGCGCCGAATCTTGCGCATGGTCTCCCGATCTGAGTTGGCGTTCTTTCCCTGATCGGCGGTCGGTTCGGATGCGTTTCGATCCCGTTTGTTCACCTTTGTGTTATCGGAAGACGGGTTTTGGGGTGCCGCTGTATTCTGGGCGGACCCCACTCCAATAAGCAGGCTTATCAGTGACAGCCCTGCCACGGGCAAAATTCTTGCAAATACCATTATTTCCTTCCAGTTGACTTTGTTTGAAGAATCGGAACAGGACCGAAGCTCACGGTTCCGTTTTCTATGACATAGACGCGCGGCCCCTCGTTTTCGATCAGAGTTACTTCGTTTCAAGTTGTGAATCGCTTCAAACACGCGATTGCTACTCGGGGTCGCGCCGCTTCTGTGCAGGCATACCAGACGCTCTTGTCCGACATGGGCTGGTCCTTGCCTCGGTGGCCATTACCACTGGGAAACAGATAGGTTCGTGGCTTTTTCCAGCGCCAGTACTCACGCAGTTTGGATTTGCTCTAGTTCTCCTCCGGCGAGATGACACAGGCGCGCGCAGGTGCGCCGCAAGTCGTGTGGAGCAATGTTCGATAGGCCGCAGGTTGAACCTGCGCGCTTAACCACCTCCCAGATAACCTTGGGTGTAAACCCATGTTCCAGGATTCGTCCAGCTTTATTGATCACTCGAAAGATGGTCCAGTGGTGATCGCGGCGTCCGTTAGCCAGGCTTGGGAGCGGTGCCGACCCATTGTGGGATTGGAGTCGTCCGAACATGGCCGCCTTTGCCGATCAGATCAGCAAAGACCCAATGCTCTTCGCGCTGCTGTAGATCCTGGACGGATACTGTGGCAAGTTCTGCGCGGCGCAACCCGCATCCGATGAGCACGGCGACAATAGCGTAATCGCGTTTACCCCGAAGGGTTGTAGATTCAAATGCCGCAAGCAAGTTCTTGCTCTGTTCGGCCGTCAGCCAATTGCCGATTCTGACGCTCTACAACTTGTGGGTCTCTCATGTAAGTTCTAGCCTGGCATAGTGCGGCTGGGGCGGATCGCCTAGATTTGTTGTCCGGCTTGGCGGCGCTGCCAACATCCTGCGCGCTCTCAGTGCCGCCACAGCCGCATTCTGCGATCATCGCAGAACGCGATTATTTGCTCGGGTGGTTAGCAGGATGGAAAACGACGCCCCGGCGAACCACAACACCGGCCAATTCAAAGCAATGACCGATGTGCGCGTCAGACCGAAAAACATGGCGGTTGCTGGACAGACAGGTCCCTGAACTCTCCGCGCTGTTATATACACCTGCATCGGCTATGCAAAGACAGAGCATCACGCCGCGAATAAAACCGCAGAAACGTTCAAGACGGCAGAACCTTCCTCACGTCATGACGTCTATCAGAAATTTACAACTCGTTTACGTAAGAGCCGCGGCTTTCGAAGTGCCGACGCATCAAGGTAAGGGGATACAAAAGCAAAAATGAAAATCTCTCTGAGAAGATTCTGGTCCCTTAGCACCTACAGGAGATAGATAAAGCTATTGTGTTCACTCCGCATTTTCAAACTGTGACCTCTGAGTCCGTTAATAACCCCACTCAAGATTTAGTCTTCTATGGTGCTTCTCGCTTTGAGGCACCTAGAATCGGCCTGAAATTTCGCCGCCGCGGGACGATTTTCCAGATTCTCCGCATACAGGCAGAACGCACTCGTTCTCGCGATTTTGCGCGATCTTGGAAGTTCACCGCTGAATGTCAGATTCTTCCGCACTCGGATTACTGAATCATTTTGTCGGTTACGAAAGGCTAAATTTTTCTCCGAGAGGCCGAGCAGTCGCGATCGGCGTACTTCAACCTTCGGTCCTTACACTTCACAAGGTCAAGAGCGAATTCGACAAAGAGGAATGAGCAAAAAAGCACAGGTGCAATGGGTGATCGGCGCTTTCGAAGCCCGCTGTAGCGCGACGCGCAACTTAACCGAAGCCAAAAAGATAACGTACGTAAAGCTTCACTTGCATCCACATGCCTTTCTGGCTCGATGAGAGCGCGCATCCACGAACCTCAGTTTCGGCAACATTCCTTGACGGCAAGCATATAATTCTGGGGTGAGAATTAGACTCGCCGTAGGCATTTCGATACTCGCTGTCGCCGTTCATGCGAACCAGTCGGATAGATCCGACGAATTCACCCCAGTTGTGATCTCCGCCTTGACAGCGAGAACCCACTCTGTTCGCGGAACGGATGCGAAACAGCACGTCGTCTACGAACTGTTGATAACAAACGCGAACGCCACACCGGCCACACTCCAAAAGATCGAAGTAGTCGATGGGCACAACCCGTCATCGGTCATCGCGACATACGACGGCCATCAATTGCTGTCGCGCCTGCGCACCACGGCACATGGCTCGGTTGACAGCACCGAAATTGAATACAATGGGACGCGCCTCTTTCTGATCGATCTTGCCTTCGACTCGGATGCCACAGTCCCGGAACGCTTAGAACATCGCGTTTCGATTCTTGGAGGAGGGACGCCGAGTTTAAGTCCCACGAGGCCGGTTCCACTCAGCTATCTCGTCGCGCCACTGCCCCTCGAACGAACGACGCTCGAGATTGGACCGCCGCTCGCGGGAAAAGGGTGGGTCGCGGTCAATGGCTGCTGCGGACCCGACGGCGTACACCGCGCAGCATCTGTGACCGTCAACGGCAAAATCTACTTCGCCCAGCGCTTCGCAATCGATTGGATGCTCCTGGATAGCGGCGGACGCCTCGTCCACGGAGATCCTTCCGATGTGCACAGTTACCCCGATTATGGAGCCGATGTAATCGCCGTAGCCGACGGAACAGTTACTGAGACACTCGACACACTCGATAACCAAATTCCAGGGCGGTTGCCGGACCCTAGGACCGTTAACATCCATAACGTCGACGGCAATCACATTGTGCTCAATCTCGGCAACGGATTTTTCGCATTTTACGCGCATTTGCAGAAAAATTCGCTTCTGGTGAAGCCGGGTCAGCGTGTCAAGCGCGCGCAGATTCTCGCCAAACTGGGCAATACAGGCAATACCTCGGGCCCACACCTGCATTTCCACATCATGGACAGCCCCTCTGTACTCGGGTCGAACGGTCTGCCTTATGTAATCGAGTCGTTCGCTTTTGATGGACAGGTATCACCGGCGAAATTCGCCGCGGCACCTGGTATCGAAGGCGAGTGGGGCAAAGGCAGGCTGCAAACGTCGTCTCCCCGCGAACGACGATTTCCGCTGAACTTGAACATCGTCGATTTCCCCGACCGGAAAGCGCCGGCACAGTAACCGGTGAACTCGATGAACGATGACCGGTTGGAAACGAGGGCTCTGTACCTGTGCTGGTTCAGGTGATGATTGCCGGGGTAGCACCTCTCGTAGCTCGAGGGGGCGGTCGGCACCATGATTTTCTTCTGGCTATCGAGGCGCGCAACGGAGCCCGCATGTGCCAGCAGCAAAAACTGAAAGGGATTTAGCATCCTCGCCATGGTTTTCCGATTCTCGCAGCCCAAGCACGGTTGCCCGCAGTCAAGGAAACGCAAGTACTCGAGGAGAAGCTGCGATCTCCCGAATAGAGCGCACGCACGCGAGCGAAGATCTTTCGCATGCCGGCGCAGCCCAGACGACAGCTGCAACAACTAGCCACGCATTTTCTGTTGCAGAAGCAAAAATATGCAAGGAAAAGACCGCTGATGCGCTGCGCGGGAGCATCAGGTTTGCGCTCCCGAGCAGAGCTTTCGCATGATCTGAGTGCGTCAGCGGGGAGATGCCGCGGCTGAAAACAAACCACTTCTCTCATTTCTGTTAACCTGCGGGTCCTATGTTCGAAACCCGAACCGGGGAGCCAAAGCACTTAACTCTCTCAGAGAAGCGATTCGAGAGCTAATCGATTGGCATCGCAGAACTTACATCACGATTCAAGTGTCGCGCGGGTTTAACAGCAAATTTAACAGCTCCCAGCGCCGCAGCTGTCACCCCGTGAAACCAGCCTCATCGAGCGACAGAGAGCAGGCCGAGACGAGGGTCAACCAGTTTCGTGAGAGCAATGGCATGAAAGGCCTTTTCATGCACAATCCGGCGCTCGCGGCCACTGACGCAGATAATGGGACATTTGCGCTGGCAATTCTGAACGCTTCAGACGGCCGGTTCACCAGTTTGCGCGGATGGGCAGCCGGCCGCTGGTGGAACAGCCCGTTGTTCTTTTGGGATGATTTCTCAACCGATGGCGAGCTCGGCGGCGCATCGATTGCGCCTTGCCGCCTGAGATTTGAAACACTTGGCAGGCCCGGATGTCTATGGTCTTGCCAGTGGCTGCGACTGGGCCCGCTGGTATCTGCAGAGGTCCCTTATGGGTGCCGTGCCACGTGACCTCCAAGACGACCGTGTCGCCGCTAACGAAGGCGTTGTTGAAGGTGGCCTGGGAATCCGGCAGGGCGGTAGCCCAGCCCTTCCAGCAGGCGAGGAACTCTTCAGTCCCCTGCATCTTCCGGTGCGTG
>JBPCLH010000126.1:0-3211 GCA_051003475.1 Bryobacteraceae bacterium
GGCGTAGTCGGCGCAACTTGGTCGTGGATCGCTATACGTCAGTAGATAGGCAGCGATTTTGCAGGCTTGATCGTCAAAAAACTGCGCATACGGATTACTCGGATGCGTGGGGTAGAGGGCACGCATCACAGAAACAGCATCGGCCTCATCGGTGAATTCACTCGCGATATCCCAAAAAATGCAGCGCGCGTCTTTTGGCGAAAGAATCTTGTCGCCTAGCTCAGGTGAATAGAACTCGGGAATAAATTCGAGCTTCGAATCGAGAACGACACAGCTATCGCCGCACTCCTGTGCGTAATAGAGGATCTGTTTGATGAACTGGCTTTTGCCGACGCCGGTATCGCCAATCGTCAGAAAATGTTTGCTTTCGTCTCGGCGGCGCAAGCGTAACGGCTTAATCGAAGACATGAAGTTTAAACCCGTCTCCTTTCGTGGCGCGGTTGAACGCGCACCGCGTCATGAGGTCCGGCCCGCGCAAGGGAACGCCTTCGCGTGCTCGCTTGCGGCGCTGGAAATCCAAAATGAGACCGGAAAGGAACAGGCTCAAGCCGATACCGATCCAGAGCGCCAGGGGCGTTTGGAGGACCTCTCGGAACTTGCGACCCGCATAGATCTGGTTCTGTAACCAGACGCTGAAGATGTGCGGCGTGGTCTTTACGAAGCGCACTGACATGTGGCCCGCCGGAGCAAGGCCGGTTGCGCTGGTAACTGGCTTGCCGCTCTGCACGAGAACGAAATAAGTCCGCGTATTGTGCCGCGAGTTGAAGAACGAAATCACTGTTCCGATCGGCGTCTGAGCGAGCGTGCTGCCGATGTATTGCGGCAAGTAAAACCTTTCGAGCGGCGGTTCGTGGCGATGCCAAATGACGAAAACGGGAACAATCGACAGCAACGCGAGAACGGCTCCGAGGAGCATCCCGACGGGTGCGCGGGTCGGAAAGTTCTTCACCCTACTGACCTCCATTTGGCTGCTGCTTGAGAATGCGGACCGTCTGCTCAACGAGCACGGGTGCATTCAGAATCGCTTGAGTTCTGAGCTCGCGAAGAGTGGCCGCGTTCAGCGGTTTCCCTTGTTGCGCGGCGAGTAGTGCTAGCCGGGTGTGCTCCGCTTCGATGGCCTGCAGGACACGATCCTCCGTTATCGAGTGCAGATCTGCCAAGATCAAGAATCGAAGGTATTCGCTGACTCGCACCCCGCGAGAAAGGGCGCGCTGGACCAGCGCTTCATGCTCTGCCGCGCCAAGTTTAGTGCCGACCGAATGAGGTAGTTTGCGTCGCATTACGGGTTCACCTGGAGAAACCTGAAGCCGGTCGCACCACAAAATACTGGGTTACTGGCGCGCAACCCTAGCAAGGGGTCTAGTGTAAAGCTGAATAACAGCCGCGAAGCGGCGGCTCCACGAGCGTCCGAAAACTCGCACGAAAGCAGGACACACTCCGAATGACCACTGAATCGCGTAGCTGAATTTACTGACGTGGTTGGTAACTTCATATGGTCTGCTTCAATAAGAAATGCTGTAGTCGTATCCATAACCGATTCGGTTGTCAGCCAAGCTGTGCTCCTGGCGCTGAAGACCTATGCGCTCGGTCGCGTTCAGCTTGAATTGCTCCACATCGATTTGCGTCGTAATACCGGGATCGCCTTGCCTTAGGGCGGCAAACGCGTCATTCAGTCCCTGCAGCCGTGCCTCATACTTCGCGTGAATTGCTTCGTGATTGCCGTTAGGCCCAGCCGCTTGCACTTCTTGGTGCCATTGCTGCTGAGCAGTTAAAGCCGAAGACAATAGAGCATCGCGGGTTTCGTGCAGCGCGGCTTGATAGCCTTGCTGCACTGCCTGCTGTCGCTCACGGTCCTGATGATCGTCGTAAACGTTGCGGATGCGATCCCGAAGATCTGACATATGGTTCTACTCCTTCGATTGATTTGTGCCGTTTTTGTGGGGCGGGGAAGCCAAAGCCTGTGTCTCCGCCTGGTGTCCGGCCTTCCATTGCTGGAACTCTTTGTCACGCCCGAGCGTGGCAATAAGTTGAGCGAGAACATACGAGACGCTCGAGTTGTTCAGAAACTTGGCATACGCCCGAAGCTCCTGCAACGTTTCGGAAGAGAGCGTCACATTGAGCTGTTCATTCGTAGTCTTTTTTTCCGGTTGAATCAATGGCATAGATAACTCCTCTTGTGCTTAATGAAACGCCTGATCGGCGTGGAAATCGATGATCGTCAAGCCAAGCGGGTTGTACTGCATCATCCGCGGCTCGACTTTATCGGCGAACGTAAACCGGATCGTGGCCGTCAGATCCTCGCGGCGTACTTCCTGGTCGCCAGTCTGCGAATGAACGATCCGCTGGAAATCAACGAGCGCTTCGTACGGTGCCTTCTCCAGGTTCGTAACGGAGACCTTGCGAACCTGGGCTTCGGTCTGTTCAAGTTGTCCGTTCAGCAGCTTCTTGATCCACTTGGTCTGTTGATCGTCAATCCACGATTGGATGCCGAGCTGCCTGCTCAGGTAATACTTGCTGAGATAGTAGTCCTCAAGCCGCTCTTTCTTATGCGTGTAGTACTTCGTGACGAAGTCCGAAAGAAAGTGCTTCACCTCGGGGGCCTGTGGCCGGGAGCTGGAATCGGACAGATAAACCGCCTGGGCATTGCCTAAGTCGTTGATGCGAACCACAATAGGCCGGAACTGGGCAATCGCCTGCGTATTGCGCCAGACTTCCCAACCAAGTACTGCCAGGGCGATCACTAAAGCCGCGATCAGGGCTACCAGATAGTTGTTCGCGAGTGCCAGAGCGCCGAACTGCTCGGCTTTCGAACGAACCCATTTCGCGTTATTCAAGTCAGTTGCCGGATAGAAACTTGCCATTTAGAAAAACCTCCTCAGAATAGGAATCGGAAGGCCGGAGCCCGCATAGGCACCGCCCGTGGTCAGATCATTGACCAGTTGCGAAACCTTGAGGCAGGCAAACAGTCCAGCGATGATCACAACCGTCCAGGAGATGGAGATCGCCCACCAATGGCCCAGGCTGTAATCGCCATGAACGGTGTTGGTAAGGAAGTTGAGAATGACATTGCTGAAAACGGCGACGAGCGCGGACGCAACCACGCGATACAGCGAATACTTGATCATGTAATTCACCCACGCCCAAAAGAAATGGCTGGTGGCACGGAACAAGTAGGCGACGATAAAGAACGGCCCGAGGATGAGCCCGATAC
>JBPCLH010000127.1:0-1126 GCA_051003475.1 Bryobacteraceae bacterium
CATCCTGATGACTCAGTCGATGGGCTTGAGCAGTTTTGAAAACCTCCCGTGCGGAACAGTGACAGTGCACGCCTCAAAGGAAGGTTTCCAGGACAGGACCTTGACGGTAGAAATCGGGAAGCAGCCGGTCGTAGAAGTTGTTATCGCCTTGGAACCGGAGATCAATCGCTCGAGCGTGGAGGTCAACGACACCGCGCCACCGGTCCAACAGAGTGCTTCTCAAACCACTGAGCTGCGGCCCGCCGAGGTTAAGACGTTGCCTTCGAATCCGGCCACTATCTCGGACGCTCTCCCATTGGTGCCGGGCATTGTCAGATCGCCGGACGGGGAACTTAAAATAAACGGCGCCGGCGAGCAACGCAGCTCGTTGGTAGTGAACCAGACCGACGTGACCGATCCCGCGACGGGCAAGTTCGGACAGACTGTGCCAGTGGATAGCGTCGAGAGCCTGACTGTTCTGAACACTCCTTTCCTGGCGCAATATGGCCGGTTCACCCAAACTATCGTAGCTATCGAAACACGGCGGGGAGGCGAGAAGTGGCACGCCGATCTGAACGATCCCTTTCCGGACTTTCGCATCCGGAGCTACCACATGCAAGGGATCCGGAACGAGACTCCCCGAGGCGTGCTGGGAGGTCCACTGATCGCCAACAGGCTGTACGTGAACGCGGCGCTCCTGTACTTTCTCGATAAAACGCCGAATCGCACGCTGCCCTATCCACATAATGAATCCAAGACGGAGCGGGTCAATTCGTTCACTCAATTCGACTACATAGCTTCGCAGCGGCAGATCGTCAACTTCACCCTGCACGTCAGTCCCGAACACACCAACTTTGTGAATCCGGATTACTTCAATCCGCAGCCGGTGACGCCCAGTTACAAACAACAGAATCATGTGGGGACGCTGGCGGATCACTTCGGCCTTTTCGGCGGCACGCTGGACAGTTCCGTTTCGATGCAGCGCTTCCACACCTTCATCGGAGCGCAGGGCAGCGGCCCCATGGTGCTGACCCCCCTGGGCAATCGGGGCAACTACTTTGGTACGCAAAGCCGCGATGCCTGGCGAAGAGAATGGTTGGAAATCTGGGCGCCCGCTCCGCTGCGGCTGCTAGGAACGCATCAGGGC
>JBPCLH010000128.1:0-3783 GCA_051003475.1 Bryobacteraceae bacterium
ATCCAGGCCGAGCACTTCGGCAGCGAAGCGTGCCTGTTCGAGGTAGTCGTCATCGTGATCGATGCCGAGGACGCGGCTGGCACCGCGCATTTTCATCTCGATGGAATAAAATCCAGCGTTGCACCCGATATCGAGCACCGTCATGCCAGCTAGGTTCTTCGGAACAGCGTCCTGAAACCTGTGCCATTTAGTAGATGGATAGTCACCCAGGAAGTGATTGGGTGCGGTTTGTACACCTGATAGAGAAAGGTTGTGGAACCATGGACCTAGCTCATTCACTCTGGTTTGAATTTGATCGACGGTAAATTTTTGCCCCAATATGACTCGTATTCTACTCATCCGGCACGGCAGTACTGACTTGCTCGGGCGAGTGCTCTATGGACGCATGCCGGGAGTTCACCTGAATGAAGAGGGACGCAAGCAAGCGCAACTGGCGGGAGAAGCGATCAAGGCACGCTATACGCTTGATGCTGTAATTTCAAGTCCGCTCGAACGGGCGATTGAAACCGCGCGATTCATTGCCGATCCGCAAGGGATTGATGTAGTCACGGACGACGACTTGACTGAGCTCGACTGTGGCAGCTGGGTAGGAAAGCCGTTTCCGGAGTTGAAGGAATCAGAGGATTGGAATCAGTTCAATCAACTTCGCTCATTAATGCGAGCGCCCGGGGGAGAGTCGTTGCTTGAAGTTCAGGCAAGAGCATGGAGGGGCCTCGAAAAATTACAATCGCGTCATCAAGACGGGACGGTTGCGGCCATGACGCATGGGGATGTCATTCGTTCTCTGTTGCTGCTGCTGCTCGGCATGCCGCTCGATCACATCTTGCGGTTAGAAGTTGAACCCGCTTCGGTGAGCGAAGTCGTGCTCGGCGGAGGCAACCCGTTGGTGCGCAGCATCAATGAAACAGCTTTTCGCTGGCGGCCGGACACAATGAAAGGACATCTTTGATGATTGAACCTTCGATCGTCGCCAACGCAAATTGTTTCGAGCTGCTGATCTCGCAGCTAAGCGAGTTTGTCATCGTCCTCGCCAGCCCGGGCGGAAATTTCAATTCTTGGCATCCCGGCGTGGAACTGCAGTTCGGTTACACGGCGAATGAGTTCATCGGACAAAATGTTGAGCTGCTTTTCACGCCAGCAGACAGGATGAAAGGCACTGCGGCAGAGGAACTGAAGGCCGCCGCCGAGAATGGCCGGGTCTCCGACACGCGATGGCTGATGAAGAAGAATGGGAAACGGATTCTGGTAGAAGGAGTAACGATTGGTCTCCGCGAGGACAACGGCAGACTTGCAGGTTTCGGCAAGGTGCTGCGGGATGTCACCGAACGTAAAATCGCCGAAGATCATTTAAGAGCGCTGACGGGAGCACTCGATCAATCAACAGTTCTCGTGCGCCGCTGGGATGGCGTTATCGATCACTGGACCGCGGGATGCGCAAGTCTTTATGGCTGGACTGCCCAAGAGGCCGTCGGGCAGATTGCGCATGTACTGCTGAAGACTAACTTCCCCGAGCCGCTCGAACGGATTCACGAGCAACTTCGAGCTTCAGGAACGTGGAAAGGTGAACTTGAACATGTGAAGCGGGATGGCAGCCGCCTTTGTGTTGCGACTCGCTGGGTTCTCTCGAACGACAGCACGGGCGGGGCTCCCCCTGTCATTGAGACGCACACGGACATCACAGCCCGGCTTGAAATTCAGCGGGAATTGGAAGCAGTGAATGAGCGTCTGAAACGGATGGCCGTTGAACTCGAGCGTTCGAATGAAGAACTGGAGGAGTTCGCCCGGATTGCCTCGCATGACCTGAGCGCACCGATCACAAGCACGCGCTGGCTTGTGGATCTGCTTTCAAGCCGCCACGCCGACAAGCTCGACCCAAGCGGCCAGCGCTGCTTGAAGGAGGTCTCGCAAGGTTTGGAGAGGATGGCTGAGTTGGTGCAGGCTGTGTTAACCCATGCGCAGCTGGGCAAAAGCGCGATTGGGTCGTCAGTAACGACGCATGCAGAAACCGCGCTGCAGATAGCACTGGACAACCTGCGAAAAGACATCGAAGGTTCGGGAGCGGTCATCAGTCATGATGCTCTTCCCGAATTGCTGATCGAGCCCCAGGCGTTGAGCCAGCTTTTACAGAACGTCTTGTCGAACGCGATCAAATATAGAAAGCCCGGCACTCGCCTGATCATCAAAATTTCGGTTGTTCGGGAAGGTTCGATGTGGTTGATCGGAGTGCAGGATAACGGAATCGGAATCGAGACGGAGTGCTTTGAGCGAATCTTTCAGCCCATGCAGCGGCTGCATGGCGCAGAGATAGCGGGAAGCGGAATCGGGCTCGCGACTTGCAAAAAGATTGTCACTCGCGCGGGCGGAAAAATCTGGGTTGAATCTCAGCTGGGATCCGGATCAACCTTTTTCTTTACGCTTCCTGGACCCCCGGTCCCGCAATTGGATGGGGCAGTGGGGAGTGTCGCGAAGGATGGGCTTCGAACTTCGGTTTCTTGACCAGCATACGCAATGCCCGGTCTACTTGCCGAATGATGGGCCGCCATTCTCCGGGCCGTTTTTGTCGGAAAAGGCGCATCGTCGGATACCAAGGCGACTCCTGACGCGCAACCATCCAGCGCCAGTCGCAGCGATAAGGGAGGAGTGTCCACACAGGACGTCCCATTGCGCCTGCCAGGTGGGCCATCATTGTGTCTACGGTGATCACTAAGTCGAGAGTCATTAGCGTCTGGGCCATAGGCAACACGCACAGCGACCCGTCGTATAGGTTCACAATTTGATCCGACCATGGATCGAGTTCCGTGCTCTGCGGCTCCGCTTGCAAACTGAAAAAAAACGCTCCGGGTATGGCAAACAACTGAGCCAGATCCTTCAATGGAATGGATCGCTCGGGATTATAGCTGCTCGAGCCCCACACCAGGCCTATGCGGAGTTGGCTGCCCTTTCTCGCGTCAACCGGCCGATCGCATGGGACGCTCAAATACGGAACTTGGTTCGGAATGGATTCAACCGTTGTCCTGAAAACGCGCGGAAGCTCATTGATCTCGATTTGCTGATCCCAATCCGGTTCTGGCTCGCCCCAGGTAATGACGTGATCCGCGATGCGGGCTTGCTCGAGTAAGGACTTGAGCGTCGGCTGAGCCTCAATGGTAAGCTTTCGGGCTTGCTCGCGGATCAGCGGCGCATAACGGACGAACTGAATGGTGTCGCCGAGACCGTGCAGACATCGAATCAGCACGCGCCGGTTCGCGAACGGTTGGCCGTCCCAAAAACGATGTGGATCAGGATTGCCCCGGCTTGCAATCAGATCGCTCTCCCGCCACGCCAACTCAAAATTGCCCGAGAGCATATGGCAATCCCACCGGCCAGCGGCACAGGGATCCGGATCATAGTGCGCCTGCTCTGCGCGCTCGAATAGCCGCAACGCTTCTCCAACGCGCATGCGCTTGAGTCGCTCGCTTGCCACATTGTAGAGCCGCTCACCTTCCACGTCATCTATCCTGCCATGCGAGCCAAATAATCGCCATGAGCCGCAAGGAGGTCGATTTGGAGCACCTGCCATTCCCCAGGGCGAGAACCAATGGATCACGTCATCTAGCCCAGATTTACGGAATGCGCGTGTTACTCAGGTGCGCGGCCGCCCTGCGTATCGCCTGACAAAAGCCGACTTGAACGAAGCCGAAGCGGCAGACGCTACGCGTGGGCGTTTTAAGCGGCGATGTGAAGGCTGGGATAGTGTCGGGTCACAAGGAGGTCCCTGTGACCCATCTCAGAAAGATAATGCTC
>JBPCLH010000129.1:0-13263 GCA_051003475.1 Bryobacteraceae bacterium
GGTTGTCAAAGGACGATTTCGCAGCACAAGTCCGGTTCATCAACGTCATCTTCGGCCTCGCTGCTGCTTAGCTACACGCACAACTCGCAAGCCCTTCGTTCTCTCGCTGATATTTGCAACACTTCCGGGACAAGCGCTTGGCTCTGGTCCGGCCGTGGTGGCACGTGGCTCTATCAGGCCCACATGAACTACCACCACTGCTCGAGAGCAAACTTTATTAAATCCTTTTCTCTCTTCTCGAGCGCCGAGAGATTCCAGTCCTTCAGTTTCGTGACTTTCTTGACGTGATGGAGACCGCTTACGCTCTTGTAGACGTCCACCTTATCTGCAAAGGCTTTCGTCCCTGCCTTGCTATTAATTCCCGGCGGAAGAACAAGCAAGTTCGCGAGGCGATGCACGAATGACTCCGGCTTGACATTTTGACGTCCCTTTCCCTTCCAATTGCCGGACGGATCCTTCTGAGGATAGATGTGCTCGACGGACTTGTCCTTCGAGGTCTTCTCCCAAATTTTTCCCCAAGTTACCTGATCGATCTCTTCGCCGTTCTCTGCCGCCAGCCGCTCCTCATACTTCCAGAAAAAGTAGATTAATTCCTCTGGTGTCCATTCCCCATAAGCGTCGATGCGGTTGAGAACTGCCGCTGCTTCCTCACGCGTGACGGTTCCGCTCTCGTTAAGCCGTTCGATAATTTGCTTCTGAGAAACATTGTCGTTTAGGATTTCTGACGCAAGGCGAACACAGTCACCAACGCGCGTGCGCGAATCTTCATCGGCCAGCACGTACACTCTGTACATCGCCTTTTCCCACGCGGCCAATGCCTTTTCCTGTGACTTCAAATCGTTCTTCAGGCGAGCCGACAGCAGGAGAGCCGTCGCGAGCAGGCGCGCTTGCTTTACGCGACAAACCGCTCGGTGCCGCGGATCTTCGAGAAATTTATCGAGTGTGCGCACGACGGCACGCAGGAACTGCGATGCCTCCAAGGGCGTCAATTTGCCTCCGCGAGCTTCGTTGCGAAAGAAGTCCAACGCGACCGCCTCCTGAAAGCCCTTCCCGGGCGGTTGAGGAGCGCTGAGGTTTGCCGCGATCGTTAGCACATCGTCATCTTTGACGCGCTCCTTCCCGTCGGGCGTGCAAACCCGACTTGAGAACGAACGAGAGGAACGGCGCCGAACCGGGGAGCGCTGGGCCTCGGGCGCGTCGCAGGGTGAGATTGACGTGAAGCCACTCGATTATTTTCGGCGCGACCCAAAATATCTGGGTGACAATACCAGGATTGACCTCGCGTATGCCGTTTATGCGCTCTCACGTGGTGTGGCTGCGGGAGATGTGATGGCTGCTTTGCGGTCGCGCGATCTGTCGCACAAAGGAAACGAGCGGCGCCAAAACGAATATATCGAGCGAACCGTTCGAAAAGCGCGACGCGCAATAGAGGGAGTTGGGCGAGAATAACGCGCGTTGTGTGAAGCCTTGATTATCGTTTCCGGGTGGCCCGTGATTCGGCCCGGAGCAGTAGACATATGCTGTCCGATGATGGTCAGATACTCCGTACTCTACAGAGTCACCCGATGACGGCAGCAGACTTTAGCAGGATTGCACTGAGCCTGGAGGGGGTGGAAGAGTACTCCCACTCAGGATTGCCGGCTTTTCGGGTAAGAGGTGGAAAATTTGCTTCGCTCGCCTCGCAAGCAGAGGGATACGGAAATCTGATGCTTACGCTGGAGCAGCAGGCCGCGTTTGTGGAGGAGGCGCCCGAGATTTTCCTTCCCATTCCTGGAGGCTGGGGAAAGATGGGACACACGCATATTCGCCTGGCGGCGGCGAGCGAGGATGTACTGGCGGGTGCACTCCGAACGGCGTGGAAACTGCGTATTGATAAGAACGCTGCCAGACTTCTCTACGGAATGGGCAGTCACGGCGCGCTCCCGCGTCTCTTCGCCTTTGTCAATCCTTCGACTAGCGTCCCAAGCCGCAACGTCCTGATTTGTGGGGCCATCGCTCTAATGGGCGCCTGGGCCATGAGCTACCAGCTCAGTGCCGAACTCCTGAACTTCGGCGCCTTCCTCGCGTTCGCGGGTGTCAATGCTGCATCTTTCCGCCATTACTGGTGGAAGGGGAATGGCCGTACTTGGAGCCATGCCGCGATCCCCGTCTGCGGATTCGCAGTCTGCCTCTACATCTGGCTGAGCCTTCGCCCGCAGGCGAAATTGGGGGGGTTGGTGTGGATCACGCTGGGCTGCCTGTATTTCACGGGCAGGCAAATGCTCAAACGGCGCTCTTCCAATAGGCTGCGAAAGTGAAGGGTACCATGCTCTGAAAAGAAAGTTCTGTTTTATCCGGTGCCTTGATGTGCGTCCGCATATAGAGTTTGCCGCTTACGCCATTATTGATTGGCTCTGTTTCATTGCTTGGCTTATCTGCATTGCTGCCACTCTGGCCGCAATGCCGGTCCGGCCAGAGTCGTGCCGTTCAAAACAGCAGTCGAATGCGGCGAGGTGGCATCAGACGGCTTTCTTGCAGAAATAGCCGACAAGCACAGGAACAAAAAAGCGGCGAACTCCCGACCACAAACCGGCTACGCGAGTGTGGCATCAGGGTTGGGGAGCATCAAATCGCGGACACGCGTCGCCAACTCATGGCACGCTTCAATAAACTGCCTGAGCGTCCGCACGGTGGGCGCAAATGCGTCAAACTCCTGCACGGAGAGCCCGTCTTCCTCGTACGCACGGCGGAAATCTGGAAATTTGTTGCGCAGGGCTTCGATGATCCTCGGGTCAACCGCATTGTCGATTCGAGGCGCCACTCCTACATCGCTCGCGTTGAATCGAAGCTGCCATTTATATGGCGGCGAGATCACTACATCTCCGCCAATCAATTCACTCCAGTGCCATGTGGTTGCGGAATGCCGCTGAGAGTAACCGGATGCGGTATCCGCGTTCGCGGAACAGGCAATATGTCTTCTTAAACACCGCGACGCCGGCCCATTCGAGGTATCCGGGGTCAATAATGATGTCTCGTTTTTCGGCCGCTACCTTCAGCCAATCATCGAGTCTGCCCACCATAATGGTGCATACGGGACCCATTGTAGAGGTGTCTTTGCCTTCCTTCTCTCGCCTCTTCAACCCTCGTTCCACCGCTTGCGCTACCGCCATACACTGCGGTGCCGTGAAGCAAACGGTCGCGTTAATACTGATTCCTTTGAATGTGGCCTCCTCGATTGCGATAATGCCCGCTTGCGTTGCGGGAATCTTCACAAGCATATTCGCTGCCAGAGCGTCGAACCGCAGTGCCTGCTCCAGAAGTGCCTCAGGATCGCGGTAGTAGTGAGGGTCGGTTTGGATGGAGAGCCTGCCGTTTTTGCCTCTTTGTTTTTCGAATATAGGGATGAATAATTGAGCCCTGGTAGCCGAGATCTCCTCGACCAGCCTCCAGCCGATCTGTTCTTCCGTAGCCCTGGGCACATCTTTCACGAGCGCACCAATACGGTCATTCCATGGAGCACGGCGCCGTCGGTGCTACCTGCAACCCGGTAATCGTGCTCGACGTTCTGAAGAAGGAATCGCATATCTGCACAAGCACGTGGGCGTCGTCTGGGTCATTTCGAACAGGGGGCTCTTATAAGTTGTGGCCAGAGTACTCATGCTGTTTCCGCCTCTGGATAAAGGAGCACTTTCAAGGCTTTTTCTCGGTGCACAAATTAAAAGCGGTGCGCCAATCTGACATGGGAAGCTTCGCTGAAACCAGATCGCTTAGTCGTATTCTGCCTTGAGCATAAATCTTCATCATTGATCCCAGGTTTTTAGCCGTATAGCAAATCGAGCCCGCATTATAAAAGACCTGATCGATTGGGAATTCGATCTCGCGTCCGCAAATTCCCACTTGCGTGTAGTGCCCCATTGGGCGCAACGACTCAAGGCAGCCGCGCACTGAAGTCGCGTGGCCGGCACATTCGAAAGCTACATCCACTCCAACTTCACATGTATATTCGCGGATGGCATCAGCGAGATCCCGTTCACCAACATTCACAAACAGCGGCTGCGCCAAACCGAGGTGCTGCATCGAGGCGGCAGCCGTTATCAGATGCCCCGGCCACAATTGTATTCACGCCTTCTGCCACAAGCAGCTTCAGACACAGAAGCCCGATGGGCCCCGGGCCGGAGACTAGAGCCGTGTCACCGATTCGCACGTGCGTTATTTCGGTCGCCGCCTGCACTGCGGCCGCGAATGGCTCGCTCAGTGCCGCTTCTTCGAATGCAAATTCCTCGGGTATGCGGTATAGCTGGTCGGGGCGTAGGACGACGTAACGCGCCAGCGCGCCATTCACGCCATGCCCCATCCCGCGCCGCTTTGAGTAGAATATGAAATACCCAGAGCGGCAGTATTGGCATTGGCCGCAAGTGACTGCCGTGGCGCCCAGGCGGCTATTCTCGCGCCTTGACTCACGCCGGCAACGTTGCGGCCCACCTCAATTACCGTGCCCGCAAACTCATGCCCCAGAATCACAGGCGGGTAGTTGCGAAACGTATCATGCAGAACGTGAATATCTGTTCCGCATACTCCGCAGTAGGCGACTTCCACCTTCACCTGGTTCTCTCCGCATGAAGGCTCCTCGACATCTAGGATGTCGACATTTCCGTTCCTGGGAGCGTACTTTCCAGAGCTTTCATCACCGGCGAGATTCCATCATCATTCGTCCCTCTCTCAGAATTTGCGAGACCACTCTTTCGGCCACCGCTCGATGACGACTTTCTTGTCGGTATAGAATTCAACACCATCGCGACCCTGGCCATGGACAACGCCGAGGAAACTGCCTTTCCATCCGCTGAAGGGGAAGTAGGCCATCGGCGCGGCGACACCGATGTTAATGCCCACGTTGCCGGTCGGCGCCTCGTAACGGAATTTTCGAGCGTGATTCCTGCTTGAAGTCCGTACGCGCTTTGAGAAAGAATGTTGATCGCTTCATCCAGATCCTTCGCTGGTTTCAACGCGAGTACCGGTCCGAAGATCTCTGTAGTTGTCAATTCGTTGTCCTGCCCAATATCGGTCAGGATAGTCGGCCTCAGGAACGCTCCTTTTTCACCACCTTCGATCTTAGCGTTGCGGCCATCCAGGATGGCCTTGCCTCCGTTCTGCACGCCCTTGCCGATCAGTTGCTCTATGCGCGTCTTGCTCGCCGGGGAAATCACCGGACCCATTTCGACACCCTCTTCGAGTCCATTACCGACACGCAGGTTTGCCGCAAGATCTACAACCGCGTCCGTAAACGCCTTCGAGGCTTCTCCCACTGTAATCGCCGCGGAGACTGCCAGGCAGCGCTGTCCGGCGCATCCGAAAGCACTATCACTGACGATCTTGGCACTCGTCTCGAGATCGGCGTCGGGCATCACTACATCATAATTTTTCGCACCTCCCTGGCATTGCACCCGCTTACCATGCGCGGCACCCTGCGCGTTCACATAGCTGGCAACCGGCGTAGATCCGACAAAGCTGATCGCTTTCACATCATGGTGCTCGAGCAGCGCGTCAACCGCTGCTTTCTCTCCCACTACGAGATTCACAACGCCTTTGGGAATGCCTGTTTCGTGCAACAGTTCGACGAGGCGGCGAGCCGTGAGCGGTACTCTTTCGGATGGTTTCAGTATAAACGTGTTTCCACAGGCGATTGCGTACGGCAGAAACCAGAGCGGAATCATGGAGGGAAAATTGAATGGTGTGATGGCTCACCACGAGCGGCTGACGAATCATGATCTCGTCAATCCCGCTTGCGGCATCTTCCAGGTTGTAGCCCTGCATCAATGTCGGAATCCCGCACGCCACCTCAACGTTTTCGATTCCCCGCTGCAATTCTACCCGCGATTCCGCGAAAGTTTTCCCGTTTTCTTGGGTAGTGAGACGGGCGATTTCGTCCGCGTGTTGTTCGAGCAGTTGCTTGAACCTGAAGAGGTATTGAATGCGATTTTGCGGAGGAGTGCGGCGCCACCCTGGGAACGCGGCCGATGCAGCAGCGACGGCAGCCGCAACATCATCACCGCTGGCTAAAGGCACCCTTGCGAGTACTTCCGCGTTCGCCGGATTGAAGACATCGATCGACTCCGATGATCGACTGCGATGCCATTCACCTGCTATGTAATTTAATGCCTCCAATTCGGCCGCCGCCATTTGAGATGCTCCTTCATTTTCGATTTACTAGCGTTGCGGACAAAGCTTAGCAGGGCACGTCGATGAGAGCCTGACTTGAGTTCTTTTCGGTCACGAGGGACCGCGGCATTTCGACCGGCGATTCGCTTCGTCTGTCCTATCGACCTTCTGGTAGGTTTTGGCTAGTGAGTAGTGGGCGTTCTGGTTGTTTGACTCCATCTTCACTGCGCGTTCGAGCAGCCCCGCGGCCAGTTCGAAGTCGCGCCTCTTTAGCGCGATTTGTCCTAGCGTCACATAAGGACCCGAAAAACTCTCGTTCACCCAGATTGCCTGTTTCAACGCTTGTTCTGCTTCATCGTATACTTCCGCGCGGGCTAGCGCGTGTCCCAAACGCCAGTAGGCCAGCCACAGCGCCGGGCTAGTCTCGAGTTCTTTGCGGAACTCGGCGATTGCGGACTCCGCTGCTCCCTTGTACAGATAGACCTCGCCGAGAAAGAAAGGTGCCATGCCAAGTTGCCCATCCAGCGATATTGCCGTTTCCAATTCCCGAACAGCCCTTTCCTCCTGATGCTCACGTACCAACATACGCGCGAGGAGCAGGTGGGCGACTCCGCTTTTCCGGCTGCACGGAATACATTTGGGCGAAAGCTGTCCGTGCGTGTCCGGATGCCCGGCCTCTAGGTAGCACACCCCACCAGGTTGCACCGTCGGCTGATCACCCGAAATTGGTTTGTATCCACAACTGCGACGCGCGCAACATGTAAAAACACGACATCTACGAACAGCCGTGTGTTGCCGGTCACCTCCACTGCCAGTTCGTCGCTGGCCCGAAGCTTCTTGACAAAGCGCGGCAGGTCTTCCAGTCGCCATTGGGTCAAGTAATTCCTGCCGTTTTCCAGCCGCACGCAGCAACTGAACTGGTCGGGATGTAAATCGATTCCGATATACCGTTTTTCTATCTCCCTCTCCTGGTCTTTGCTGGAACTGCCAGGTGAAGTAGACATACTTTGCGGCGGTCACCAAACTTCTATCCGAGGTCGCTGTGCGCCTCATGATGACGTCCAGCCACAGGTCTGACCAATCTCCTTCACGGGGTCGAACGCCCCAAAAACACAATGCAGCCTGTGACCTGTCTACTCCGGAAGTTCCCTCCCGGAGCCTACCGCGCGCCGGACCATAAGACATTCATCTCATCTCCTATGAACAATCGAAAGTTCGTTTTGACTCTCAGTCGCGGAGGAATGGAAATCGTCCGTGACAAGCTACTCATCCTGCTCGATGGCAACCGGCAGACCGATAGAGAGAGCGCGTTCTATGCGGTCGGCCCAACGACCGTTATAGGGATAGCAGTTGTGCGCGTCGGTAACAACACGGCTGCCGGGTGGAGGACCGGGTAATCAGCGCGACTCCGCCGCAATCGCTGATTCGATTTCTGCAAGCGTCAAAAGTGAAAACGTACCGCAAGCTGGATAACGCGGGGGTCGAAAGCGTCGTTTATGACGCCAAAACCATCATCGCTCCAATTATTTTGTGGGTCCTTGAAATTGGTGTGATTGGCGATGTTGAACGCCTCGCCGCGGAGCTGCACGTTGAATCTCTCGGTTACGCGGAAATTCTTCTGGAGCCCGAAGTCGAGCGTAAAGAACCGCGGACCAACCGCGACGTTCCGTTGGGAATTTCCGGGGGTGTTGGCCGGCTGCAAGCGGAACGCGTTGACGTCGAGAAAATGAAACCGGTCGTCGTGTGGATCTATTCCGGTGTTTGGGTTGCCGACACGATCAGGACGCAAATCGCCGTCACCATTATTAATGTCGAGGAAATTAATGCTGTGGCCCGTAAGCGGGTCTGTGCCGCCCGGATCGAGCGAAACGTCGAGAGGCAGTCCGGAACGCGCGGTGAAGATGTCCGAAGTCTGCCACCCGCCCAGAAGATCGTCGACGGCTCGACTCCAGTTCGTGCCGAATCTTCGGCCTCGACCGAAGGGCAGCTCGTAGACATTCGCGAACGTGAAGCGGTGCCGCGGGACTTGGCGCATGGGACCAAGCTCGCAACGGAAGCAGTCACGCTGCTGCGGTTCCGTGTCAGAACCCCAGGCCCCGAACTCGTCCAAGGCGCTTGCGTACGTGTAGGAAGCAAGTGAGTACCAGCCCTTCGTGAAGCGCTTGTCGACTTTAAGCTCGAGCGCGTTATAGTGCGAGCGCGCGACCGTCTTGCCTTCGTAGATCTGTGCCCATTGCGGATAAGGGCGATTCGCCGGGATGCTGCCATCCACACCGAAGTTCGATTGATTGGCATCGAAGTTTCCGATCAGATGGCTACCGGAGTTGCCAACATAAGCGATCTCAAATGTAGTGGATTGAGGGAGCAGCGTCTGAACGGCGATGTTCCACTGCTGGACCCGTGGCGTCTTCCAATTCGTATTCTGCGCGCGCAGCTGCAAATCGCTGGTTTGGAAGTTGCTCAGAATGCCAGCAGGAATCACGTCCGAAGGGCGAATTGGGGGCGGGCCGTTCCCCTGGCGCGAAAGAAAAACAGAGACGAGCTGCGGGGGGTTGAGCGGCAGATTGATATCCGAACCGAAGATGTCTTCACCCGAGTAGAAGATTCCATAGCCAGCGCGGATGACGAGGTGATTCGGCACCGCTTGCCAAGCCAGACCAAGACGAGGTGAAAAGTTCGTGCGGTTCGTGTTCACGAGATAGTCGCGATCGGACTTGGCCTGAATCAGTTGGCCAGTCCTGAAGTCGAAGTTCGCATTCCGGTAGGGGGCCACACCATAGTATGGAGTTGTGTACTCGTAGCGCAGGCCGACGTTAAGGGTGAAGGTTGGCCGGATCTTCCAGTCGTCTTGAGCAAAGGCGGCGAAGGCTTGCTGAAGCTGCTCGATGATAGGAGCGGTTTCAATTTGGAAGGACTGCGTATCGCCTAAGAGCAGATCCGCGAGGCTGTCGTCAGTGTACTTGCCTGAAAACTGATAAGCCGGAGTGCGGCGCTGGATGTCTGCAAAGGAATTATTCTTCGCGCGGAAGTCAGCGCCAGTGCGAATCGAGTGCGCTCCGCGAACCAACGAAAGGGTATCGAGATATTGGTATTCAATAGGCTTCTGGAATTGCGGCCGGAAGTTGCGCGTACCGATGCTTTGGTAATTGTTGCCGAGGGCGATCAAGGGTAGCCCCCCAGTGGCCGGCAGGTTGGAAGGGATGCCTTGGAATCCGAAGGCGGCTGCGGTCTCGCCGGTCGCAGTAGCGTTTGCAAACCGGGCGTTCGTATCGTTGAAGCCGAAGCGGAAGACGTTGACGATGGAAGCGGAGAACAGCCGCGTCCAGGTACCGCCCATGCTTTGGTTCAAATTGAACTGCTCTCCCGTATTGCAAGAGCCGCAATCGGCAAGGCCCGGCAGAATTGCATCGCGGAAAATGCGCTGGCGGAGATAACTATAGCGGAAGGCGAACTGATCTCGTTCACTGAGATAGTAGTCGCTCTTCACGTCGAACTTGTGGGTGTTCTCGGTATTTGCGCGAGTCGCGCCAAAGTTATCGAAGATCCGGCCCGAGGAATCTACCGAGCCGGGAAGATTTGGTGCCGGGTATAGGTCGATGAGTTTCTTGGCAATCGGATCGAACCGGTCACTCGGAATTGTTTGATTGGGGAACGGAGCGCCTGTGGTCGGGTCTGTGATGCTGAGGGGAAAGACTCCGTTGTGCTCGTCAGCGGTCGGCACAGTGGTGATGTAGGAGGTACTCGAATCGACGCGAAAGCCTTCATAATCGCCGAAGTAGAAGAGCTTGTTGCGAACGATAGGGCCGCCGATCGTGCCACCGAACTGATTCCAGCTCAGCGGGCCGGGCGGTTGGCCATTCGCGTTGTTTGTCCAGGAATTGGCGGCGAGGGCTTCATTCCGGTTGTAGTACCAGGCAGAGCCGTGCAGTGCGTTGGTTCCGGATTTCAGCGACACGTTGAGGACGGCGCCGGCAGCACGGCCAAACTCGGCCGAGTAGCTGTTGGTCTGGACTCGAAACTCGTCGATGGCATCGGGCGAAGGCTGGACCACCTGAGACGAGAGCGCCTGTGCATTGGTGGTGCCCTGATTGTTGTCGAAACCATCAAGAAGAAAGTTATTCTGCGTTTGGTAATTCCCGTTCGCGACGAACCAGCCGGGTCCACGGGTGACTGGATTTAGGTCGGTGGCGACCGTTACGCCGGGAGCGAGTAGAGCCAACTCCGTGTAACGACGCTGCTGAAGAGGAAGCTGGACAGCGGCTGTGCCTTGTATGACTTGGCCGACGGAACCCTCTTCGGTTTGCAAGGCGATCGCGTTCGCTTCGACGGTGACTGCTTCTGCAACCGCGCTCGGCTGAAGAGTGACGCGCTCGAAGCGGCGATCTGCGACGTTGAGCACGATTCCGGTGAGGCGCATTTCCCGAAAGCCCCTGGCAGTAACGACAGCGTCGTAGCGGCCACGCGGAACCGGAGTAAATACGGCGTAACCTTCCCTATCGCTCGCTTGAGTGAGGGAGACACCTGTGTCCTGGTTCTTAAGGGTTACCGGCGCTCCTTGAATGATGGCTTGGCTCGAGTCTTGTACGAAGATCTTGAGCTCGGCGGATTCGGTTTGACCGAAGCAAGCGCTGCAGGCTGCGAATGTGATGAACGCGAGTAGAGTTTGATTGAAGTATCTGCTCAACATTAGCAGGAGACTATCACACGCCGGATGAAAGGATGATCTATGGTTCGCGCAGTTTGAACGGGAGATAACTTCTTCTTCGACTTAACACCTTGTTCAGCGGCCTGCATGACCTTGTCGTAGACCACTAGTTCCTCGTCCAGCAGAACATATTCCGGCTTCCCCTTGAACAGGCCGCCCACATGGTCAAGCAGTTTCTTGCTGGCCTGATACTTGCTTTCTTCCACCCTGACCGCAACTGCGCCCCCATCGCCCTGAGGAACAAGCTTATTCAGAAAATGTGGTCATATCCGGTACGTCGTCGGACGTAAACACGGGACGCCGGGCGATCTGCTCAGCAAAGTGTGGAGAAAAGGGCTGTGTTGCAAATAGCGGCAAGAGGACAAAGCGGTTGCGAAATTTCTTAGTAACTAACCAGCGAGACCGAAGATGACTTGGATGAACCGGAGTTGTGCTGCGATATCGTCCTTTGACAACCATCGAACCTGGCCTTTGCGAATCATGTGCATTGCTTCATAGCCTTGAATCGTGCGTTGTGCGCCATCAAAGGAACGGAATCCCAGACTAGCGTTGACTCGACGTTTAATCGAGCGATGATCCTGCTGGACGATGTTATTGAGATAAGGAACAATGCGACAACGGCATCTTCTGCCAAGCACGCGCTCCTGTTTAAGCTCCTCGATAACGTTCGGGTAAGAAGGGTTCCCATCCACATTAATAACGCGTGGGTGGGGATGCCCGGGAGCGGCAAGTGCCTTCTGGAAGAAGCGCCGAGCACTGGCCAGATCGCGACCGTGCCATTGTTTGCCCGTAAATGGAAATAAAATCGTTGTAGGCAGACCAGTCGTCGAAACATGCCTTAAACCCTAAACGCTGCAGCCTACTGATATAAGATCGAAAACGCTCTCGTGTCTGGGACCACATCGCTTCTTCCGTGAGAGTTAAATCCACGTACACGGCCTCACCATGCTTGACCACCTGACCGTGACGCGAAAGGTTAGGAGGAGTCATTAGTAACGGATGCATGCAAAGAAATGCGGAAACAATGTCGTGACTTTGACACTCCCGGATAAAGGCGTCTAACGCTTTGTCGATCCATGAAGCATCTCCACGGAATAGGGGTGCAGCATATCCGTACGGCGACTTCGCATCGCGCCAGTCTGGTGGTGCGTCAAGGACCGCCGGCAATCGTCGGATCAAGAGAGGAATCAGGCAAAAGCAGCTTCCCTCGCGTGCGTAGAACGCGGGCCGGTTGCGCATCTTCATACGTCGCACATACTTCGAGGTACTGGGGTAGATGATACACGTCGTGGTGAACTTCATCGAGAAGCGCCTCCCACCGTGAATCAGTAGTTGATACGTAGTCAATTACATCCATTGAGTCCCGTTGTATCCCCTGTTACCTTTGTTGGCGATAGCTTTGAGATGACTGAGCGTCGAATATGTTTTCGAAACCACGGAACCAGAACACGGAGCCCTTGCGTGCAAAGAAATCTCATTACCAGGCAAGCCCTAATGTCTGCGTCGCGCCACAGATCGACCCTGGCCAGCCGGCTCAGGCGCTTCAGTATCAGAAAACTCGAGCTTAGTTCGGCTGTGCATGGTAATTACTTCACGTCTGCCGCTCGTGTGCCGCAGAAGACGCCTTTCTAAGACAAACCATGAGACCGTGCTGTATGCAATTGTTGCTGGGAACGCCGTAGCGAAGACAGCCCAGCGATTTGAAAACTGCTGCTGCGCTAGAAGGATAAAGCATACGTGGACAAGGTACATCGAGTAGCTGATTCGCCCCAAAAACCGTATAAACCGCAGCCGTAAGATTGCGGGAAAGAATCCCTGTCCCTGAAGCGACCAAAGCAGAAGACCCACTGCAACCGACAGGGTGAAACTGTACAAAACCACGTTGTTGAACCTACCGTTGGCGCCTGTTCGAAAGGAAGCAAAAGTTGAAAGGTTAATAAGTGCACCACCGGCACATGCCACGAGTGCTGGTCCGAGCAAAGGTATGTGCCTGATCGTTGCAGGCGATCTTCGCCACAGCAATGCAATGAGCGCACCTGCCGCAAGCAGATCCATTCGAAACGGCATCAGGTGGTAGATCGGCGCGGAGTTGCTGACGAAAGAGGTTGCGATGCCGCGCAGCACGGGTGTGAGCGCGATAAGCAGCATGGCAGTCCAAACGAGTGCTGTTTCCGGAAGGAATAGAATGGCGATGGGCCATAGTAGATAAAACTGCTCTTCCACTGCAAGGGACCACAGCACATCCAGGCTTAAATGCGGTACGCTGTGCAAAGCGTTGGGAATGTTCGAGGCAAAGAACGCATACCAATACCATTCCTTCAGCCAGACGGTTCCAAAGAGCACAGATGACAGTACGAGCAGCAGGTAATAGGGAGCGAGTATCCGGCGCGCGCGGCGGGTATAAAAGCCCCTGAAATAGCCCG
>JBPCLH010000130.1:0-25824 GCA_051003475.1 Bryobacteraceae bacterium
TGAGCCAATCGCGGCACGGTGTAGCCGTCAAACGGTGGACCACTCTTCTTGATCTGCCAAATCTCTGCTTCCAAAGCCTCGCTCAGGCTCTCATCGGCGTCCAACGACAAGATCCAATCGTGACTCGCCAGCTCAGCCGCAATATTCTTCTGAGCCGCATAACCGTGCCATGAGGCTTCCTCAACACGGGCTCCGAGCTTTGTAGCGACTTCTACTGTCCGGTCATTCGAGCCGCTGTCGAGCACGAGGATCTCATCGCAGCACCGCAAGCTTTCTATCACTCGCGCTACGTTTCGTTCTTCATTGAACGTAATAATCGCCGCGGAAATCTTTAACGGCATACGATCTATTTCGCGTATACCGGCACGATCGAGATCGAAAGCAGGAAAAGCAATAAAGCCACGATACTCACTACGACCCGATAACCATCGAGCGGCGTCTCGTCATACACCAGGGGGTGCCGCCTTCCAAAGAAAAACATGATGACCGCCCAGATCCACCAGGGCCAGTAGGCAAAACCGAGCAGAACCAATACGGCTACGAAGGCAGTCGATAACACGCGGTGGGATCTCGGTCCAAACGCCGCATACAAGATGTGCCCCCCATCCAGCTGGCCGATGGGCAGCAAGTTGATTGCAGTGGCAAGCAAGCCCGCCCACGCAGCCATCGCCATTGGATGAAGTAAGATGTCGGACGGCGAAGCACCGGGAAACCGTAGCCACTCGACCACGTGTAAAAGGAGGGGTGTGCCAAATACAACCGAGGCCCCCGCGCCGACTCCTGGAACCAGCCGTGATATCCGAATACCCGCTAGCAAAAAAGGCATCACAACGACAAATCCAGCTAACGGACCCGACACCCCGATATCGAATAAGCTTCTCCGCGTGTAGATCGGCGAGCGGATTTTTATGAACGCCCCAAGCGCGCCAAACAGCGTGGGAGACGGCAGAAAAAATGGAAGGCTCGCGTCAACTTTCCAGCGCTGGCACGCAATGTAATGCCCAAGTTCATGCGCCAGCAGAATGAGCATTAACGGAATGGAGAAATGGAGGCCAGTTAGCACGCTTAAGTCTCCGTGTGCGAGCCTCACATATCCATCCGCAATCAAGTCTATTTGGAGTGCACGATCAGACCGGAAGCTCTGCACCTGAGCAAAGCCGAATACAGTGGTTGTGGCCAGGGTTAGCAAAAACAGCAAGCTATGGAGCCACCATCTGCGCGCCGATCGAGACTGTTTTACAGTTTGCTGAGGGAAATCTTCGAGGGGTCCAGGCCAGAGGCGCCGCCCGCTGGGCGAGTTTAACGCATCGCTCTCGATCCGCCCCGTGATTCCCGGTTCAGACACTGGTTCTACTGGAGGGTTTGCAATTCCTTGCCCGGTTTGAAACGAACCGCTTTCCCCGGCGGAATCGCAACCTCAGCTCCCGTCCTAGGATTGCGTCCGATCCCGGTTTTCCGCGGCCGCACATTGAATATTCCAAACCCTCGGAGCTCAATCCGGTCCCCTTCGGTCAAGGCCTTCTTCATCGTCTCAAAGACCGTCTCTACCGCCATTTCTGCTTTCGTCTTGGTAATCCCTGTGCGGTTCACGACCTCATTGATGATGTCTAGCTTAATCAAGGAGCCTCCAAAGCTGCGAAAATCACGGTCCAGCGCTCTTCGCCATTATCGCATCCGAAAGGCCGAACGGCTGCAATGTCAATGATAAGAAGCAGCTTATCAGGATGTCAAATACCTATTTTGGGGTTTACCTCCAAAAAGTACGCATTTTTTGCATGTTCGGTGAGGCATGGATCACCTTTATTACCGGAGAGAAGGCGAACTATCTCTGGAACGTTCTCAGGAGCAACCACTTACAGCTTGGTCGTAGACTTGCTTAATTCAATATCATATAGAAGGCGCTAAGCAGCCATGACTCCACTCAGGATTCTTTTGGTAGAGGACAGTCCCAGCGATGTCCGTTTAATTAAAGAGGCTTTGAAGCAAACTCCTCTCGAAGTTCAGATCACACTAGCTCGTGATGGTGTCGAAGCTATGGAGTACCTGCACAAATCCGAAGTGGGCCTAGCCAACCGCCCCGACATGATTCTTCTCGACCTCAATCTTCCCAGAAAGAATGGGAGCGAAGTGTTGGCTGAGGTCAAGGCGGCTCCTCACCTGAAGCAGATTCCGGTCCTAGTGATGACGAGCTCCAGGGCGGACGAGGACATAAAGCAAGCTTATAGCCTGAACGCGAATTGCTATATTACGAAACCAGCCAACCTACAAGACTACGTCGATGTCGTGCGCTCAATTGAGGATTTCTGGTTCGGAACCGCCACTCTGCCCGATGCCTATGTTGCCTGACGACAGCTGACCCGCAGCTAACCCGATCAAGAACTCACGAAGCTGCTGACTGGGTACCTTGCTCGAAACTTGTCTTAGCTGCCGCCAGTGCGGATTCATAATCAGGGTGGTCTCCGACTTCTTTCACATATTCAACGTGGCGAAGCCGATTATCGCGATCCAGCACAAAAATCGCGCGGCTTTCTATTCTCAGATCGGGAATCAGCGTTCCATAGCTGTTACCGAAAGATCCCGTTCGATGATCTGAGAGCATGGTCACGCGATTGATTCCAAAATTTCCGCACCAACGCTTTTGCGCGAACGGAAGATCCATGCTGATCGTGTAAATCCGTACGTCCGAGAGTTTCCCCGACTCATCTTCAAAGCGTTTCGTTTGGGCATCACAAACGGGGGTATCGAGTGAAGGAACTACGCTGAAAATGCGAACACCCTCTCCTGTCTTTGCTAGGTCGACTTCTTGAAGCGTTCCGTCCACCACTTTAAAGTCGGGTGCGGGATCGCCAGGTTTTAACTCGGGCCCGGCTAGCGGCAAGCGATTGCCCTTTAGAGTAGTCTCCCGAATGGATTCAACTTTATGTGCCATCGGCACAAGTGTATCAGTTGCCACGGGCCTAAATGCTGTTATAGATCGGCTGCTTTTTCCGTTTTGTCTTTGAATACGAGCCGATACGCCCGGCGTTCAGCCGCTTCTTCAAAACGTCGCTTTTCGTCCTCTGTCTCAGGCAGGATCTGAGGCAAAACAACATGATTGCCCACCGCATCGACCGCTACAAACGTCAGGTATGCAGATGAAGTGTGCCGGATTTCACCGCTCTGGAGGTTTTCCACCCACACCTTCACACCCACCTCCATGGATGTCCGGAATACTCGGTTCACCTGTGATCTCAGTCTGACCAGTTCTCCAAGCCGAACCGGGTGCAGGAACGTCATTTGATCTACCGAAGCCGTCACCACGGGACAACGCGCGTGCCGCATCGCCGCAATCGCTCCACACAAGTCCACCAGATGCATGACATGCCCACCAAGCATGTTGCCCAGAGTATTCGCATCGTTCGGCAAACAGAATTCTGAATACTCAGACTGCGTTTCACGGACTGTTTGAACACGCGCGGCTTTTTCGACAAGTCGGTGCTCTGGTCCCACGCTCGCCATTCTAACGGTTCAGAATCAGTTGATGTTCGAGAAGCGCCTAAGATAGCTCCGGCAGAACGAAAGCGTCTGCGCTCGGGTGCAAGCGTCATCGATCTCCGGGTTTAGGCGCTCGCTTGCTAAGAAGTATTGAACCGGACGCCACGCGCTCGGAGCACAGTTCTGCTCTTCTATGCAAACTAGCTCTAGCGCGCTTTCAGTATGCCGGACGATGCTATACCGCAATGAAGATCGAGTTTCTCCGGGAGGGAAACGCTGACAAGAACCTCGGGAATTGCCGTGATTACAACAACGGAATCGAAGCTCTTCGGGCGCTGCGACCGGCTCCGAAGCCGCATGGCACAACCCATCATATTCGTCGATGAGCGGCAAACGCGCGTTAGCGTTCGGCCGTTGCGCCACGATGCTGTGGGGCTCGAAATACGGGCATGGCATACAGTATTTGTTCTTGAGTATACGCGAAACTCGGGACTGCGGACTCTGCTGTCAGATTTAAACTGCTGTTTACCGACCAAAATCAATGCATCCGCCATTCTGGATCGGTGGAGAAGGGCTGTATGGGAGAGCATGACGCTCGTGGTCAGACGGTTCGATGATGCACTCGCTCATCGTTCCGCTCAAAAGCCTTCCCAGACGAGGGCCGGAAAGGTTGCCTGCGAACGGAAGCCCATAGATTCATACAATCGAATCGCTTCAAGGTTCGAACACGTAACCGTGAGGCTGATCGAAGTGCAGCCTACTTCTGCCAACCGGAGGAGTGTCTGGCGCAGAAGCTCATAGCCGAGGTGCGCGCCGCGAATAGCCGGCAGAACGCAAACTTGGGTCACATGGCCGGAATGAGCCGAAATCAAACTGGCCAGGCAAACTCCACACACTCGGCCGTTACTCTCGTCGATTGCGACAACGGATGCTGCGGGTGAAAAGCGTCCGCAACCGGGGAATTTCACGATATTCAAGAGGAAATGACGAGCGCCGGAGATCGTCCGGTACTGGTCATTGATTTCGCTATCCACGTGGCCTTTGTAGGAGGAGGCTACGACGCGCGCGATCTCCTCTTGAAAGCGTTCGGTCCAGCTTTGAAAACTGACGCGAAACGCAGCAGCTTTTGCCGGAAGGCCCAATGCGGTAGAACGATCGATCTGCATGAAGTACCGATCGTGACGGATCAAATGTTTGTGGAAGGGCAACGGCTGAGGAAGGGGCCCATTTAGCAACATAAGCTGCGACTCAATGCGGTGGACACCGGGGGTGAGCATGAGCGCTTGGACGATTGCGCCAAGCAAAAGCATTTCATCCGAGGAGCTCGAATGACTCGCTCGAACATAAAAATCACCGATCAGCCCTTTACGCCCTTCGCAGACGTGGTAAGCATAGCCGACGATGTCGCTGCCATAGCTCAGAGCACAGCCATTAAGGGATTGGATCTGGGCGAAGCGGCGGAGCAGATCGGCGGACGGGCGGAAATCCCAAGCGAAGCGTTTGTCCCAGACGCCGATCTCCTCATCGAGGAGGGTCTCAAACGCTTCCACCGAGAGCTGCGGCAATTCAATCAGCTGAGGCAGAGGTGCGTCGGGAAGCGCCGCCATTCTAATGAATTATACGTGCACGGGGGTTGCTACGGGGCCGGACATCACATCTTGTTTCTGGAGGAAGTCGCGGATATTCCTGCTCGCTTGACGAATCCGGTAAATGTCCTCAATGAGGCTGAACCGAACGAAACCTTCCCCCAGCGGCCCGAAGCCGACGCCTGGCGAGACAGCGATATGCGCGTCTGTCATCAGCAGCTTCGAAAACGCGAGCGAACCCATTTCGGCGAACGGTTCCGGAATGCGGGCCCAGACAAACATGGAGCCTCTGGGTGGATTGACGTGCCAACCGGCTTCGCCTAGTCCTTCGATGAGAACGTCGCGACGGGATTGATACACCTTGCATATGCTGGCGGGGTCCTCCTCGCACTCCCGCAGCGCGGTGACTGCAGCGATCTGTATGGGTTGGAAGATGCCGTAATCGAGATAGCTCTTGATGCGAGCCAGAGCGGCGATCAACTTACGATTTCCGAGGCAAAAGCCCACGCGCCACCCTGCCATGTTGTAGCTCTTGCTCATAGAGTAGATTTCTACGGCGTGCTCGGAAGCACCCTCAATCTCGAGAATGCTGGGAGGGCGATAACCATCGAAACCAAGCTCGGCGTATGCGAAATCGTGAATGATATACGAGCCGTGCCGGCGCGCGAGTTCGACGACCTCACGCATGAAAGCCAGATCGACGCAAACAGTGGTCGGGTTGTGTGGGAACGAAATAAGAATGACCTTTGGCGTCTTAGCGGTCCCGCCGAGCAGTTCACTAAGACCGTCGAGAAATGTCGCAGCATCGGGCATAGGCAACAAGTAGCCCTGGCCCTCTGCCATAACAACGCCGTACTGATGGATTGGGTAAGCCGGATTCGGAGAGACGACCATATCGCCCGGACCGATGATGGCGAATAATAGGTGGGCCAAGGCGTCCTTAGCGCCTATCGTGACGATAGCTTCCGTTTCGGGATCGAGAGTGACGCCGTACTGTTTTTGATACCGCGCGACAATTGCTTCGCGGAGTTGCGGAATGCCGCGGGACATCGAGTAGCGGTGATTACGGGGGTCGCGGGCGGCTTCGATGAGTTTTTCAACGACGGGCTGGGGCGTGGCACCGTCGGGATTACCCATACCCATATCGACGATATCGAGATTGGCAGCCCGAGCCTTCTCCTTCAGATCATTGATCACCGTGAAGACGTACGGCGGAAGCTTATGGATGCGGTAGAAGTCGTCACTTAGTAGAGGCATAGCTTCTAGTGTAGTTGCCGCACGAGACGAAGCATATCGTGTGTTTTTGCGAAACGAACTGGAGGGCTTGCGGGATGATTTACGAAACGAACTCCCGAGGGCTTACTCAGACAAGGGCATTACTTTCAATCGTCTACGTTCGTTTATGAGAGTTGAACACGATCTCTTTTCGTCACATTTTGGCGTCCCGGAATCGATATCCCGGTTTGAGTTCACAGCGGATCAGTCTCGAACGATCCGAGTCAATTTTGACGCTGCAAACGCCCCAAGAGAGCATAAGAGCGGGCCCAAGAGGAAAGACAATATCGGTCCCGTTTAGGGCCGCTTCGATGCTCGGCCCTACTGCAGTGGCTGGCAACGTGAAGTTCATGGATGGGCCGAAAATGACAGGGTACGACTGGCGGATCATATCGCTAACAGTTGTGTGGACGACCTGCGCTTCGACCAAAAAAGTCGCCGTCGCAGACCAGTTACGTGCCGACACCCTGGCGATGCGCCCCGATTGAGGTGAGTTATTGGGTTCGATTTTTGTAAACGGACAAGGTCCGGCGATACAGGAAATCCGCATATCGCTAAACTCGTTGCCAGCTCCTGCATCGATTGAGATAGAACCGAGGCTGGCTTTCCATTTGCCGTCGGAAGAGCAAGGCGGCCGGCCATAGCAAGGAACGCCGTTAGCGTTCACTACTTCGAATGTCTTCGCCAGACTACCTATGTTCTCGGTGGTCGTTGTCTTCACGGAATACCTCACGCGAACATCGGCGATTGCCACTTCGGGACCATTGGCCTTAACTTGGGTCTCATTCGAGATCGGCACCATGTGAGCCAGATAGATGCTGTCTTCGGCCGCTTCCGTCGTGTCGAGTGGTTGATAATCCGGGTGCCGGAATGTAAGCGTGACGGGCTGACCCGGCGTTACACCGGGATGCAAGGTGAGGCGAAAAAAACCCGTGGAATCGGACCTGCACTCACCTCCAGCGAGTCCGCTGCTGGCCGTAATCTCGGCGCCTGCGATGGGCATCTGTTTCCTTGGGTCGGCATCGCGAGCGAGAACTACGCCTACTAAGATTTCGGTTTGTATGGGACGTGAGCGAACCGTGATCAGTACGCCAGCTACAATGCCGAGAAGGATAGCTGTGGCCGTGATAAGTGCGGCCTTCTGCCCTCCGCTCATGGATGCCCCCCGTCAAATTTTATAGCGAGCGATTCACGCGCCGGACACTCTTGAGAGTGATGGGCACCATCGCATGCACGCGCGCGGGGAACGCAGCGTATCAGGAGGCCTCCGTGTCCCCAGGCGCTACGAGTGAGAGCATTTCGCAAGAGGATGATCAATTTCTTGAGGAACTGGAAAAGGCAAATTTTCTTTTCTTTATGGAGCAGACCGAGCCGGAAACCGGCTTGGTGAAGGATCGCTGCAATGTACGTGCTGCCGATACCGGCATCGTTGCCAGTATTGCAGCTACCGGTTTCGGGCTAACGGCACTTTGCATCGGACACGAACGGGGGTACATCTCAACTGCCGAAGCCCACAAACGTGTTTTCACTGCATTGCACTTTTTATGGGAAAAGATGCCGACGCATCGCGGTTTCTTTTTTCACTTCGCGAATGTGAAGACGGGTGAAAGAATTTGGGACGCAGAAGTCTCGTCCATAGACACGGCGATCTTACTCTGCGGCGTGCTGACCTGCCGTCAACACTTCCGGCACTCGGAAATCACTCGGCTGGCATACAACATTCTTAAGCGTGTGGAATGGACATGGTTGTCTGAAGACACGAGTTTGCTCCAACACGGATGGTCCCCGCAGACGGGCTTTCTACCATCTCGCTGGGACTATTACAGCGAACTGATGATGATGTATCTTTTCGGGTTGGGATCCTCGACGCATGCTTTGCCTGTGGACGCATGGAATGCCTGGAAACGTATGACGTTTGAATACGACGGGCTGCGCTATATCGGCTCCTATGCCCCCTTATTTGTGCATCAGTATTCCCAGGCTTGGTTCGATTTCCGCGGCAAACGCGACCGATACGCGGATTACTTTATGAACTCGATCATTGCGACAGAAGTGCACCGCCTGTTCTGTCTTGAGCTGGGAAAGCAATTTCCGGATTACAATAACGATTTCTGGGGGATCACTGCTTCCGATTCAGTGAACGGATATGTGGTTTGGGGTGGTCCGCCAGCAATGGGCCCGATTGATGGAACGGTTGTCCCGAGCGCAACGGGAGGTTCGTTGCCGTTTCTTCCACACGCTACTCTGCGTGTTCTGAAAGCGATCAAGAATGGTTACGGAACACGCGCCTGGAGCCGCTATGGATTCGTGAACGCCTTCAATCCTTTGAAGAACTGGTATGACACCGACGTGATTGGTATCGACACTGGGATCACCATGCTGATGGCCGAGAATTTGCGGACGGGTTTTGTTTGGAATACTTTCATGAAGAATCGCGAGGCCAAGAACGCATTCGAACGCGCGGGTTTCGAGAGCTATCCAGCGGATTATCGGGCGGAGCAGGAAATGCTAGAGGCACGGACGCGTTGATACAGAATCATGCCGAGGCGCAGTGAACGCGCGTGATATTTTATTTTGCCGTCGCGATTGCCGCGATCGCTGCAGGTGGAATCGCGTCTATCGCCGGTTTTGGTATTGGGAGCATTCTGACGCCTCTGGTGGCCATGCAATATGGCATGAAGACGGCAGTTGCCGCAGTATCAATTCCACACGTCATCGCAACGGTCGTGCGTTTTTGGAAATTGCGCGCGCATGTAAACCGGACAATTTTTTTACAGTTCGGCCTGATGAATGCGGCAGGTGCGCTGATCGGCGCCGTGATTCACTTTTATGTGACGAATCCAGTTCTGGGCGTGGTACTCGGCGTTTTGCTCGTATTCGTAGGGCTGATGGGCGTTCTCGGGTATACCGAAAATTTGCGGTTCGGCCGGAAAGGATCGTGGATCGCGGGAGCTGTTTCGGGCGGATTCGGAGGATTGGTCGGCAATCAGGGCGGCATTCGGTCGGCGGCGATGCTCGGCTTAGGGGTCAAGGGGCCGGCATTCGTAGCTACCGCGACAGCAATCGGGCTGGCAGTGGACGCAGTTCGAATTCCGGTTTACCTCGCTAGCGAGTGGCGACGGATGGTCGCGACCTGGCCAGTGGTTCTCGCAGCAGTGCTGGGGGTGCTGGTCGGAACGCTAATCGGTGAGCGCGTGCTGCGGTGGATTCCCGAGAAGCTTTTCCGCAAGGTGGTTTCAGCGATTCTGCTAGTAATCGGGATTCTGCTGCTGGTTTTCCAAGAGTGATGGGGTGGCTTCCAAGCGTCACTGGCAAAGTAATAGAGTGATTCGCGTCGGGCCGGCTGGGAGGCATGCAAGCTAAGATTCATGGTCCGGCATAATGATCTGTGTTTGGCAATCGGAGAACTAGAAGCTCGGAAGCGCGCTAGACTAACTGGCAAAGGAAATGGCACGATGGCTTGTTTTTCTCCTGCTGGCCTCACTCACGTGGGCTGATGCGATACGGGTCGAGGTTCGCGACAACGAAGTCTGGCTCATCCAGAACGGACAGGCGAAACAACTAACTCGCGATGGAAAGTCGAAGCTACAAGCTTTACTTTCCGTTCCCGGGGATCGAATTGCCTACTATGAGCAGTGCATCCAGGGAGAAAACTGCATTCCTTCAGTTGTCATTTTGGATTTAGAGGGCCAGCGTCTAGAAGCTTTCCAACCGCAACCTGCAGCGCTGGGGCAACCTGAAACATGTGCCAGCATCCTGAACATCCGGTGGGTATGGGCTGACACAGTAATCGGAGTGGAATGCCACAAAAATCCTTCGCTAAGTGAGTACGTGGAGATTGACTAGCCACTGGAAAGACTGTTCGTGATCTACTCGGCTATGGGTTCAGCCCGTCCTCCGGACGGGAAACAGATGTAGGCCCAATCATTCATTTTGCGCCGCCATTCGCGCAAAGCAATTACTTGTTGATAAACAACACGACGGTTTACCCACTTCCCAGAGGAACCAAGCCAGTCGTGCGGAAACCATTCGGGGAGTCGACAGATGTTGTTCAAGAAGAAGGCTCGAAACACGTCGGCATTCATGAGTTCGTGCCTAGGTTCGCCTGGTCGCCAAATTCAAAAAGAGTAGCTTTTATCGACTGCGTGTTCAACTGGGTGGAAACGGGCGCGATTGATCCCGGTGGAAACCCGATCGGAAGCGAGAGAAACCGCCATTGCTCGATTGCGGTTGTTTCGCCGGATGGCACCCTCGCTTTAATTCCACTTCGAGACGTTTCGTTAGAGTCGATTTATGGCAGTCACTGGGGATGGATGGATGATGAGCGGATTCAGCTTGATTTCTCAGTGAAGAAGACTTTCAAAATCCCGTAGCCTTGATGCACCGTCCGCGCGAGTTCCCAAGACATCGCATTCTATTGCGGAGTGGGACCGCGGACGACTTGGACGAAGTTCGCCGGATCTATCCATTTGGAAAACGCTACACGCACCTCGGCGGCGTTCATATTGAAGTAGCGTTGCGCGGCTCGCGACGGCTCGTCGAGAGGCAGGCCGATGCGGGCATAACCGATCAGACCTCCGGCAATCGAATCCTCGCTGGATTCGCGAAGTGGGATTTGACGCAGTAGCAACGCCTTGGCTTGCTGCAACTCGGCTGGAGTGACTTCGGACTTCTGCATGGCGACCAGCTCCTGTTGAATGAGCGCTCTCGCTTTCGAGACGTTCTGCGGATCGCAGCCGTAATCGATGGTGTACGAAGCACGGGTTTCACTCGCATGAAGCGAATCATCGATGTTGTATACGTACCCGGCCTTCTGACGCAGGTCGCGGTACAAGCGCGTAGCATAGAAGCCGCCTCCAAGGACGTGGTTGCCAAGTTGAAGTGCGTAGTAGTCCCGATTGAAGCGGTTCAATTCCAGCTGTTGCGAGAGATCGACGGTGTCTTGCACTTGCGCCGGGTCGGGCACGTTGACCGCGCTCGGCTTGTTGGCCGGAACTGGAGGCAGAACGACCGGCGGTTTGGGACCCGAGGCTTTCCATTCGTTGAAGCACTTTTCGATCACCGCGCGCGCTTCTTCGGGAGTGATGTCGCCGATCACGACGATGGTAGTTAGATCGGGCCGGTATGTATCTTTGTAATACGCGATGACGTCGCCGTAGGTAAGGGAGGAGATGGTTTGAGGTGTGGTTTCGCGCAGGAGCGGATCGCCCTTCGGAAGGAGCGCGTGTTCGAGCGCACGATTCATGCGGTAGCCGGGGCTGTGTAGAGCCCCTGCCGTGAACTGCGCGGTTTGCTGCTGCACGACTTTGAAGGCATCGGGCGGCAGCGCGGGATGCAGTTCGTTGTCAGCGAGCAACTCGACGCCGCGGGCGAAGTATTGCTTCAGAACTTTCAAGTTAAAATTCGCGCCGGCGGATTCAGAAGCTGCAATGTCGTCGAGTGCTTTCTGAAAGGCGAGCCGGTCGAGCGTTTTGGTGCCGTACGAGAACAGACCTTCGAGAACGCCGGAAACGCCATCTTTACCGGGTGGTGTTTGGAGCTGAGTCTGTTGCTTGATCGATCCAATCAGGGTGACTGTCGGACTGGCCTTTTCGGTTTGAACGATGAGACGGATGCCGTTCGGCAGAGTCAGGTCTGCCGGGTGGAGATTTGGCTGCGGGATGCTGAGCGATTTCACTGCGGCCTCCGCCCAGTCGGGAAGTCGAACAGGTTTGGTAGGAGCAGTGGTGGTTACCTCCGTGCCACCAAAGCCCTTTTGCGAAACCGGCTCACCCGAGGGTGTAGGCTTGAGCGTCGCGATGATTGCATTCTCGTGTAGCAAATATGTCCTCGCGACACGATTCACATCATCAACCGTCACGCGCTTTATGGCTTCAACGGTCTCGTCCGGCGACTGGCGGCCTTCCGCAGCCAGCGCCTGAGACCACAGCGACGCGAGATTGGGGATGGAGTTGCGCGCGAATTCGGCACTGGCAATCTCACCCTTTTTTGCCGCATCAACGAGATCTGGCGGCACGCCTTTGGTGGCGTAGTTCATGAGAATACTCTTGATCTCGCTGTTGAGCGGCGCGGCGTTCGCTCCCCCTGGAAGATACGCAAGTGCGAAGGCTGCACTCGCTTTGGGATAGGTCTCGAGTAAGGCAAAGGCGGTATCAAGCGCTTTACCGTGCGGAACCAACGCATATAAATCGGCTCTTTGGCTGGAAAGAACGTCACTCAATACCTGCGCGGGAGCGAAATCCGGACTGTCCGTGCCTGGGAACCGGAAAGCAACAAAGGTGAGCACATAGGGGAGATTGCTATCGAGAGTGAACGAGTCGGCCGGAACGGGCTGCAGGTTGATGGCGGGATGGGCCGGGATGGGTCGGAGCGGAATTGGGCCGTAATACTGCCTAACTTTGGCTAAGGTCGAAACCGGGTCAATATCACCCGCTATGACCAGAATTGCGTTATTTGGCGCATACCAATCCCGATAGAACTTCTTCAGAGATTCGCCCGTGGTTTGATCGAAGGAAGATTTCGTTCCGAGTGCGTCGGTTTCGTAGGGAGTACCGGCGAACAGGTCTTTGTTCAGCCGAGTGATGAATTTATAAACCGGGCTTGAGAGGTCGCGCGCCACTTCTTGTTCGATCGCGCCCCGCTCCTGGGCCCATTGATCTTGAGTATCCGCGACATCCCCCATGCAAGCGGCGTCCAGGCGGAGGGCGACATCTAAGTCCTTGGCCGGTACGGTGACGAAGTATTGCGTGACGTTCTGCTGAGTATCCGCATTACCATCTGAGCCTAACTGCGCATAGATGGCGGCGATTTGATCAGCGCTGAGATCAGCACAGCCCCGGAAGGCCATGTGTTCCTGCGCGTGGGCCATCCCGGGGAAACCGGGTGGGGTCTCATTTCCGCCGGCGAGGTAATTGTCTTCAATCGTAGCGACAGGGGCCAGGGGGTCGCGAACGATTACGACGCGGAGACCATTGTCGAGCGTGGCGCGGGTAACGTTTGTATCGACGCTTTGCGCACGGGCGGGCGCAGCCAATCCAGCAAGCAGTAGGATACTGGGGAAAAGACGGGTCAAATCTTGCATTGACGAGGATATCTTTCAAGCTTACGGCACGCCTTGTAACCGCGGCAGTTGAAACAGTCCCTGCTCCGAGCAATCCAACAGTTTATGAAAGCTGCATTCTTGGTCGGCCGCATCATATTCGGAGGTTTCTTCCTTTACAACGGAATAAATCACGTAAAGCAGCACAAGAACCTCTCCCAATACGCGGGATTGAAGAACGTACCGATGCCGGAGCAAGCTGTGACGGCATCCACAGTCCTGCTGCTCTTGAGAGGCGCAAGCATTCTGCTGGGAACGAAGCCAAAGATCGGCACGGCGGCGGTGGTCGCGTTTCTAGCGGGTGTCTCGCCGATGATGCACGATTTTTGGAGCCAGAAAGATCTCAGCCAGCGCCAAAGCGAGATGATCAACTTCAGCAAGAATATGGCGCTGTTGGGTGCGGCGGTCGCGTTCATGGGGGTCGACGAACCGTGGCCCGCCAGTGTGGCGCTTTAGGAATAAGCACGCGGCGAAAGAGTATCAGCCTTCAACATTACGAGTCGCGCACAATCTCGCGAAAAACTGGAGGTTAAAGAGCACGATCTACGATCTCGGTCAATTCCTGCGTTGTAAGCCGAATGGGATTACCTTTTGTGCTGTTTGTTTTCGCTGCTTTTTCGACAAGCGCGGGTATTTGGCGCGGGTCCAAACCGTGAGCCCCTAAACGTGGTATCGAAAGTTGTTGACAGAGATCTGCAACCCAAACTGCTCCGTCTTCGGGGTCGGCTGTTGAGCTATCGGTCAGGATGCGTGCAATGTCATGGTATTTGCACAAGGCCTCATGCTCGGGAGCGCGACGGCGCAGCGCTTGAATGTTGATCGCCATTCCATGGGGGAGTACGGCGGCACACAAAGCGCCGTGCGGTGCATGAAGCATGGCTCCGAGGGGCGCGGCAAAACCATGTACAACCCCCAGCGCTGCATTCGCTAAGGCCAAGCCTCCGAGAACGCTAGCGAACGACATTGACTGGCGGGCCTGATGGTCTCCTCCGCTACGCCAGGCTTGCACGAGACATGCCGAAACGCGTTCCATACCTTCGATGCAGAAAAGATCGGCGAGCGGATTTGCGCGAGTTGAAACGTAGGGCTCAATCAGTTGGGTTAAGGCGTCAAGGCCAGTGCTCGCGGTTATCTCGGGCGGTAGATTCAGCGTGAGATCGGGGTCGATTAACGCTGCTTTCGGGAGCATCAAAGGGCTGCGCAGGCTAGCTTTCACGCCATCTTGAAACGAGCCGAGAACGGCGTTGCGGGTGACCTCCGCTCCGGTTCCGGCGGTGGTGGGGACGGCGATGAAGGGCAGAGGCAAACGTTCGAGAGCGCGGCCGTGCCCGATGATCTCGAGGTAATCGAGAGGCTCACCGGAGTTTGTGGCCAATGCGGCAATGGCTTTACCTGCGTCAATCGCACTTCCACCGCCGAAGCCGATGACCAGATCGCAGGTCTGCCGCGCCTGGTGGACGCCCGCGCGAATGATATCGAGAGTTGGCTCGGTCTCGACAGAGAAGATGGAAGACTCTATCCCGGCGCGCTGAAGCCCTGCGGTGAGCGGCGCAACACGGGCGGTATTGCGCCCGGTGACGAGGAGAGCGCGCGTACCGAATTCGCGAGCGATGTTCGGCAAATCCGCGACAGCCCCAGATCGAAAGATGATTCGGACGGCAGTGGAGAATTCAAATTGCATTCCCGGGAAACGTTCGGGTTTACCAGCGTTCATCGTCTGGAAAGGCGTTGTTGAATTGAACACTCGTCCTGGATTCAGCCATCATGCTTGCGACAGTGTCTCGCCAGGCCTGGTAATGAGCGGTCGTTTTATGTTGAGCAGGCGCCTCCGGAGTTCGATAGACCTCGGATAAGAGAAAGCGGGCCGGATTATCGGCTTGCTGGAGCACATCGAAGCGCGCTATACCCGGCTCCTGAACGCTATTCCGCGCGTTTTCAAGGCTGGCTTCCCGAAATGCGTCGATTGATTCGGGTTTAACGTGGACGTGGACATGAACGATTAGCATGGTCGATGCTCCGATGGTCCTTACTGCTTTGTATCGATCGGATGTTTAGATTTCTCAAAAAACTCGTTTTGAAGGCGCAAGCTTTCCTGGTCGGCTTTGACGGCACGAATAGCATTGACCACCTGATCGGTCCAAGCCTTCATATCGAATTCGCCCAATTGTTTGGTCGCGGCGGCACCTTCTCCGGCGTAATGATTTGGGAATCGCGCGTACCACCAAACGCCGGTGTAAACGCCTTCGGGAAGATCCAACCGTTTTTGATCGGCGCCGGATTCGCTGGAGGCACGATCGACGTGAACCAAATCCGGCCGTGAAATCATGGTATGCGAAGTCTCCGATTCACCGGCGTGCATATCCACTTTGGACTTGAGCTGCGGCCGACCCGGAGGAGATTGACCGCGCAGAAAGACGTACACGACATAATCGTGGGGCGATGCCATCTGAGATTGTGCGAAGTACGGCAACAAATGTTCGTTGCCGCCGTGACCGTTCACGATGAGAATCTTTTTGCAACCGTTTCGCGCCATTTCGTCGGTTGTCTCTTGCAGCAAATCCATCTGCATATGTGGGCTATAGGCGACCGTGCCGGGCTCATGCTTCGCTTCGAAAATCTGGCCAAAATAATATTCGGGGAAGACGACCGCATACTCTTGCTCTGCCGCATGCAGCGAGACGTAACGGACGTTGATCAAATCAGTGCCGACAGGCAGCTGTGGTCCATGTTTTTCGAGAATTCCAAACGGCAATACGCAAGCGCCGTGGCTCTTCTGGATTCCGCTGTCAAAATCGGCAGCGGTTAGCTCCTCCCATTTCACGGAAAGGTTTTGGGCTTGCATGGGGAACTGCAATCCAACCGCCGTCCCAAGGCCGATGAATACTTCTAGAGATCTCCGGAGATGTAAGGTCATCGACTCTACGATATAAAATCTCTGACAACAGCACGAAACCTTCCGATAGCGGGAAACGAACACACATCAACAGATGTCAACAACATGAGGGAAGCATTCAATGAAGGACAGCACTATCCGGCGCGGACAGCGTGAAGAGACTGGAGATAACCAGGCGCAACCTACTGAAACGGGCTCCGGGCCGAGGCCGACAGCAGATCCAACTAGTTTGGGAGGAAAGACTTCGATCCGGCAAAAGCCGGAGGGTGGGTTTAACGCTGAGGAGGAGCGTCGCGATAGCTACGGAATGGAAGTAGTAGAACCGACGGATGGGCGGCTGGGATTAACCGATATCGGAGACGTCCCGCCGGATGATTGGGCCGCCAACACCGGGCCGACCAGATCTCCGGAGGGCGAAGACTGACGGTGTACTGGTGAGTGCGTCGATTTCTTTAGGAAGCGCAGATCAACTCCGATTCAGCCGACTCGATTGCGCGTGCGATTTCCACAGGGGACGAAGCAATCTTGGCTACCAGATTGACCAATTCATCAACTTGAATCGGCTTTGAGATGTAGCCGTCCATCCCCGCTGCCAAGCATCGGTCCCGGTCGTGGGCGCCCGCGTGTGCGGTCAGGGCATAGATCGGGATATGAGGTCGGTTGGATTCATTTGCGCGAATGGCCGCGGTTGCTTCGAACCCATCCATCTTCGGCATCTCCAAATTCATCAGAATAAGATCGAAGCTTTCCGTTTCGACCAGATCGACGGCCTCTTTTCCGTTGGAAGCACGGGTGATTCGGTGTCCAACCGACTGCAGAACCTTGGTGACCAAACGTCCGTTTACGGCGTTATCCTCGGCGAGGAGAATCGAGAGAGGTCCCGTCCTAGGGGCAGGATTGCACGATTCGTCTTGGTTGGAAGAAGAGGCAATTTCGTTTGCGGCAGGGCCGTCTTCGTTTGCGACAGGAGCAACCTCGCTGGCCGCAGGGGTAAATTCGCTGACCGCAGGGGTAAGTTCGCTGACCGCAGGGGCAACTTCGTTGGACTTGGGAACAATTTTGTTGGACAGAGGTGCAACTTTTCGGAATTGCGCTGTGAAGCAGAACGTCGCGCCCGCTCCGATCTGGCTCTGAACATCAATCGCCCCGCCCATGAGAGTTACAAGTCTGCTGGATCTCGCAAGTCCGAGGCCTGCTCCGCCGAATTTCCTATTAAGCGACCCATCAGGCAACCTGAAAGGCTCGAAGATGAACTTCTGTTTGTCAGATGCAATCCCAACCCCCGTATCCGCGACTGAAATCCTGACCGTAGTTGTGTCTATGGAGTTGGATTCGCGTGCGGCCGAAAGCATGATGCTGCCGTTGCTCGTGAACTTCACTGCGTTATCTAGCAGATTAACTAGAATCTGCCGGAGCCGTGTAGGATCCCCCGAGATTTGGACGGGAATCTGAGGATCGATTTTGAATGCGATCCGCAAATTCTTGATTGCGGCCTGGGGTTCTACGAACTTGATTGCCGAGCCGATGCATTCGGCAAAGCAAAATTCCATATTGTCGAGTTCAAGCTTGCCCGCTTCAATTCGCGAGAAATCAAGAATTTCCCCAATGATGTGCATGAGCCATTCGGCGGATGTGCGGACGGTATCAAGGTATTCACGAAGTTCAGGTTTGAGCTCAGTTCTTAAAGCTAAGTCGGTGAAACCCATGATGCCGTTCATGGGTGTCCGGATTTCATGGCTCATGTGGGTGAGGAACTCGGTTTTCGCGCGGTTTGCCGTTTCCGCCGCCTCTTTGAGAATGGCTTGTTGTGTGAGCTGGTCTTTAACTGAGCACATGCGCCGGCGCATACGGATATGAAGCGCTTCCGCCGCGATCAACGCGAGCAACAGGATGCCACAGGCGATGCGCAACGGCGTTACCACCGGTCCCCCTGGATCGAGTAAAAGATGACAGATACGCTGGATTGTGATGAGCACCGGGATAAGCAGTTCCTACTTAGCCTTATCGACGGTTGGGGTGATTTTCAATACCCGATGTTTGGACTTGTGGCGGCATTTGTATTGGTATATGATCCCCCGAAGGAGGCCGAAAGAGATGACGCATTACTTGGTTCAAGTTGCTTACACGCCGGAGGCTTGGGCAGCAATGGTGAAGAATCCGCAGGACCGCGCGGAAGCGGTGGAAGGCGCGATCAAGAAGCTGGGCGGCAAAATGGAGCGCTTTTGGATGTCCTTCGGAGAATTCGACATTATCGGGGTGGTCGAAATGCCCAGCAATGTCGCCGCGGCTGCATTTGCGATAGCGGTTGCGGCCGGTGGGGCCTGCCGGAACGTGAAGACGACACCGCTGCTGAGTACGAAAGAGGGTATAGAAGCCATGAAGCAAGCCGCAATGTCCGGTTATAAACCAGCGACGGCAGCCGCTGTTGGATCGTAATCGAGAAAACGCTGCTTTGGTGTAGCTCCAGCGTCGATGTCCGGCCAGGCAACAACACGAAGGCGCTGGAGGATAGCAGTGCTACTCGGGGTCGGGGTGCTCGTGAACTACCTCGACCGGGTCAACCTGTCGGTTGCACGCGACGCGCTGCATACCGAGTTCGGGCTTTCTAACGTCGCTTTTGGCTATATGTCCAGTGCATATAGCTGGACGTATGCCTCGCTGCAGTTGCCGATGGGGGTGTTGCTAGACCGCTTCGGGGTGCAAATAATTGGCCGGATCAGTGCGCTCATATGGAGCATCGCCTCATTTGGGGCGGGTATGGCAAACGGGGCGCGCAGCTTTCTCGCAATGCGTCTTTTGCTGGGGGTGGGGGAGGCTCCTACATTCCCTGCATATGCTAAGGCTACAGGCTACTGGTTCCCAAGGCAGGAACGGAGTCTTGCGACGGCCTTTTTCGATTCCGCAGCAAAGTTCGGGACAGCCATCGGCGTTCCCGGAATCGGCATGCTGCTGCTGCACTTCGGCTGGCGTTGGAGCTTTGCGGCGACTGGGCTCGCGAGCTTCCTTTTCTTTGTGGCCTTTTATATCGTTTACCGCGATCCGAAAGATGACGGTGGTTTATCGGCGGAGGAGTGGCGCTATATCAAGGAAGGCGGTGCACACGACGGGCCAGAAACGGCGCGACCGAAAGGGGCTTCTCTAGGCTACTTGCTGCGGCAGCGAAAGGTGTGGGGGTTGGGTATAGGGTTCGCGGCATACAACTACTGTTTCTACCTCCTGCTGGCGTGGCTGCCCAGTTATTTTTCGGCGCTTCATTTAGATCTGGCGCACTCCGTTATTTATACGAGCGTGCCCTGGCTGTTTGCCACGGCAACGGATCTGTTGGTGGGCGGATGGCTCGTGGATGCGCTCATCCGACGCGGTTACAAAGAAACGGTAGTACGCCAGACGATTTTAGTGGGAGGGACGAGTCTCGGGCTGTCAATTGCCGGCGCAATGTTTACGTCTAAGCCCATGCTGGCGACCCTTTGGATCACAATCGCGCTGGGCGGGCTTTCCGCAGCTGCGCCAGTGGGATGGTCAATTCCCTCACTGATTGCACCTCGCGACAGCGTTGGAAGAGTGGGCGGAATCCTCAATTTCGGGAATCAGCTCGCTGCGATCGTGGCACCTATCTTAACTGGCTACTTTGCCGGCCCCGCAAATTCTTTTTCACGAGCATTCGCCGCAGCTGCCGCAATCTTGCTGGTGGGAATCGGCGGCTACATCCTGCTACTGGGCAAAATCGAGCAGCTCCCGGAGCCGGGGGGAATTTCCACGGAGATGAAGCATCGGCGTTCAGGGCATACGAACGTGGACTGAGAGGCCGTAGCGAGCCTAGGTGGTTAGTATAAAAGGACTAATTCGTTGATCTTCATTGAAGTTGTAACGGATTCGAGGTACAACAAAGCTATGGCGCACGGTAAGACATCCTGTCTTCACAAGAGGTCTCCGGTACTGCGCGTAGAACTAGAGCAGTTATACGCGCAACGGTCGGCGGTGGACGCCGCGATCGAGGAACTTGAGTTGAGGCAAGTCACCGTGAGTTCAAACAGTGAGTCGTCCCAGCAGAAGCAGAGTACGGAATTTTCCCAGAACCTAGGGTGTTGAGTCTCTGGCCGGTGACATCGTAACGCGGGTCTTGTAACCTAGCAAGTTGCCGGAGCGCCTAAGCAAATCGAAGGACGAGTCTCCGGCACGCGATAATGGCGGGCACCATAGCAAAGGGTATCTGGCCGCGGTGCCGGTATGCTTGTCGAGCAAGAACTGATTGAGAGAGCGCGAGCAGGTGACGCGGCGGCGTTCAATCAAATCGTTCTGGCATATAGGAAGCGCATTCTTGGCACGATCTCGCGGCTGATCGGCCGGCCAGAGGACGTCGAGGATGTGGGCCAGGAGGTATTCGTCCGGCTGTATTACTCGTTGGACCAGCTTCGCACCGCAGAGGTATTTGAACCCTGGTTATACAAGTTAACTGTGAATGCATCCTATGACTATCTGCGGCGTGCAAAGAGGCGCAGTGAGTCGCGGATGGCTGATCTAAGCGAACAGCAGGTCATGATGGCTGATGCGTTAGCCGGTGGCAAACAGCAAGGCGAGGAACGGCAGAAAGCTCAGATCCGTGAGTTTGTGAGCGCGCTGTTCGAGCATGTCTCTGAAGAAGACCGATTGCTGCTGACTCTGAAGGAAGTGGAGGGCCTCACGTTGAAGGAGCTGGAGGAGATCTATAAAGTGAGCGAGAACGCCTTAAAGGTGCGGCTATTTAGAGCGCGTCAACGGGTGCTCAAGGCGTACAAGACAGCGGCCGCCGATGGTAGATTGTAGGCCATTGGGGAGCTTTTGGGATTGCTGGGTTCGCGTTGTGGCCAGGAATAATAGAGAGATGCTATGACGAATGACGATCGCGAATTGGACGATCTGTTCCGCAAGTATCGGGCTTCTTGCCCCGACTTTGAGGGAACCCCCGGCTTTATGCCCAAGATATGGGAAAGGATCGACAATCGCCGATGTTTTTGGTTTGCGTTTCAGGGTCTTGCGCGGACGGCTATGACAACATCTGCGGCTTTGTGCGTCCTTCTTCTTATCCTGAACTTCCTTGCGGGTCCGCAAACTCTTCCGACCTATGCTGACGCGCTCGCGGCGGACAATAGCACCCCCGAACAGACCTATTACGCCGAGGCGATCAGGGGGGCAGCAGACGCTGAGCAAGCTCCGGTACCGTTCCATTAAAAGCGCGTAGATGGACAGCAACGGAAGAATATGAAGCGTAATCGATGGACTGCGGTGCTTGTGGCGATTCTGCTGTTTTGTTGTGGCGCCGCCGTGGGTGCGTTGGCCTACCGCTACTACACATCCACAGCAGTGAACGCTAAGAGCGCTGAGGATTTCCGGCACCGTTACGTTTCGGAAATGCGGTCCAAACTTAGCTTGACTGCCAATCAAGTTTCCCAGCTCGAAACAATTCTGGATGAGACGAAGAGGGAGTTCAAGGCCGTTAAAGAGTCCTATCGCCCGGCGATGCTCAAGATTAAGAAGGAGCAGGTCAGCCGGGTGAAGTCAATTCTCACGCCGCAGCAGATTCCGATCTATGAGCGTCTGGTCGCGGAGCGCGAGCAGCGCATGAAGCAACAAGAACAGCACGAGCGCCGGTGAAAGCACGGCGGGGCGGTCCTAAATCGCCGGGAGGTTGAAGCTAGGCGGCTTACTGCTTGACCTGAGTTCCTTGCGAAGCAACGACCTGCCAGCGGCCTGCGTGATTCACCCAAACATCCGTGAACCGATATTCACCACTGATGTCCTGGCCGCCGTATTTGCCACCGGAAATAGTCGTGCGGCCTATAACGACAGCTACGTTTCCATGTACCTGCACTTTCATATCATCGACTTTCATGGTCTGTGCGGTGAAGTTGCCACTCTTCAGGTCTGAGAGATCCCTTGACTTGCCTCCCACGTGGCCCGCAGGATCTGTAGAGACGAAATCGTCCGCTTCCAGGCGGTCGTACACCGCCGTATCGCGCTTTACGCCGGCTTCAGCCCATTCCTGTTCAAGCTGCTTCACCTTATCTTCAACGTTCGATTCCGCTCTCGCTTGATTTGTGCCAAACGCTCCGATCACCGCGCCCAAACTAATCAATACACATGCTGTAGTCTTCATTCCTGCCTCCGTTTCGATATGTTTTAGCAAGGCGGCTACCGGGCGTCAAGCGCTTTCTCACTGAAGTGAGAATATAGAATCCATGCGTTTCTCACAAGCTGCGTGTGCAAGTGTTCTGTTCTTGTTATGCGGCGGCGCTGCGTGTCCCCAAGAATCAAAGATCGACGCAGTATTGAAGGAACTCGAAGAGGCGCACTCGTTTGAGGGCGTGACCATTTCCCCGGATGGAAAGTGGGTGACGTGGGGCCAAGCCGCTCAGGACAATTCGCGGAATACAGAGATTTACAGGCTGGACTGGAAGAATTCTGCCGCGCAACCGGAACGCGTGAGCGCCGGCGATGGCAAGCCTTGCCGCGAAAAGGGGCTGGCTTGGTCTCCTGACAGCCTGCAGATTGCTTTCTTCTCGAATGCCGGATCAGAGGACCAAGAGCAGGTTTATGTGATGCCGGCCGGAGGTGGCAGGGCTCATCGGGTAACGGATGTAAAGGGCTATGTGACTGATATCCGCTGGGCACCGCAGGGAAACCGCCTCGCGTTTTTGTATGCAGAGAACGGCGGCGGAGGAGGTCCGCTCGAAGCCGTACCCGCACAAACGGGTGCAATCGGAAGTGACATTCACAATTTGCGTCTTGTGGTTGTGGATGCCAGGGGCGGCGAGATGCGCCGGGTGACCCCAGCGGACTTGAATGTTTACGAGTTCGACTGGTCGCCCGATGGAAGTCGATTCGTAGCGCTCGCTGCGCCCGGACCTGCGGACAACAACTGGTGGACCGCCAAGCTTTACATCGCATCGATCGACCTTGGTGAGATGAAGGCAGCCTACACTCCGCCGAAGGACCGGCAGTTGGCTGTGCCGCGCTGGTCGCCCGATGGGAAACAGATTGCATTTATCGGCGGGTTGATGAGCGATCAAGGATTCAACGGGGGCGACGTATTCGTAGTCAGCAGCCAGGGTGGAGAGCCGCGCGATATCACACCGGCCAGGAAAGCGTCGCCAAGTGGACTGGTTTGGCAGGGCGCTAACAAGCTTGTATTTACGGAAGCGGTGGAGGGTGGCGGCGCGATCTCTACGATAGACGTGGCAAGCAGTGAAACCGAAACCCTGTGGAAAGGAATCGAAGGGATACACTACGCCGGTAACTTCCCAAATTTCTCGCTTGCGGCAGATGGGCGAACGAGTGCTGTTGTCCGATCGTCATGGGAGCAGCCGCAGGAGGTTTGGGCGGGACCGGTGGGTAACTGGCAGCCACTGACACACATCAATGCATCCCAGCGGCCGCATTGGGGAAAAGCCGAGAGCGTTCTCTGGGAGAACGACGGTTTTCGCGTGCAGGGATGGTTGGTGTATCCCGAAAACTTCGATCCGGGCAAGCGGTATCCGATGGTGGTGGAAATCCACGGTGGGCCAGCCGGTATCAGAACGGCTTCCTGGCCAACCGCTCGATTTGATATGTCGATAATGGCGGGCTTGGGCTACTTCGTCTTCTTTCCTAATCCGAGGGGCAGCTACGGAGAAGGCGAGGCGTTTACGCGAGCGAATGTGAAGGATTTTGGACACGGCGATCTGCGCGATGTGTTGGCAGGCGTCGATACGGTAATCAAGAAGGTCCCGATTGATGGTAATCGTATCGGCCTTACTGGTTGGAGCTACGGCGGATTCATGACGATGTGGGCGGTCACTCAGACAAACCGCTTCCGGGCAGCCGTCGCAGGCGCGGGAATCGCAGATTGGAAAAGCTACTATGGCGAGAATTCGATCGATGAATGGATGATTCCGTATTTCGGCGCATCCGTCTATGACGATCCGGCAGTTTACGCCAAGAGCTCGGCGATTGATTTCATTAAACAGGTGAAGACGCCGACGCTGGTGGTTGTAGGCGAACGGGATGGCGAGTGCCCGGCACCACAATCGTTTGAGTTCTGGCACGCCGTCAAGACGCTTGGGGTTCCAACGCAACTGGTGGTCTACGCTGGCGAGGGGCATGCTTTCCATGATCCGAAAGATAGGCTAGACGTACTGCGGCGTACTCTTGGTTGGTTCGATCAGTATCTCGGAAATCCCACGCAAGGGGCTGAGGCAGCGGGCGAGTAGTTAGAAGAAAAGATACTTGGTCGTGTTCACTGCGGCGTGTACGGTGGTCGAAGCGAAGATGCTGCTCGAACGAAGGAATACCGTGCCGAAGATGAGTCCGGCAATCGTCGCGACAGCCATATAGCGCCAGTTGGGAAGCGGACCGGGGGCGTTATTAAGGTGCGAGGCACCGAAGACGACGCCGCTAACCACGACTGCTTTCCACGATTGCTGTATTCGCTGCGAAAACCAGTTTTGAATGAGAGCGCGAAAAAGGATTTCCTCCGGGAAAGCCGTTCCAAAGAAAATGAGGAAGATGCGAAACGCAGCGGTTCGCAATGAGACTCGTGGCAGGTGAGGAGGGGCAAGAAAGCCGACCCACAGGCCGAGAGGAATGAGAAATAAAACCGAAATGAAATAGCCGACAAGGACGTTGCGCAGGTCTGAAAAGCCTCGCGGCAGCCCGTACCTCATGCCCTGCCAACGCCGCGCCAGCAAGAACAAAGTCACGGCGAGTGTGACGGCGATTCCATAGGCCGTGGCGTGGAGAACGCCTTGAACCGGTCGCGGCACCAGGCTGGCTCCGGCCGAGAATTCAAGCGGCAGCCAGAGCATTAGGATTACGGCAACGTCCAACCATGACGCGGATTGCTTTTGACCACGTTTGATCTGACCGTAGACGCAAACGGTCGGAACAAAGGTATAAACCACAACTAGAACAACAAGGCGCCAAATTAAACAACTGTAAAAGCTTGCTGTAGCACAGAAGGCACAGACAAGCAGCGCCGAAGCGAAGAAAATCAGGGCTGGTTCGTCGCTAAGCAGCAGCCGAAGCCTGGCCTGCAAGGAACGCGAAAGCAGTAGAAGCAGAACACAAAGGAGAAAAGCTGGGGCAAGCATCGCCTCACGATTTCTCAACCAAGCCGGTCATTACCGCTTTGCGCAATAGGTTAGGCGGCAGTAGGCCCTGAGACAGGATGAAATCGTGAAAACGCTTCACGTTGAACTTAGAACCGAGGGCTTTCTCAGCTTCCGAGCGGATCTCGCGCAGGCGCGTGTAGCCGTCAAAATAGGCGACAGCTTGGCCGGGCATCCGGAACGTGAACCGATCCACTTCTTCCGTGGCGAACGCTTCTGACACGACTACTTCGTTCTGAAGAAGCTGCAAGGCCTGCTGGGGCGTCACCTTGCCTTCTTGAAGCTCGGGATCGAGAAAGGCGCGTGCAGCCCGAAGGAGCCGTAGCTGAAGCGAGATCAGCTTTCCATCATCGGGCATATAGGGAAGCATGAACC
>JBPCLH010000131.1:0-5567 GCA_051003475.1 Bryobacteraceae bacterium
GATCAGAAGCGAAATGAAAAGTCCAACGTCATAGCTTTTATGTTGGCCAATAGGGATCTTCTTCACAATTTTCAGGCCAGAGTGCTATTTGGTTCGGAGGCTTACTGTGCCTCCCAGAACCGGGAACTCCTCTTCATGTCGTTCCGCTATTCGCCCGAAATCCATCCTAAAGAATTGCACCTCCCGAAAATACTGAGTCAGCGAGGCATCGTCCGCGCCCTGATTTTAGGAGGGACAAATTCATCGAACATGCTCGCCGCATTGCACGAACGGGAAATACCCTTCGCCGTTCTGGGAAACAATGTAATCGGCGATTGGACACGCTCCGAGTACGATGCTGTGTACTCCGACGATGTTCAAGGGGCCTTCGACTTGACTTCGGAGCTCATTGCCAACGGGCATCGCGATATTTGGTTTATCGGCGATGTCGAGCTGCCCTGGTATGCCCGATGCGCGCGAGGATATCGCGAGAGTATGCGCCGGGCGGGGCTCGAGCCCCGGCTCAGCGAAATCCATTCCGACGATCACCAGTTGGGATACCTCGCGATGCGGTCAATTCTAGCCCGCGGTGAGCCGGTCACGGCTGTGTTTGCCGGCTCAGATCAAATCGCGAGAGGCGTATATGAGGCGCTGCGTCAATCCGGGCTCGAAATACCGCAAGATATCAGTGTGGCTGGCTTCAACGATAGCGAGGGGGCCTTGATGACGCCTCCGTTAACAAGCGTTCGAGAATTCCCAGATGAGCTGGGTAAGCACCTAGCAGAGTTTGTCGTGAGGCGTGTCCAAAAGCCTGACCGTCAGCCTCAGCGATTGACGATCCCCACGCAAGTCGTAGTACGCGAATCCACGCGATCGATTTCGGCACGGCCCCTTTCAGGATCGCGCGGGGAAATGAGCCATGGCAGTTCCGAAGTGCCCTTCCGCTGAATCTAATCTGAACAGGTGTGGAGACAACTGCAGGAATGATCTCAGTTTCTCGAACAAGTGAAACGTTCCTTGACAATGCCGCTTCTGTTTCGATAACGTCATTTCTGTTCGCTTCTTGATCATGACTGTGATTCGGAGTTTGCTCGGATGTTTGCTCGGGCCAATGGATACGGCGAAGCTACGCCTGTCGACTGGTCATTGATCGAGAGGCGCGCCAGACTGAAGCGCCACGTTCCTGTTCCGCTCCTGCCCACCAGCAGCTCTCGCCTACCCGGTATCCATGCGAGTCCGTGGAGATCCAATGCTCCTCGGAAGTGATGCGGTGCGGGTTCGCGCCGCTAGAAGATGAAACAGAGATGCTGTCCAGGCCGGCCGTGAACTCCCGGAGAAATGCCAGATATTTCCCGTCGTCGGAGAACGCGCAATCATCGTCAACCATGCCCTGGGATGCGGAAGTCAATTTGCGCTGCTCGCCGCTCGCGATTGATACGAGCGATATGCCCGACGTCTCGTTCGGCACGCCAATGGAGGTACTATCTGATGTCCAGCAAACTGAGTGGCCGTTCGTCTCTACGATCTTCCGCTCCGGACCGCCCAGAGGCGATATGAGATACACCGCGCCGCTCGGTCCGGGATCACGGATAAAGGCGATGTACCGTCCGTCGGGCGACCAGGTAGGAGCTGTATCAGGCGCGGGGTTCGTCGTCACGCGCAACGGCGCTCCCCCGGAGGTCAGTACGACATAGATGTCGTAGTTGTCCTGTTTTTCTCCGTTCCAGCTAAACGTCACCTGTCTGCCATCCGGCGAGAAACTCGGGTGCTTTTCGTAACCGGGGTAGCTGGTCAGCGGCACAGTCGCCATTGGCGGCGGATTCCGCCGATCGAGCGCGTACCATGCAGTCGCGATGGCAACGCCAACGGCAACCGCACCGGATGCGAACAGAACCCGTCGCGACAATCGGCGCGTCCGCGGCGGCGCAGGATACTGCTTTCCTGTTTCGGACTCGTCTCTCAGCTCTTGCAACGCCACCTTGACGTCATCAATGTGTTGGAACCTCCGCGATGGATCTTTTCGCAAACATCGCGCGATGATGCGCTCCAGCTCATGCGGAAGCTCCGGAGCGAGCTCGGTAACAGGCCGCGGGTCCTGATTGAGGATTGCCGCAAGCGTTGAGATGGTCGTGCCTCCGGAAAAAGCCCGTCGGCCCGTCGTCATTTCGTACAGAACCGCGCCGAAAGAAAAGATATCGGACCGGCTGTCAATAACGTCGCCTTGCGCCTGCTCGGGCGACATGTACGACGCGGTTCCGAAAATTGTGCCTGCTGCGGTCCGCGGGGTCCATTGCTTCGGTGCTTTCGTCAGTTGCCAGTGGTGCGTGGTCCACAAGCTTCGCCAGCCCGAAATCGAGCACTTTTATGCGCCCTTCGAGGCCCACCATGATGTTGGCCGGTTTCAAATCGCGGTGAATGATGGCGGCCGCATGAGCCGCAGCTAACGCGTCCGAGATCTGAATCGCGAAGTTGAGCGCGTCGGCCACGCTGAGCCGTCTCTTGTGAATGAGGTGATTGAGCGCCGACGCCGTTTTCGCCTCTCGCACAAAGCGCTTGCGGCGGTCTGCATTCGAAATGAACTCCGTCGGAAGAAACTTGATCGCGACGAAGCGGTCGAGCGAAGTGTCGAGAGCTTTGTAAACTACTCCCATACCGCCTCTCCCCAGTTCCTCTAGCAGTTCGTAATGCGAAATCAAGCGGCGCGTCACGATCGTTCTTGGATCGTAACGCATTTCAATGCTCGTAGACGCGCATTTCTAGGATTGAAAAAATCTCAAGGCGGCGCACAGAGATCTCGCTAAACGCCCAGGTGTGCTTAGTCGGGCTCTTCTGTATTCCCCGTCAGCAGCCTAACTCGTCGCAACTTTGCCTTTACCTTCACAAATGCCAATTGTTGAATGTAAATCCGGACCGCCCCAAACCTGAGAGAAATCTAGAGGGCGCGCCACGAGTAAGGTCTCGATCGCCTGGCGACATCAGACGTCCTATTTACGAACGGCGTACATTGGTACTTCGCCGCTGCAGCGAATCGAGGGCGCATGGGTCACATCCGACTCGGCAGGCTGCCGAAGACGAGGAAATGGCAGGAGGTGGTTGGCCTTCTAGGCGCCCGAGCCACTGCACCTGAGATTGCTGCCGCCACAATCGACGCTTCCAGGGCAGGCTTAAAACGCGCCGCACGTGATCCAGCCCTTATCCAGTCATTTTGGCTTCTGACGCAGCTTCCGCTCTGCGCCCGAAAAGCGGATTTCGTCCAAGAACTCGGCAACCTCGGCGTTTCTGTTGCCGCTGAGCCTACGCTAACCGAACTTATCGGCGGCTTCTCCGATGCCGTGGACATTCATATGCATCGCAAAGGTGGCCGAACGGACTTAGGCGAGATGGCTCAAATGGGAGCGGCCGAGAGTCTCGCTACAGTTCTAGCGGAACGAACCGCAAGCCTCTTTGGATCAACAGCTGAAGATGTGCGTCGCGAGTTGTCGCGCCTAGGCACACCCGGCAATTTCTCTTTGCTTGCGCGCGATTTCTTTGCGCGGCTTGCAGAACGCTACCTGACGTACTTTCTCAGCCGTGAGCTGTCGAACCAACTCGGAACTATCGATGCAAATCGGCAATTTCGGGAAGCGTTGTCGATCCATTGCAGGCAAGCATCGAGGATTGTTGAGAAATTCGCGGCGGATTGGTTTTCGAAGGCGAATTACAAGGGCGGGATCACGCCCAGGAAAGTGGCGTGGTTCATCGGCTATGCCATGACGAAGCTTGGCGCGGAGCTCAAACAGGGGGCGGAGGGTGGCGAAGGTTGACCACATCGTCCTCTGCGGTGGTGCCGCGGCATCGCGTCGAGGCAAATTTGACGAGATTGTGCGCTTGGACCTGGGCGGCGATGAACCCAATGTCGAACTTAAAATAAGCAATATCAGTCGTCGCCTTTCAACCGATGTTCCGGACGTGATCGTCGATCTAATCGAGATTGCCAGCTATGTGTACTGCGCCGATCAGGCGGTCACGCGTGGTGGCGAGGGCGTGCTCGCCTTTGGCGACAACTGGCGACGGCAATTCATCTTTCACATTCCTGTTCGACGTCCGGACGTTTGGTCATCACAGAACGTGGTTGATGCGCTGAAAAGAACCCTGTCATTTCTCTCGGACGATGAGTATGAGTTCCGTTTCAAGCAAAAGATCAATGCCGCGCCCATGCAGCAGTACCTAGAACTCCGAGATGCGGATTCTGAGGTGCAAGAGATCAAAGAGGTCCTGCTGTTCTCCGGCGGATTAGATTCCTTGGGAGGCGCCGTCCAGGAAGGCGTTCTCGACAGACGACGAGTTGCGCTTGTGAGCCATCGGTCGAATCCGAAAATTTCAAGGCGACAGGAGGAATTGGTTCAAGGCCTGAAAGCCTTTCTCGAGCGGAGTCCACCGTTGCATGTTCCGGTATGGGTCCACAAGAGAGGGTCTACGGGTCGAGAGTACACGCAACGGAGTCGATCCTTTCTGTATGCCTCTCTCGCTTTTCCTGTGGCTCACGTCTTTGGTTTGAGCCGGATTCGCTTCTACGAGAATGGCGTTGTAAGCCTCAATCTGCCGATCAGTGAGCAAGCGATTGGCGCGCGGGCCACGAGGACAACGCATCCACAGGTACTGAATGGTTTTGCCGAACTTTTCAGCCTTTTGATTGAGCAGCCTTTCGCTGTAGAGAATCCTTTCCTTTGGCGTACAAGAGCCGAGGTCGTGAATCTCATTGGCGATGCACGGTGCGGCGACCTGATCCGAGACTCAGTGAGCTGCATGCACACGCACGAGCAAACAATCGATAAACCGCATTGCGGTCGGTGCTCGCAGTGCGTGGGCCGCAGGTTCGCCACACTCGCCAGCCGGTATACGGACAAAGATCCCGCGAACATCTACAAGGTAGACCTGCTCGAAGGCGAAAGGGAGATGGACAAGGATCTCACTTTGGTTGAGAGCTTCATCCGGAAAGCAACAGACATGAGCGATGTGAGCGACCTTAAATTAATTGAACGCTGGGGCGAAGTGGGGCGTGTACTTCGACACGTTGCTCCGCTGACTTCAAACGAGGTTGCTGAAAACATCGTACGCCTGCACAGGAAACACGCCCTTGAGGTCACCGGTGTGATAGACAAGGCAATAAGCGACCATGCTTCGGATATTCGCGAGGGGAGGTTGTCAGCAACTTGCGCGATTATTCTTGCATGGCCAGAAACTTACCGAGTCGACGCCCATACCGCGGGAACAGTCAACCCAGCGCCATCAATGGCTCGACAGTCCCAAACGCCCCAATCATGTAAGGTCCCCAGTCATGAATACCGTGGTGCAGGTAGAAAGGCGGATGCTGAGACGAACCGGAACGTGGCGCGTGTAATCGATTCCTTCAAAAGTGACTGGAGAGACCACCTTCCGGAACTCTGCGATGCTCTCGATCACCAGAAATTGCCCTTGCCCAAATCTAGAAAGTGGAAGAGAAAAGGATGTAGTAATTGGACGGATGTCCTTTATGAAGATAAAGAAGGGCTGGTGAAAGCCTTGCACCATAGGCTGCGCTGGGTTTCACGGCACCCGGACGATGATCC
>JBPCLH010000132.1:0-14257 GCA_051003475.1 Bryobacteraceae bacterium
GCCAGCGTGAGGGATCCGTCGGCGTTCGTCTTCTGCCGACAGGCCCACGTCATTGGATACCGAACGCCTTTCACCTCAAGTTCCGCTTTGAGCCTGAGGCCCCTCCAGTCAGTTCCGGGCGGCAGCATCAGCATCGCCTGGCGGATTCCCGTAGGCTTTGGATATCCCGGATCAACATATCCGCTGATGTTGACGGCCCCATTCTCGCTGAACACTGTTAGGCGCAACACACCCGGAACACCCGCGACGCCGTTATTCGCCAGCCCAATTACCAGCCCGGGCGTCCCCTCCCGTTCGAAGCTCCAGATGAATGATGGTCGAACCCGATACCCGATATGCCGTGCGATAAAGTCGATCGGCTCCGGATACTTTTCGTAATAGCTCAGGACGTTTTTCGCCGCTTCGTTATGCCAGTTCCACACCGACCAGTAGTTCGCGCCGACATCTAAAATATGTGAAGTGATCTTTTCGTTATAGGTGACACTCTCATCCAGCGCCACGCGCCGCGGATCGCCGGTAGTCATGCCGACCTCGCACACCGCCGCCGTCCCGGGAGGGCGGTTACTCAACGCTTCGATCTGCGTATTTTCGATGAAGATTGTGTCCGTTCGAATCCAGTTGTGAGTGCGAATGGTCCGATCGAGCAGGTCAGCGTTGCCCACATGGCTCAAATCCGGCTGCGTGTTTGTGACCAGGGGAACTTTGGTCCATATCTCGAGCTGGGTCTCGAACATCTTTATCCAGGTCTGCTCGGCGACGACATTGCTAGCAAATATATTGCCTTCGAACGGCCAGGTGTGCGCCTCACCCCAGAAGCCGTACATCATCGTATCCATGTACTCGATGCGGGGATTCCCATTGAACTCAGCCGCCAGCAGTTCGTTCAACTCGCGAAACGCGGCCTGATACTCCGGGTGATCGTAGCGCGGCATGCGGTGCTCTTTCCGGTAACGCGTCTCCGAGCGGTTGCCTTTCCACTCGCCCTTGAGCTTCACGTACGGAACCTTGCTCATTAGGAACGCCGGCATTCCCGGGTCTGGGGAATCCGGGTTCTCGAGCATGATGCGAAATCCGACCCGCTTGTTGTATCTCTCCGCCAAATCGAAGGTGACCTTCCACCAGTCGGGCAAGTCCAGCCTGCCGGGATTCTTCTGAACGTCTCTCCAGTTGGGCCGGATATAAATTTTCTAAGTAAAGGGAATCTTCACCAGATCTTCCAGCGATTTCTCCAGTCTTTCTCCTGGCAGGCGCGGCGGTCCGGTATCGCCCGAAACGTAAACAACAAGACCCATCCCGAAATTGGGAACGATCTCCGTCGACGGCGTGGTGACCATTACCACATCGCTGTCGGGAACCACGGCATCAGTGGAGTATTGCGGGAATGGCCCCTGGTACAACCTGTCGCGGACGGGTGGGCCGGCGCCGAAATCATATCTTTCCCAGTTGTGCTCGGGAATGACGGCCTGCCCTGCAACAGGCGCAAGCGCCGCGGTCGATCCGGCGCCCAGCGCGTTCAGAAATCCTCGTCGATTCAAGCTCTCCTCCCTGCCGCTACTCCGGCTTCACCTCGATCAGCAAATGCTTCTCGAAGTGAACATCCAGTGTCGCCGCCGGACCTTGCACCCTACCAAGATCCCTCGCGTTCACGTAATCTGTCACCCGGTAACTCCGCGGTCCCAAACCTCGCAACGTCACCTTCCCGTTCCACTGCGGCGCATAGAACGCGTAATACACGTTCCCGCGCGCGTGAATGGCGTGAGTTTCGGGCTTATCGAAGCCGATATCATAGAGCGCGCCCAGATACTCTCCGCGCGACAGCATCTTCTCTTTGTAGATCCCGATCCATTTCGCGAAGAGTTGCTCGCGGGCGGGCGTCAGATCTTTTCCCTCATGCGACGATCCGGATCCAACCGGCCAGCGGAAGTTTGTCCCCACGACCCCGCCAACCCCGACAGTGGACGCTAGGTCATCCTTCACGATATCGACGTGGTCGCCGAAGTACGCCATTCGGTCGCCCTGCAGCGCCTTCAGTGTTTTGCCTTTCAGTCGCACCTGCCAGGCGGATTCCGGGTCGGACGCGACGGTCATATTCATGAACGGCAGCGTGAAAAAGTTGTATCCGGTGCCGCAAGGGCAGAACTCCACCAGGGCGTCCGGCTTGATCTGGCGCGCTGTTTCATAAATGACGCGGAAAAACTGGGGCATACCTTCCACCGATTCCTCAGGCCGCGAGTGGTGGTGTGCCGGGTTATAACAGGCCGGCGCACCGTTCATGAACTGGCCATCCAGCTTCAGCCCATCGAATCCCCAGTCGCGAATCGCTTTCACCACGATCGCTTTGTGATATTCAACTGCCGCCGGATCTGCCGGGCAAAGATACCAGGAGTTCCAGTAAGAGATTTTCTGTTTGCTGCCGTTGGCGTTCAACAACAGCATTTCAGGGTGCTTGTGCGCCAGTTTCGAGCCGGGATCAGCAGCCAGTGGTGCCCACCACAATTGGGCTTTGAAACCTTCAGCATGAATCTTGTCCACCATCGCGCGCATGTCGGCGTCACCACCTGGGTATTTTTGCGGGTTCAGGAACCAGTCGCCCTGCGCCGTTTGCCAGCCGTCGTCCAGCGTGACCCAGGTGAAGCCCAGCTTTTTGACCACCGGCAGCGTGCCAAAAAGCTGGCTGCTCGTCATCTTCCGGCCATAGCCCCACGCGCACCAGATGGGACCAAATGCGCTTTCGGGCGCAGCATCGAAATGCACGCCCCCCTGGGCCACCATCACATCACGATAGTCGCGCAATGCCTGGAAATAATCTCCGTGATGAACCGCAACGAAGGTTCGAAAGGTTTTCATCGTTTCACCCGGCTTGAGAACATGACCGTTCCTGTATTCCACCGCTACACTCGCGTGTGTTGGGTCGGACATTGTCACCGGCAGAAAGACTAGTTTCGGAGCGCGTTCCAGGTGACCTACCGCGAGCCCGACGTCGCGTCGCCAGACATCTACCACGGGAGTACCGCCGCCGTAATCGGACGAGTTCACGCCCATGAAGTTCTCTTGCCTGAAACCCGGCGTGAGAGGAAGCACCCAATCGGGACGCTTTTCATACGATCCGCTTTGATACGACCAGAATGCCGGCTGCTTCGCCGCCCCGTCCGAAGAAATGGAGTAGTGTTGGTTGGTCCAGCCGCTTACCCGCAGGTCGTCTGTTCCTGTGTTCGTGTATTCCACATCAAAAAACGCCATGCGCGGGAACGCATCGTAAATGGTAACGACTTCAACTTTCTTCAAAGACCCCGCGGTGCCGGTGATCACTGTACGTGATCCGGAGCCCAGCTGGTCCCGAAACGATTCGTGCTTACGCCCGAGGACCGATAAATCCGGAATCTTGGCGTTCGAGACCTGAATCGTCTCCGAAGGCGTGAATGCGCCGATAATATGCTCGCGACCATCGAGCACGGCAACGACTCGGGAACGCATTTTGTCGTCGAACTCGATTCGTATGTTCTTGCCACCGGCGACTGCCACCTGAACCATGCCCAGCTGGCCGCACGTCACGGCTGCCGCGATGAAGCCGAACCACCTCGTTCTCATTAAGCGTCATTCTACGCGCCCCGTTTTGATTGCTCGCTATTGAATAGAATTTACAAAATGCTCAAGGTCAGAACGTTGATCAGATTCGTCATTACCAAATGACGTTTACCTTCACAAATGCCAATTGTCGAAGGTAAAGCTGGACCACCGCCGGAGAGAAATGTAGATGGCACAAAGGTCTCAAAACCCTGAGCTCGGGCCCAAGGTCTTACTTGAAACGGCGTACATTAGTACTTCGCCGCTGCGCAGCGAATCGAGGGCGCATGGGTCACATCCGACTCGGCGGGCTGCCGAGGACGCGGAAATGACAGGAAGTGGTTGGCCTTCGGAGCCGGCCCGAGCACGTCCTAGGTTGCTGCCGGCACGGTTAACGCTTCTAAGGGCGGCGTAAAACGCGCCGCACGCGATTCAGTCATTTTGGCTTGTGACGCAGCTTCGGCGTTGCGAGGCGCTCGGAACACCTCAGAATTCAAGAACCCTAGCTGATTTTTCCGGAGGCTGTGTGTTCGGAGAGAACCCGACAAACCCGACAATTCGCATGGAAGTTGTTGATTGCGTTCGAGAAATCAATGTCGGCTTGTTCTCGCGAGCGGCACTTTCTCGACATGAAAACCCGACATTGGCAGGCACTCCGCAGGTAAATTTCTGCGTGATTTCCATTTTCCAGGGCATCATCGTACGCGAGAACTTGTCCGAAGTATGGCGCTGGTTGTGTCGCGGCGAGTTATTCTACGCCGAAAAGACTGTTTAAACGGCGCGACCACTTGCGCGCTTCTGAACGGGGCGCGTTGCCGACGCCCGAGCAGGCGCTTTCCGAGGGGTGATCTCTATATTTTGCTTCATCTCGTCCACAGTTCGCGCGAGGTCGAAGACGAACGCGAACGAAGTTTGCCCTGGCCTCACAAGAGCGCTCATCATCTTTTCATTGCTCGTCGCAATCTGAACATCGGAGCCGGTTACGATGAGCCGGCACCCTGCAAGCGGCTGCGTCACCCCTCTTCGGGTGCGCAGAAAATCGACGATTCGGCGCAGCGATTTCGTTGAAACGCCAGCTTCCCGAAGTTCTCTAGCAACCCGCAGCGCAAGCAGGTCAGAGAACGAATACTTCCGTTCCGTGCCGGTGCCCCTTGCATCCGCAATGCTCGGCACGATGAACTTCGTTCTGGCCCAGTAGTCGATGTTGCGGAATGAGACACCCGTGATCCTGACTGCCTCACCCGTCGAGAAGCTCTCCGTTGCCATCGCCACCTCGTTATAACACAGCTCAGTGAACTAAACCGCATATAGCACAGTTCACTAAACTCGACTATAATTTAAAGTCAAGCCTTTCCAAACGCATCAACGCTTGCGAAAGAGATTAATTACAAGGAGAAAAAAGTAGCGGCGAACTGCAAGGGCCGCTTTGAGCGGCCCAGCGGATCTTACGGTTTTCGTGGAGCCACGGTTTCTCAGGCCAGCGGGCTAGCACGAGACGAACAGTCACAGTGCGACCGACGCCCTCAGTGTCTTTTTACCACGACCGGCCGCTATCGGTCAAACAAAATGTTGAATAATTGTTTTGAGATTGAACAGATAGAAACATCAAGGACGGCGTGCTCAAACCTGGTTTTGAACTTCTCGCCTGTCCAATTTAGCGACATCGAGATCACCATCGGGTGCCTGCCGTACGGCCAAGATGGTGAGCAGGTGCTGCAGCAGCTTCGGCGCGAGCATAACCGCACGCATGTCTTCCGACGCGATGGGCCAGATCGCATCGTAGCTGTTTCTGTGTCGCGACGCGCGCCGCTCATCGGTGAACCCGAGGTGATCCGGCTCAAAAACCACCTCGGATTGGCCGCCGCGCTGGTCCGGAATGCACTTTTGACATACCTCGACGGGTTAGGACGCACAGTGCTGAAGTATGATCCGATGCGCTTCATCGCTCGCACGGATGTCCTGCGTGAGATTCAAGGCATTTCACCTCCGGAGTGGCTCGCGGTTCGATTTCTATACGAGGTTGCGATCCGTCCTGTCTATTTCTTCAAGCGGGAGCCATTCCTCGCTGCAATAGTCGACGTGCGAACAACCCGGCTTATTGAACGAACAGCATGGGAGCTGATACAGGACGGCTTTTCCATTGAAGGCTTTTACGTCGGCAAGCGTGTACCCGGCGACGACCCCCGGAATAGCTCCGCGCTTTGAAACTCTTGGCTGTGTCACATCGAGAGAAGGCTTTGAACTTCGTTTAACAGACTCCCGAGGCGGAATAGAAACCGTTGATGCACGTGAGGTATGGCCGGAAAAGAGCGTTTTTGCGCCCTATCTTTCGCATCTGTTTGGGGAACGTGCTCCCCGAGTTCTTGAACTCATCGAGAGCAAGCGAGCCGCTTTGAGGCAAGGACGGACTCGACTCGATCACATCAAGAGGGCGGTCAGTAGTTTAGGAAGTCAGCAGCACGAGATGCTTGCCGGCGTGCCGTTTGCGTTCGGCACTCTTCTTGACAACGCTCATGTCTCGTTCCCTTATCTCGAATCCGCACCACGGCCTGTCTATGTTTTTGACCAGACCGGTTCGAAGACCGATACCTGGAATGAAAGAGGCTTGACGAGACACGGGCCGTACACGGCTCAGGTATTTACGCCAAATCAGCCCAGAATCTGTGTAGTATGCCAACGATCAATGAAAGGACAGGTGGAACAGTTCCTTCACAAGTTCGATCAGGGCATCATATTGCAAACTGCGCCGCAATCTCGCGATCGAAGCCGGCCTGGCAAGCATCAAGCGAACTACTTTGAGAAAGGCTTCCGCAGAAAATATGCGCTACAGGACATTCAGTACGAGTTCTTTGTAGCGGATACGAACTCCGTCGATTCGTATAGGAGAGCTTGTGAACAGGCCGTCGAGAAGCATGGTAGCGGACACAAATGGGATCTGGCGTTCATTCAGATTGAAGAGTCCTTTAAGGAATTAGCTGACAAGTTCAATCCCTATCTCGCGTGCAAAGCTAGCTTTCTCACGCAGCAGATTGCTGTCCAGGAATTTCAAATCGAGAAGACGCGCAAGCCCGACCGCGATCTGTGCTTCGTACTCAATACCATGGGTTTGGCCACGTACGCGAAGCTTGGCGGCATTCCTTGGCTTATGAAAGCAAATCCCGCCATCGCTCATGAGTTGGTCATCGGCGTCGGAAGTGCGACTGTTGGCGAAGGTCGTTTCGGGCAACACGAGAAGTTCGTAGGAATTACGACCGTCTTTAGCGGGGACGGCAACTACCATCTCGCCAATACGTCCAAGGCGGTATCGATGAAGGAATACCGGACTGCGCTTTTGGGAACACTTCGTTCCTCCATTCTTAAGGTCAGTCAGGACATGAACTGGCAGCCCAAGGATCATGTACGTCTTGTGTTTCACGCGATGTTTAAGCGATTTAGCGGAGACGAAGTGCACGCAATCAAAGGCCTAGCAGATGAGCTTGGCGATTACGACGTCGAATACGCGTTCGTGCAAATAAGCGAGGAACATCCGTACATTCTCTTTGATAAGACGCAGGGCGGCGCTTGGGACTATGAAACGGATCGCACAAAAGGAAGTTACGCGCCGGAGCGAGGCCGATTTCTTCAGCTTGGCGAACGAGAAGTGCTGCTTTCATTAATTGGGCCGCGCGAGGTCAAGCGGCCGGAGGATGGCACGCCTCGGCCACTGTTCCTGAGCTTACACCGGGATTCCACGTTCACTGACATGACCTATCTCACCAATCAAATCTTTCGCTTTGCGGGTCACTCATGGCGCACCTTCCTGCCAGCATCGCAACCGGTGACGATCCAATATTCCGATTTGATCGCGCGTGCACTCGGCCACCTCTCGCGCCTCGATCGGTGGAACCCGGACGTAATGTTAGGCCGCATCGGAAGAACCAGATGGTTCCTGTGAGCACAACATCAGAATTCCTGCTTGCAGACGCCCGCGCCGCCCTCCGGCGGCGCGTGGCCGATGCGGGACGAAAGGAGTTGAGCAAAGCATTCGCGGCGTGGTTGCTGGACTATAGCGACACGGGCGGTGAATTGGTTGCGCTTGTTAGAAACGCTGCCACGAGGGAGGGGGCGCTTCAGGATTTCCCGACCGTGGCCATTCTAGGATTCGGGGCAGACGCTGGTATTTCCGGTCCGGAACACACGCAAGCTTTCAAGCAGGGTCTCCGAAGACAGGCCGGTCGCGAAGTCGTGATCGATGGATTACCGGTGGCATTTTGTTCTGACATGGTGGGTATCCTTGGCGTTCTCATGGGAACAAAGACTCTAGCAGAGACGGAACTCACAGATCTGGTCTTGAAGTGGACATCCAAATTCCTGAAGAATACCTACGACTCGGAGCGTACTGATGATTGGCAGAGATGCCTGTTAGCTGCCGCAGATCGACAGCTCGGGAGTCCGCTGAATCTATCCCTCCCAAAATCGCCGGCCACGGCTGACGTACGAACGGCTTTTCTGGCAAGGGGCGTCATTGACACGGACGGGCCAGCAGACGAGGATCGCGAACAGACGCTAGCTTTGGCAATGCGAGACTTGCCCGACGAGTTGGCCTGCGACAGAGCCGCAGTGCGTCTTGCTGCTGTAGAGTCGGTGATCCGGGGAGCCGAACCTCTGCAACCTGGGACTCTCGCCCCTAAAGGGGGAAAGCGAGGCCATTCTCTCTCCGAACGCGACTCCCGCGTCCATAAAGCTGTTGGCAGGGAACGCTTCTACACTCTCACGAACGCCGAGATAATGAGGGCGAAAGGGCTGAAGGAGACTCTTCGCGCCGAAGGTCTCATACAGGGCGCCGATGCGGCTAGACGTTGCCTCGATCGAATTAGGGAGGCCGAGCGTTACCCGCTCTCGAGCGAGATCACAAAAAAACGGGCAACCCAGAACTGAAAAACGGGCAAAGGCGGGCAACGTTGCGTCGCATCAATCCAATATTCTCAACAGCTAGTAACATCCCAAACGGGCAACTCTCGCTCGCTGATTCGCCCGTCAACACTAAAAAATGCTCCACACGCAATGACATAGCTAACGGGCAATGTCCCGTCCGTCATGATCCCCCTGAGAATCGCAATCGAAGGCAGGAACATGACGGTTTCAAAACTCCTTTCTGTTGGGCAGGTGAGCGCCAGACTTCAGTGCGCCCGTTCAACAGTCCGCAAGCTGATTGCGGACGGCGAACTCCGCGCGTCGCGCATCGGTAGTCGCACGATCAGGGTGTCCGACGCCGATCTTCAGGCCTATGTCGACGCTCGCGCCAACGTGTCCGCCGCTCCTTGCAACAAGAAGCGAAACGGGGCTGCGCGATGAGCAACGACCAGCTCACGGGGGCTGCGCACATTTCGGCAAAACCGATGGCAGCTGGTAATGGTGCCGATTGTATCATCGGAGGCCATGATGTGGGACCGGTACACACTGATCGCTCGCGACGCGAGAGCACAAACGGGAGCCCGAACTCTGATCCTTGCTCGAGGGTCCCGCCCAGATGGGGAAAATCATTGACTGAGACTGATTACCTCACTCTTGCGGGATCGTGGATCACGCCCGAGATCGCCGATGAAGCGATGCTTCGCCGAGTTGATGAGCACGAAGGCCGTGAGATTGTCGGCCAAAAAGGTAAGCGTGATTGTTCCGGAATCCTCATTTGCTACTACTGGCCGGGAGACCCACACCTCTTCAACTATCGTTTGCGGCGGGATAAGCCTGATTGGACCGAGGGCAAGGACGGCAAGCCGAAACCTAAGGCGAAGTATCTTGGGCCTCCGAACAGTGGCAACCGGCTTTACATTCCACCTGGCGTGACCATGGAACAGCTCGCAGACGTAGAGTCTCCTATCGCCCTCGTCGAGGGTGAGAAGAAGGCTTTAGCGCTCTGGCGACTTGCTCGGAACGGCAGCGAGCGTCCGCGATTTATACCGATCGCCATTGCTGGCGGTTGGAATTGGCGAGGCAGAATCGGAAAGACCAACGGGCCGAACGGCGAGCGTCTGGACGTCACAGGGCCTATTGCCGACCTGAGCCGTGTTCCGTGGAAGAGCCGAGAAACGTTGCTCATCTACGATGCGAATGTCCATACGAACGACAGTTTGAGCTGGGCGCGCAAGGGGTTGAACAGGGAACTCGCCAGTCGCGGTGCACAGGTGCAATTCGTCAACTTGCCGGAAGACTGTGGGGTCAACGGAATTGACGATTTGCTCGCGGCGTGGGGTCCCGCCAGAGTGCTCGAATTGTTCCAAAGGTCTGTATCGGGCGCGCGGCTTCAGGTTGTTGGTTGTCCACAGTTCCAGTGGGGGCCCGACGGCATGTTGCGGATCACCAATAAAGGTGAGCGTTCATACCAAACACAATTGACGAATTATCGGGCATCCATCATTACCAATATCCGGCTGGATGACGGTGTTGAGACCAGGCGGGAATTCGAGCTCGAAGCGGAGCTGATGGGTCGAAAATTTCGGTTTGCGGTCTCCGCGTCGGAATTCGCGCGCATGGATTGGCCGATAGAACGACTCGGGCCGGCGGCCATTACATTTCCTAGTCAGCGGGATTACGCGCGTACCGCAATTCAGTCGTTCTCGATGGCCGCGGAGGAACGATGCATCTATACCCACACAGGCTGGCGCGAGGTGGATGGTCGTTGGCTTTTCCTTCACGGGGGCGGTGCAATCAGCGGCAGTGGGGCCGTCCCAAACATCAATGTGCGTCTCACGGGCGCTATGAGCCGTTATGAACTGCTTACTCCGGCCGGGCGGGGGAGGCTCGCGTGCGCGATTAAGGCCAGCCTGCGGCTTGTCGAACTCGGACCACCGTCGATCAGCTTTCCGCTCTTTGCGGCAACGTGCCGGGCAGTTTTTGGCAACGCTGATTTCGCAGTGCACTTAGCAGGGGCAACCGGCGCCTTCAAAAGCGAGGTGGCGGCGCTGCATCAACAACATTTCGGTGCGGCTATGAATCGGCTGCATCTGCCGGGTGCCTGGTCCTCCTCTGGGAATGCTCTCGAGGTTCTAGCCTTTCAGGCGAAAGATTCGCTGTTTGTGATCGATGATTTCGCGCCGCAGGGTAGCGGCGCTGATATCGCTCGGTACCACGCAGCAGCCGATCGAGTGTTCCGGGCTGCCGGCAACCATGCCGGTCGCGGCCGACTCGACTGCGCGGCCGCCTTGCGGGAGTCAAAACCACCGCGCGCTCTGATCCTCTCGACAGGTGAAGACATTCCGCGCGGCCAATCGGTTCGGGCGAGGCTGCTCATTCTCGAGATCGAGAAAGGCAGCATTAACGGCAGCGACCTCGCTGAATGTCAAAGAGAAGCGCAGAGAGGGCTTTACGCCGAGGCGACGGGCGGCTTCGTGCAATTTTTGGCGACCCGCTATGAAGAAGTGCGCGCGGTATTTGACAAGAACGTATCTCAGTATCGGGCGGAGACCCTCGCCCATGCGGCTCATGCACGCACGCCGGACATTGTCGCGAACCTTCAAGCAGCTTTCGAGATGTATCTGCAGTTCGCGGAAGAGTGCGGCGCAGTGACGTCGGAGGAACGCATCAAGCTGGTCCACGGTTGTAGGCACGCACTTCTAGACGCAGCGCGAGCGCAATCGAAGCATCAGGTCGTAAGCGAACCCACGGAGCACTTTCTTGCCCAGGTGCGTGCAGCTCTTGCATGCGGAAAAGCGCACCTTGCATCACCCGACAACATAGTGCCGGAGTTGTGGAAAGCCTGTGGGTGGCGGCGCACGGATGCTGATAGCTACTTGCCTCTGGGGGACCGCATCGGGTGGATCGAGGAGGACGCCATTTACCTTGAGCCGACTGCCTCCTACCGAATCGCTCAGTTGATGGCGCACGATGCGGGCGAAGGGCTCTCGGTGACGCCGCAGACCCTGAGGAAGAGGCTCAAGGAAAAGGCGCTCTTGGTTTCTGTCGACCACAACAGGGAAACCCTCACCGTGAGAAGACGGCTGGGCGGTTCGTCTAAGGAAGTCTTGCATCTCGCGCGCAGCATTGTGCTGCCGGAATCGCGAGATGACCAGGTCGAGAATGTCGGGTAAAAGCCAGGACTTTGTCGGGTTGTATGTCGGGAAATCGAGCGAACCCGACAAGGATCGGTCCCTTTGAGGCAATCACTTGAGCACGATATGTCGGGTTTGTCGGGTTTTTCCCAGATAGAGACCTCCCCAGAAATTAAGTTCTTGCGATTAGTTATTCGGAAGCCTGGCGAAGGAGATGCAGTTCTTCGAACGCCAGGTCAACCAATCGGACTTGCATGATGGCCGACATCAGAGCTACTGTTCACATGCTGGCTGGAGGCCCGCAAGTGACCGCCCGAGTGCAACACCCGCAAGTAAAGCCGCGCAAGAATCGGCAAGGCTGGCCGTGGGTTTTTCGCTATTGGTCTGATGAGATGCAGCCGGACGGCTCGCTGAAGAGTTTGCGTAAGTACCAGGCGCTTGGTCCGAGCAAGGGCGAGGGTGCCATCACCAGGAAAGAGGCCGAGGTCGAGCGGGACAAACTCCTGGCGAAACTGAACGCGCCCACGGTCGATGCTGCCGTACAGCAGGTTGCGATCACAGGCGTCGCCTTCTTTTTAGCGGTGGCGCAGATTTACACGGATGGATATCTTGCGCGCGAAGACCAGATCTCCAGACCGACCCGTGAAAAGGAGACGTTTTATCTCCGTGAATACATCGTGCCGCAATGGGGCACACTCCGCCTGAATGAGATCCAGCCGAAAGCCATCGAGGATTGGCTGCATGCCACATTCGATTCCTGGTGGACCATGCACGGCGTTCGGGCAATCATGAACCGCGTCTTTAACCACGCCGAAGGCCATGGACTGTGGGAGCAAGGAAAGCGCAGCCCGTCCAGCAGGGCTAACCTTGGCAAGAAGCATTGCAAGTACGAGCGCCGTATCCTCTCATTTGAAGAGACCGCACGGGTACTAGCTCGCCTTGAAATTACCGTTCGGCTGGTTATCGAAATTTGCATCGCCACAGGAGCACGAATCTCGGAAGTGCTCGGCCTGACATGGAGGCACGTAAACCTGGACGCGGGCACAATCAAGATCGCGCAACGCGTCTGGCACCAGGAGGTCGGCCGCCCGAAGAGCGAAGGCAGCAAACGAGATCTGGGAGTCGGCGATCTGGTCGAGCGGTTACAGGCTAAAGCCGCCGAGGACGTTGCCACGCCGGATTCGTTCGTGTTCCAGCAGAAGCGAGCGCCGGGAAAGCCGCTGTGGGATTCGGGGGTTCGCGATGCCCTCCATCAGGCAGCACAGGCAGAAGGATGCGATTTCCCAAGACTGGGGCCGCACTCGTTCCGGCGGGCGAACATTACATGGCGCCAACAGGTCGGCGGCAGCGCAATTGAAGCATCCAAGATTGCCGGCCACAGCGATCTCGAGATGACCGGCGAATACACCTTTGTCACGCCCGAGCGGCAGAACGAGCTGACGCGGCGCATCCAGCAGAAGCTTGGAGACGCGGCGGGGAAGAATAGAAAACAGAACGTGTTGCAGTCAACGGTTTTGACATCTGTAGCGCGGGATGCCTCATCGACTCTGGAACGCGCTTTGCCGCAGCCTGCAGCCATCGTGGCTTCGGTTCTGCCTCAGCCAACAGGCGCGGAAAACGCCCTATCTGCTGATCACCGAAACTGACATCGCGACCTGGGCACGCGTTTCCAAAATACTCGGGCTGATCTGGCAGCACGTGGCTTTTGGAACGGGGTGATCCATGGAACCCTTAGCCCTATAGGGATTCTACGTGGATCATTTCTCTTGCCTTACACACCGAGCAGAGTGATTGATGTGATCGGGGTAAGCGCTTGAGCGCCGACCCTACGAAAGAGAGCCACCACAAAATGAAAACGTTTACAATCGACGCGGCAGACAATATCACCGCATTTGCCAACAGCGCCAAAGCGCCAAAAGACTCTGAGGTCTTTGCCAGCGAAAAACGTCTGGCGAGCTTGGCCACGCTATGGCCCAACAGGCGCTTGGTTGAAATCTGGAACAGTCTTCCTGGGGTCGAACCGGTAAAGAAGTTCACCAACAAAGCAACCGGTGTCCGCAGGATCTGGGCAGCGATTCAGAGCCTCGAAACGGAAGAACCCCACGCCGAATCCGCCAGGCACCGCCAAAGCCGACGTGAAAAGGGACGGCCTTCTACCAGAGAGAACACCAAGCAGGCGACCGTACTCGAAATGCTCAAGGCGCCGGACGGCGCTACGCTTGAGGCGATTATGAAAGCGACGGACTGGCAAGCACACACGGTGCGCGGCTTCATCGCCGGCACACTGACCAAAAGGCTCCGCCTCAAGGTCGAAAGCTTCAAAACAGAAGCGGGTGGCCGTACCTATCGGCTCGCACACTAGTCCGCGTTAAACCGTTCAGCTCGTTCCTTGAGAAAAGTAGAAGTTAGTGGGGCTGCGACGGATCGTGGCTTCGGGATCGGAATCAGGATATACAATTCAGTGTGCGTCCCAATGGAAGGCTCCATTTGCCTGAATGAGCGTCACGAGCATTATTGGTTGACTCTGAACCGTCCAAACGTCCTAAACGCGTTCGATGAAGAGATGCTGCACGAATTCGTTGGGGCACTGGAAACGATTACGGACCCAGGACGGCCGCTTATTATCACAGGCGCAGGACGAGCCTTCTGCACCGGCGGGGATCTTA
>JBPCLH010000133.1:0-25309 GCA_051003475.1 Bryobacteraceae bacterium
CAGCTCTGGAAGCTCGTTTACGACGAAAAGGCCGCGGTTGGCGCGCGGCAACAGCCCGTAGTGAATGGTCATCTCGTTTGAGATATCTTGTCCGGTACGAGCAGCCTTAATAGGATCAATGTCGCCAATCATGTCCGCGATAGTTACGTCGGGCGTAGCAAGCTTCTCTATGTAGCGATCCTCGGCAGAAATCCAGGCGATGGGCGTGTCATCGCCTAGAGTGGCACATTTCTCGCGGCATTGTTTGCAGATTGGCCGCAAAGGATTATCTCGAATCTCGCAGCCCGCGACATATGGCATACGGGCATCAAGTAAGCGAGTCAGCATTCGCACCAAACGTGTCTTGGCTTGACCACGCAAGCCCAGCAAGATGAAATTGTGTCGCGATAAGATCGCATTCACGACCTGCGGGAGCACCGTGTCTTCAAAGCCCATCAGGCCCGGAAACAAATCTTCATTGCGGTTTAATTTGCAGATGAGGTTGGATCTAAGCTCTTCTTTGAGCGTCCGATTGGGTTCCAGCTGATCGAAAAGGCGATTGGCGCGAAGTGCGCCCAGCGTTCGGGGCAAGTCGGGATGAGGCATGAAGAAGACTCGCGAGTTGGGTTCAGACATAAGTTTAGCAGTGTGCTCTTGAGGAGGATTGAGAATGATGTTTCCGCACGAAGAGCGTTCGGAAGCATTGCTTTATTGCGAGGATCTGCTTCGAACAATAGAAGGCGATCATAGAATTTTCTGCGGGAAGCCGTGACAGAGCCGATTCGAATCGTCAGTCCTGTTCGTGCGCGGAGCGGCATGATATACTCCCGCGCAGGTATGACGGAGATGCTGAAAACAAGATGGGTGGTCGCGGCTGCTGGCGCACTCGCAGTGATTTCAATGAGCGGCTGTGGAGCTCCGGCACACGAGCCGACGGAAAAATACGTTCTAGTGGCGGCTAACATCAAATTGCCCTATTGGCAAATGGTCGTGAGTGGGTTAAATCGGGCGGCGTCAGAAATGAAGGTCAAATCAGAATTGGCCGGTCCCGATACATACGATCCACAAGGAGAACACAACGAATTTCAAAGAGCGGCGGCACAGAAACCGAGTGGCATCATGGTTTCGGCTGCGGATGCAAAAGTGCTAGGCCCCGATATTGACGCGGCGTTGGGGCAAGGAATCCCGGTGATTACAGTTGATTCCGACGCGCCCAATAGTAAGAGGCTGTTGTTTGTTGGAACGGATAATTTCAACGCGGGGTCGCTTGGCGGTCAATTAGTCGCGAAACTACTGAACGGCAAAGGCACCGTCGCGATTTTTACGATGCTTCCCCAAGCCAATCTAAACGAGCGCTTGCAGGGATATCAGAGCGTTTTCCAAGCGCATTCAGGAATTAAGGTATCTGAGGTCATAGATATAAAAGGCGACGCGCCTACTGCATTCGACAACGCCAGGCGAATTCTGGAAGCCAAGAACAGAGTGGACGCCATTGTCTGTCTCGAGGCGATTGCCTGCCCAGAGGTTGGCGAGGTCGTCAACAGGGAAAATATGGCGGGTAAGGTAACGATTATTGCGATGGACACGGACCAACGAACACTGGATTGGATTCAGAAGGGCGTGATCTCCGCAACCATTGCGCAGAAGCCTTTCACGATGGGGTATTACGGATGCAAAGTGCTGGATGACTTACACCATCACAAGCCGAATCCCTTAACTGCGAACTGGGGACAGAATTCCTTCTCGCCGATCCCGACCTTCGTCGATACTGGTAGCTCAATGCTCGATAAAGGCACTCTCGACGCGTACAAGCAGCAGCAGCAGTCAGCGGGTAATCCGGGCAGTCCTCAGTGAGCAGCTGCAGCTCTTAGACGTCGTATCCTGGCGAGAGCCAAGCCTCGCCATCACTCGGTTATGAACCTCCTACCCAGAGATGAGAAGTTTTTCGACCTTTTCAATCAGCACGTCCGGATTTTGTGCCAATCGTCACAGCTTTTAATGGTCGGCTTGAATTCCGGGTACGCTGGGATGTGCCGCATTTCCAGACAAATGGAAGCGCTTGAACAGAACGGCGACGAGGTAATTCACGAGATCTTCAGAAAACTACAATCTACATTCATCACTCCGTTCGATCCGGAAGACATTCAGACGCTTGCCACGACGCTTGATAACGTTCTCGACTCCATCGAGGACGCGACGTTCCGTATCGTTGCCTACCGCTTAGACCCGATTCCGGAAGCTGCCGTGCAGCTCGGGCAGATGATCGATGCGTGCTGTCAGGCTCTGGCGAGAGCTATGGCGGCATTGAGAGATCGAAACCCAGTGATGGACGATTGCATCGAAGTAAACCGGCTCGAGAATGAAGCGGACGCGATCGAGCGCACGCAGGTTGGGAATCTTTTCGGGTCGAATATAGATCCACTGACATTGATAAAGCACAAAGAGGTCTTTGAGGTGCTCGAGCAGACGACGGATCTGTGTGAGGACGTAGCCGATGTGGTGCAAAACGTCGCGGTAAAGAATAGCTAGAACGTAAAGCGGAGTTGCAGATCCATGCGCCGCTGATTGCTGGCGGTCGCCTCGGCGCCGTAGCCGCCTGTGATGCCAGTGGATTCGAAGCGGTATGGGGAGGTGAGCGCTCCGTTAGGAGTGTTCAAATTTTCGTGATTCAGAATGTTGCGGGCGTTGACCGAGACGGTTATGTTGTAACGGTGCTCGGTTAAACTGTCGAAGCGGCCGTGAAAATGCCCTCCGCCACCATAACCACTGCGAGATGTCGCGCCACCAGAAGGGCCCTTGAATTTCGTGGTGCCGAAACCCCAAGTTTTACTTACGCGCAGGTTAATCCCAATGAATCCTGGGCCCTGGCCAATGTTGCGCTCAATGAGTGGTTGTCCCGGCGCCGGCAGCGTATTGAGAAAGCCGTAGGGCGTATCGAGAATGTTTGGACCCGGACCGGCGACTACGCTCGGGCGAGCGGTTGGCTGTGGTTGACCCGTGAGAAAGAGATCCGTGCCAGTGGTGACGTTAAAGGGCGTGCCGCTGTGAGCAACGACGAACGGAGAAAACCGGAGCCCCCAGCGTGCGGCTATCGAGCCTCCGGCGAAAAGCTGGTTCCGAATATCGAGCTTTGATCGTCCATAATCTTGTGAAAAGTCGTACTGATTGGCGGGAAGAGTTCCCACGCCGTCCGTGTCGCTATGGGCTTGACTATACACATAGCGGCCGAACAAAGTAAGCCATCTTCCAACGGAGCTGTTCAGCATAGCCATGACCTGAGTTTGCTTGAAGATCCCGCTGGATTCATAGAGATAAATGTCGCCCACATTGCCATAAGGCCGTATTCCTACGGAGTTGGCATTGCTGGCCGAACTCACGCTCGAGCTGGATGCGCCTGGAAGCGGATTCGCAGACGTTGGTAGCGGGGCATTGATATTGACGGTTCGAAGCTCATGGACTCCCCGTGCATTCATGAAGTTGACGGTCAGAGTGGTGTGCGAAAACAGTTGCCGTTCCACGCCGATGACAGTTTGTATGAGATAGGGCGCATGGAGATGGCTATCGATTTGGTAGCGTTGCGCGGTGTTTGAGATCTGCAGTTCGTTCGCGGGGGGCCTGATGCTAAACCCGCTGTCGTACACCGTTGGGTTCTCCAGTACATAGTTAAGTTGATTCAAGCCGTTGTAGCGATAGGCGGTCAGGACGTTCGTGGCATCAAAGCGGTCGTAAAACATTCCCCACCCGCCGCGAATGACAGTCTTCGAACGACCGTTACCTCTTTTTGAATCAGGAGACCAAGCGAACGCGATTCTGGGAGCCCAGTCATTCTTGTCCGAGATATTCGTCTGCGCTTCCCAACGAGCACCCAAGCTCAAAGTGAAATTCGGTCTCAGTCGCCAGTCGTCTTGAATGAACGGGCCGAAATCAAGCTGAGATATTCCGGCATAAGGACGACCTGAACTCATCGAGAATTTTGAAGGGCCATAGCCCATGGCAGTCACCTCTGCGCTGGTATAGCTATTGTTGAGGAGCTGCTCTGTCACGAGGTACTGCTGGATCGAGCTCATTGTTGAAGTACCGAGGAAGCTATACACGCCGTTGAAGTTTTTGGGCGAGTAGTCGTCGATCGTGCCGGCCCTGATGCGGATGCCAGCTTTGATGTTGTGCGCACCGTAAATCAGGCTTGTATAGTTCTGGAACTCATAGTCGTTCTCAATATCTGAAGTTGAGCCGAAAGCAGGCGAACTATAGCCAGAACCGCCCGAAACGAATGAGTTGGCAACATTAAGCTGGGGCGTGGTTGACTGGCTCTTCTGAGATTGATCTTCGCGCTCGTATTGGAAATGCGTTTCGTTTACCGCGTGAGGTCCCAAGACGGACGTCTCGACTACTTGGGTCGTTTGCTCAATGTCCGACAACGAATAGCCGTTACCGGGCAAATTGAAGCTTCCAATGCCGGTCAGAGGGCGACTGTTATCCCGATACGCATAACGGAAGCTAAAAGTGTTATTCGCATTAATCTGGTAGTCGACGCGAGGGCTGACAGTGGTTCGGCGCTGAGGCGTGGGATAAAAGGTTTGATCGGGCAAGAAGCTGAGAAAATCCGGAGCCGCGATGGTCGCATTAATGATGCCGTTATCGTCGATGTTGCGGCGCTCAGTATCTATAAAAAAGCTGGCATGCTGGCCGAGAGGGCCGCTGAGGTTTCCACCAAAAAGTTGAGTTCTAAAGGGTGGGCTCACGCTGAGGAATGGGTTGCGCGAATTCCAGACGCCGTCGCTGACGTTGTAGTAGCCCTGACCGTGGAACTTGTCCGTTCCGGGTTTCGTGAAGATCTGAATACGGCCATAGCCAAGCTTGTCAAATTCGGCCGAGAACGGATTGGAGTTGATGCGGATCTCGCGGATGGTTTCTTTAGGCGGAAGACGTCCGCCCGTGAAGTCATCGATGAAAATTTGATTACCGCCAGGGCCGGCGGAGGGCCCGGCGAGCGCCTGCAAATCCGCTTGCAGATCGTCAGGGTCATCGGGTAGGGCGTCTAAATCCTCCTGGCGAAGAACTAAAGCGGACGCGTTGTTGGACGGATCGGTGCTGACCCGGTTGTTCGTCGTGTCTGTGACGGTCACCTCCTGCTTTCGCGTCTGAACCGTTAGAACGATGTTGCCGGTTGCCGATTGGCCAGAGCTAACGTTTACGGGAGCCGCGGCATTTTGCTGAAGACCTGGGTAGCTCGCAAAAAGCGTATAGGAACCCGGAGCGATCCTGCGGAAACTATATGTTCCGTCTGCCGCGGTCTTGGTGGTTTTGACATTCCCGCTGCTATCCATCAAGGTGACAACCGCGCCTGGAATGACGCCACCCGTGTTATCTTTTACTGAGCCCTGGACGGTACCGACGAAGCGGGAGGCTTGCGGTCGGAGTTCCGATGCCGTTTGGGCCCAAGTTGCTCCGGCGACAGCCAATCCGACCAGGGCCACAAGTATCGATTTCTTGTTCATTCCACCTCGAGGTGCAAACAGTTCGCGCAAAATGGTTTAAACGCGCATTATTGCGCGGGGATCGCCATGTCCAAACTCCAGTCACCGCCGAGCGATCTGCCCTGGCGTGAGGGAGCCGACTGAAATATAGGCTCCACCCCCGCTATAACGTTTGTAGCAGCTATTTGAGACTTGTCGCTACCCGCTGCTCCCGACACTACGACGGCGTCCCCTGATTTAAGATCAGAAACCGCGATCTTCGGCAAGCGCTCAATCATTTGAGATACGTCACCACCTGAAGCAGCGGCTATTTTGTTATTCGAACCGGAACTAGCGCCCGCACCGCCGGGCTGATCAGCCGAACCGATCGGACGCCGGCTTATATCGCCGCCTGCTGACTCGCCAGCCTTAGCACCAGCAGCGGGAGTGCCAGCTGGGGCGTTCGCGGTGGATTCGTTCGATCTGAAGTTCGGATTCAAGCGCTTTGCAAGCATCATCGCAAGTGGCTGCGGCAGTTTCCGAATAGCGGATTCAGCCGTTAACACAACTTGCACGGGTTGCTTGGTCTGAAGATCTGTGACTGTAATTCCGTCGCTGTTAGGGGAAATAGAACTTATGGTTCCGGCCACTGTTCGGAACGATCCTGAGTAGATTTTTTCGGCAGTAATCGAGGATCCATCCGCAGTTCTATTCCCCAAGATCCGAACTTGATCTGCGGGCCGTATGTCGGCCAATTTTGACTCGACGGGAGATTTCGGGTTTTCGGGAGAGTAGCGCGTGAACTGTGTTTCACGAGGCACATCGACGGCCATCGGTTTCGGGCCATCGGGCGTGCGAACGTTGATGCTCATTTTCCGGCCAGCGGTGTCAACGGAAGTTACCGTACCAGCCATTCCGCGCTGCCGCCAATCGTTCATTTCGGCTTGACGTGCCTCTTGAAGATCCCGCGCCGACATGAGAATCACGCTGGCCGCGGTGATGGAGTTTGCGCTGTTACCGGCTTTAAAACCGCGTATGTCGACCCGATCGCCGATCGCCAGATCGTTGGCTGCAATTCGGGTGGCGGTTTTTAGATCTTTTGCGCCGGGCTCAACCTTCAACAGAGTTCTGGTTCTCTCGAGCAAGACTGTGTACGATATTCCGGCCTTATCCTCTTTGATCGTTATCGTGCGAGATGCCGGGTCGATGGCGGTGATAGTGCCAATAACGTGTTGGTCCGGTCTCGTCAGCATCTGCCCTGGCTCTTGCGCCAGGGATGCCGATACGAATAGAGAAAGCCAAGCAAAAAAAACAGCGGAGACCTGTCGCATGGACAATTACGAAGCTGAACGCCTTAAGCGGTCCAGCGTGACTTCTATGGAGGCGAAAATTTCCCCGCCTGAGTTACGTAGTCAGACGTATTTTGCGATCAGGCAAAAGGAGAAGCGTTGCGCAGAGCTTTACGCCGCGTTCACGAGCATGTCTTCAAGCATGTCGTTGCCGTCGTCGTGATTACGGTCGGCTTGTTCCTGGCACTGGATGCAGAAGGCAGCCCACGGTACAGCGGCCAGGCGTTTCGGACTGATCTCCTCCTCGCAGTGAAGGCAAATGCCGAACGTACCGTCTTCCAGGCGACGAAGAGCCGAGCGTACATTACGCAGGAGATGCGATTCGCGGTCCAAATTGCGGATGGCGAGCTCACGCTCCGCAGCGTGCTGCACCTCGTCCAGTGCATCTGCACTTTTCTCGATGGTGATTGCGTCGCGATTGCGTACAATCTGCTCCAACTCGTCCTGCTTGGTTTCCAGGATCTTCTTGAATTTATTTAGTTCTGTTTTTGTCATTTAATTTCTCCTTCTACCGACTAGCGGCCCACTTAATAAACGGATCGGGGCAGCGAAGTCTTTCGTTTAGACGTAGGGTCCCACCAAAAAGGTTCACCCATGGAAAATGATTTTCCACCGGTAAAGTAACGAAAACGCCCTTGGTATTTTGGGGAGGTTCAAAGGGAAGAAAGGCGCCAGCGAATCCTTCAATACGCTTGCAGTGACAGAGCCGCTGACATGGCTTCGTACTTCCCATCCGACAAGCAAACCCTGCTCGGATCTTGGCATGATACCCACAGCTTCTGAGCAAGTCAAGTGCCAATTCCTCAGGGCAACGAGTCAGCGTAAGCACGTCGAGTTGGTCGAGGAGCGAAGCGCTAAACTGCGGGCCGGATCGCAATCGGCGGCATGGTATCGGAAAGATGTGCAAAACCTTTCCGCCTAAAGAGATTCGAGGCATGGCGCGTTTTGTGTTCCGCCTAGATCGGGCCGACAGAGTGAAAGCTGAAAGCATAGGGTCACCGCATCTTTGCGAGTCTTCGCAGGAGCCAGTTACATGCGAATCCCAGGAGCATCTGATGAGGTTAGGTCATATAAGACGGAATATTCTCTCAGGCAGTGTGCAAGAAAGTAAGGGCTGTTGTTGGCAGCGACTGGGGAGGACCCTAGTGGTGAACGCAAAATTCGCAATTCCAGACAGTCAAATGCGAATGTGTCCTTTGAGAAAAAGGGCGGTGTTGCCAGCGATCTCGACGCGGTCGCCGAAAAGCTTGCAGAACAATTCGCCGCCTCGCGCAGAAATTTGGCGGGCGTGGAGTGCTGTCCTGCCGAGTTGGTTTGCCCAATAGGGAATTAAAGTACAGTGAGCGGAACCCGTGACCGGATCTTCCGGTATCCCTCTGGATGGCGCGAAGAAGCGGGAGACAAAATCGCAATCGGTGCCGGCCGCAGTTACGATCACGGCGAAGCGGTCTACGCGCTTCAGAGCTTCTATATCAGGCGCAAGCGAACGGACCTGGTCGGCCGAGTTGTAACGCACAAGATAGTCGCCTGCACCGAGGATCTCGGCAGGGGCGGCTCCCAATGCGCCGATCAGTTCTGGATGAACGTCGACTTTGCCGGGTGGGCGGGAAGGAAAATCCATCATCAAGCGGTCTCCATTACGTTTTACAGTTAATTCGCCGGACTGAGTATCGAACCGCAACGTGTCTCCAAGCTGATTTAATTCCTGGAACAGTACGTGAGCGGAAGCTAGAGTGGCATGGCCGCACAGCTCTACCTCGCACACAGGAGTGAACCATCGCAGGTGAAACCGGTCACCTGTGCGAACGAAGAAGGCAGTTTCGGCGAGATTGTTCTCGGCCGCAATCGCCTGCAAAGTTTCGTCCGGCAGCCAGGCTTCAAGTGGACAAACCGCAGCGGGGTTTCCGGAGAAGACAGCACTGGAGAAGGCGTCGACCTGGAAAATCGGAATGTGCATCGAAAATTGGATGAGAAAACGGAGCTAGTGGATGCGAACGCGGTGCTTTTCTTTCAAGACGAGCTCATCGAAGATGGCGAGCACTCTCTTGCGGTAGCTATACATGCGCCGCAATGAGTCGCGAAAATTATCTTCGTATCGCTGGGGACGCAACCATTTGTCTAACACAGGACGGGGAACATCGATGTCGCGCCGAAGATCATCGGCAGCATGACCGCGCAAAAAGAGTCCGTAAAAGATGGCCGCTTCCCGTTGTGGGGCAAGTGGATCGACATCTTCCGGAGCGATCATAATGCGCATCCTTGAATTCGTATCGTACTACGAAGTTCGGGTTCAACAAACTCCTTAAGCCATCAGTCTAACAGCGCTGTCAAGTACCCAAAGCGGGCTGTATGGGCAGTGGGAAACGACGTGCTCTCGCTTCGACGGCGTCACCGCGCCGAGGCCGCGTTTTGCGAAACGAACTCCCGCTCCCTTGGTCCAGGCCGGGTGCGTTTAACAGCGATGGGACATGAATTCTGTACCCTTAGGCGCGTTACCGTCCTGCACCGAGATGAGAGGCACGGCCGGTTTCGGCAAAGGGTCATACACGACCCCCAGACTCGTAGAATCATCTACGTAGAAGGATTCCCAGGGGTTCGCCAGCCGTCGGAGGGTCATTCTCGGTCCTGGTACACCAATGTCGCGTTTTGCTCCAGAAACAGCAGGAACCCGCCCCAAGACCGGGCAGGGGTCACAGGCGCTCGTTAAATAATATATCTCGCCGAATCAATCGGTTAGACAGAACTTTTGGGATTCTCTTGAAGCGGGGATTGTTAGTGTCATGGGCGGATGAAGGTCGTCGGGCAAGCGGAACTAGATTCGAGCCAAAGTATGGGCGAGGAACTTTGCTGGCCGCGTATGCCTCTTCCATCGCAAAGCCGGTTTCAGGCAGTGAAGGCGAGATTCAAAGGTTTCTCGGGACCGGTAGGCTCCGGTAAAAGCGCGGCGTTGTGCTTGGAAGCCTTGCGGCAATCATTCGTGAATCGTGGACGGCAGGGGTTATTGGCGGCACCCACGTTCGGCATGCTGCGAGATGCGACATTGACCGGTTTGTTCAGGGCAATGGAAGAGCAAGAAGTTGATTTCGAGCACCGTAAGTCAGACGGCGAATTGAGTGTGAAGGGCGCCGGGTCGACCGTTCTCCTGCGGTCCTTAGAAGAGCCGGAAAGGCTGCGAGGAACGAACCTGGCGTGGTTTGGAATCGATGAGCTCTCTTACACGCGAGAAGAGGCATGGCTGCGACTAGAGGCTCGGTTACGAGACCCGAAAGCTCAGAAGTTGTGCGGGTTTGGAGTGTGGACACCGCAGGGACTGGACTGGATTTACAAACGCTTTGTGGATAAACCGGTCTCCGGTTACGACTGCGTGCGAGCGAAGCCATTTGAAAACTGGTATCTGCTGGACAAGACGCCAGATTATTACGAGCGTCTGGAGAGCAGCTACGATCCGAAGTTTTACCAGCAGGAGGCGCTGGGCGAGTACCTGAATAGCCGAGCTGACCGTGTTTATCACTGCTTCAATGCCGCCGTGCATCTGGTTCGGCAGGCTTACGATCCGAAGAGACCTTTGCTTTGGGCGCTAGACTTCAACGTAGCGCCGATGAGTTCGGTGCTGGTACAAGAGCACAATGGGCGACTTGTAGTCGTCGATGAGATCGTTCTGGATCGAGCGACGACAGAGGAAGCCGGTCTGGAGTTTGAGAACAGATATAAGAGTCACGGCGCGGGTCTGGAGATCTTTGGGGATGCAAGCGGCAGAAACATGCACACCACGGGAACAACAGATTACACGATGCTGCAGGGATTGTTGTACCGCGCAGGATTTCGCAAAGTAAGGCTGCGCGTGCCGCAGAGTAATCCTCCGGTCCTGAGTCGAGTGCAAAAAGTGAACGCGCTTCTCACGAACGCATTGGGCGAGGTGCGATTGGAAGTGGACCCGAGATGTAGCGAGTTGATCAAGGACTTCGAAGAAGTAATGTTTAAGCCGGATTCGGGAGTGGTCGATAAGTTGCGCGATTTACGACGCACGCATGCGTCAGACGCGCTCGGATATCTGGTATGGGCACTGTTTGGCGAAAAGACAGTCATAGGCGAGATAAACAGGCCTTTGTTCTAGCGTAGGCGCAGAGCGGAGGATTTGATATGCGGCAGAGAACGCAGGAAGAGACGAGATGATTGATATTGACCGAGAACATCCGGATTTCAGGCGGCATAAGCTGACCTGGCGCTCGTACCGCGATCTGTATGCGGGGGGCCAACAATTCAGACAGCGGGCGTCAGATTATCTTTTGCGGCGGCAGAAGGAGCCACTGGATATATACAGTGAGCGGCTGCAGCGGGTTTTCTATGAGAACTATATCGGCTCCATTGTAGATTGGTATTCCGCGACGCTGTTCCGGCGCGGACCCGCTCTGCATTTTCAAGGCGCAAACGAAGCAGGCCAGAACTTTTTATCGGAACTGGCAGATGATTGCGATCTGCGGGGAACGAATCTGGCTAGCTTTTTCAGGCGCTGCTTCAGCGATGCGCTCATCGCAGGCCGCAGCCACATTCTCATCGACTTTCCGCGAGTTGCGCGGACTCCGACAAATCGGGCCGAAGAGGACGCTAGTGGCTTATCGCGCGCCTACCTGGTTCGCTACTCGGCGGAAGATCTTATTAACTGGAGCTTCGACGAGCGCGGCGATTTTGAGTGGGTGGTGCTGAAGCAGTCGGCGGAGCGTCAGCCAAGTATTGGCTCGCCTGAGATCGTCCAAGAAACCTACTGGTACTACTTCGACAGAACGGAGTACCGGACGTATCGCCGGACCGAACGGATCAGTGTCGGTTCTGGTTTCCGGCTGGATGGCGGAATGACCTCAACGACCACGCCGGCGGATATTCACTTGATCGGACAGGGTGCTCATTCTCTGGCGCGTCAAAAGCGCGTGCCGCTGTTGACCATGCAAGTGAGCGAGGGCCTATGGCTGATGAACAAAGCGGCGCAATTACAGTTGGAGCATTTCAATAAGGCGAATGCGCTTGGATGGGCGATCACGATGGGCCTTTTCGCGATGCCGGTTATCTACTCCGATCGCGAATGGAACCAAATTGTGGGAGAGAGCTACTACATCCAACTTGGGCCGCAGGATCGGTTTGGGTGGACTGAGCCGGAGGGCAAGGTCTATCAAATAGCGGCCGAGAACCTGGAGAGTCTTAAGGAAGAGATGTATCGCGTCTGCTACTTATCGCAAGCTTCCGGTGAAATGGTTGGTGGTCATGCGCAATCCGCAGCAAGCAAGCAACTTGATTTCACAATCACGAAGGAAGTGTTGCGAGCTTACGGAGGGCTGGTTAAGGACACCATCAAGAAGGTGCTTACGGCTGTAAGTGAGGCACGCGATGACGGAATGCTGGTGTCAGTGTCAGGTCTAGACGAGCTGGATATTGGAGATTTCGGGACGGAGTTACAGGAAGCGACAAACCTACTTCAGTTAGGCATCCACTCACCAACATTGAAGCGGCAGATCTTCCAGAAGCTAGCGTTTAAGTATCTCAGCGATAGTCGGCAAGAAACAAAAGACCAGATCGCACAAGAAATCGACGCGCAAGTGATCAGTTAGACAGTAACCGATTGCGGCGAACGAAGGAGAAAAGCGATGACAGAGGGAAAGCCTATGGATGATCACGCAGGAAGTGGTCTGGATGTGCGGGACGTGGTTCGACAGGCCATTGAAGAGTTTGTTCACGTCGAGCAGAGAAAAACCGAGCCAGCCTATAAGGCCGAATTGCAGGATGAGCGGAAACGGCGCGAAAACCTGGAAACCCGGTTGAACCAACTGGTGGAAGAGAATCGGAGCGCTCGGGCGGCCGCAGAAGAAGCCGACAGGAACTCGCAAATCCGCAACGAACTGCAACGGCTCGGGGTTGCCAAGGTGGATCTTGCGTTTCGCGCGGTGAAGGAAGACATCGTCAGGGGAGAGGACGGACGACTCCAGGGCAAGGGTCTTAAGGATAAATCGCTGCAGGAGTATCTCACGGAATTTGTACACGAAAATCCAGAGCTTCTGCCCGCAAGGATTGCCGGAGGAAGTGGCATTCAACCCGCAAGGCGAAACACGGTCACAGGATCTTTATCCGCAGTTGATATCGAGAGTATCAGACCGGGCATGAATAAAGAAGATCTTGACCGAGTGCGCCAGGAGATAGCGCGGCTAGCAGCGCAAGCGCTGCGCGGAACTTAGTTAACTTATTACATCGCACGAGTTATTAAGCGGGGTGCCTTGGAGCACCAAGCAGGATCTCGCGTGTGTAAGTGGAGGCTTGACCGAAGAATGAAGGGCTTCGGGACAATCATTTAGGAGAATTATGTCAACAATTACATCTGCCAATCTGGCAAATGCGATCGTGAAGCTTGTTGCTAACGACGCACTGACCGCCCTGATGGGGAATTTCGTCATGGGCAACTTGGTGAACCGAGACTACGAGCCAGTTTTGGCTCATGCCGGCGACACTGTAAACGTGCCGATTCCGCCGACGCTCGTCGCTAATAATATTGCGGAAGGGGGAACTGTTACACCGCAAAATCCAAATTTGGGTAATGCACAAATTGTCCTCAATACGCATGCGGAATCGACATTTCAGATTCCGGATGTAACGAAGGCGCTTGCGTTTCCCGAGCTGCTGAAGGCGTACATGCAGCCCGCCGTAATTGCAATTGCCGAACGCGTGGAGCGCGATCTTTTGAACCTGTACGGACAGTTTACGTCCAACGCGCCGGTTGGCTCGGCGGGAACACCGGTAACTGAAGCAACAATCGATGTTGCCGAGACCACGCTGTTCGAAGCGAAAGTCCCGCCAAGCGCGCCCAAGTACCTGGTGGTCGACTCGACCACTTATTCACAGATCCGTCAGATTGCACGGTTTAGTGAGTACTACTCAGCTGGAGAGGCCGGATTGCGGACTTTGGTCGAAGGCAATATCGGCAAGATTAAAGACTTCTTTATCTTCCGCTCGCAGTTTGTTCCGATGACCGGTACAGCCAGTCCAAATGTTCATAACCTCGCATTCACACGCGACGCAATCGGGTTGGTGATCCGCCGCCTTCCGCAACCTCTACCCGGGACTGGCGCTATTGCCGAGTACGGAGAAATGGGTAATTTCGGAATTCGAGTAGTCATGAGCTACCAGCCGAATACCTTATCGCAGCAGTTCACCGTAGACGTACTCTACGGAGCTGGCGTGTTGCGGAACAATTTCGCCGTTCAGGTTAACAGCTAAGAGAACCCCGCAGTTGTCTGGTAATGGGGGCGCATTCTTTATCGCTCCCTTTTCAATTTAGGAGATGCCATGGACTTAAAGCAGTATTTTAGAAAAATCCGGCAAATTGAGGCTACCCTGAGCGAAACATTTCCGCTCGTTGCAAGTCTTGAGACCGCGGATGGGGGAAAGCCCGGGCTGGTTTCAGAGACCTCCCGGGAAGTGGCGGCTAAGATGATCGTCGAGGGACGCGCGGTGCTGGCCAGCGAAGAAGAGAAAGAATTCTATCGCGAGCAGCAGGCCTGTGCCAAGGCGGCCGCTGAGAAAACGGAACTCGCTAAACATGTGCAGATTGCAATCGTCAGCGATCGTGATTTGAAACAACAGATTGCAGCGCAACTCGACGGCCCGTCGAAGACAGGAAAGTAGGCATTATGGCTCTGTTCACCGATGCCGCTGTCGTGACACTCGACAATCTTCGGGAATTTGAGGCCTCGTTGGTACAGGTGGCTTCTTCGCACGGAATTAATGTAGAGACGAAGATCAAGCTGGCGACCGATGCGGTCAATGACAAATTACTTCTTTGGCTGCTGAGAGCGGGCGCATCGGACCCACAGTATCTGAACCGGCGCCTTCTCGGTTTATCTACGATTGTCGTCTCGCCCGCATTGGAGAGATGGTTGTGCTTTGAGTCGTTGTCGCGATTCTACGCTGAAGCATACAATGTTCAGCTAAATACGCGATTCCAGGGCAAGTGGACTGAGTACCGGGGGGAAGCGAACCAGGCCTCGGACCTGGTTTTCATGTCGGGTCTGGGGGTCGTGTACAACCCTTTGCCGAAACCGGCTATGCCTCTTGTTTCAGTGCAGGATGGCACCGCGCCGGCGCTGGCGATGTTTATTAAAACGGTTTGGGCAGACCGTCATGGAAACGAGGGCGCAGCGAGTCCGGTGAACGGCGTTATCCTTAGCGGGGCAAGCAGCGTTGCTGTGGCGATGGCCGAGGGTGCTGTCGAAATTCCAAAAGCTGCTGCCGGCTGGAACGTTTACGCCGGCACCAGCCAGGACAACATAACACGGCAAAATAGCTCACCGTTATCGATCGGTTCGACCTGGCAGCTACCAAGTACCGGCCTTGTCGATGGACCGGAAGCCTTGGGGGGCCAAGAGCCAAACTATTACATTATTCTTCCGAGGCTAAGTCAACGAGGTTGAGCTATGTTACCACTCACAATGCTTGCAGCACGGAAGATCTCTGACTTACTCACGGATGAAAACGCGCTCGAGCGAAAGATTAACGCACTTGCCGCTTCGTCTAACTTGACGCTGCCGGGCATCGCATCAAGCCGAGTCGTGCTCAGCTCAGCGAGCGCCGAAATGGCCGATAAGGACTTTCAGCTTACGTACCCGCGTATCAGCTTGTACAGTACAACCATCAAAAATACGCAGATAGAGAAGTTTCGATCTCTTTCAGGGACGATTTCAGTAACTGCGGAGCTCTGGGCAAGCGCCAATTTACTTCAGGAAACGGACCAATGGATCCACTTTTACGTTGAGGCGATGACAGAGATTCTTCGTCAGAATATCGGCGATTTAGGTGATGGGATGTTTTTTTCCGGTGCATACGAGGTACAGTTTCAGCCACCTAAGGTTGGGGGATTTGGCTGGGTTGAATCGGCGAAGGTAAGTTGCGACCTCAACGTAAGCCGGAATTAGGGATCAAACGATGGCAAACTACATTTCGTCGAATGCAAACCGTTTTTATGTGGCGGTAGAAGCGAGCTATGGCCAGGCGGCGCCTGTAACCGCGGCCAACCGTTTCCCTGCGGTTCGACTGCAGGCGCAGCAGTTAGTCGAGGCGGGAAAGCGGCTAGACAAAACTGGGACGCGAACGTTTCTCGGAAGCTCCAAGGGCGGACGACGCCACACGGCGTTTCAAACTCGAACTTATCTTACATCGTGGGCTGGAAACGCGGAGCCATCGTATGGGCCGCTATTTCGGGCGGCGCTCGGAGGTCCCGGCCAGTTGAGCAACGGACTTGTCATTGCTTCGGTGCAGAACTTGACCGGACTACAAACGGCGACGCCCCACGGGCTCCATGCGGGATCGGGAGTGTCGTTTGAGGGCGAGATTCGATTTGTAACCGGCGTACCGGATGTTTCGACTATTGTCGTAAATGCACCGTTTTCGACTACTCCGAGCGCCAACGCGGCGCTTCGATCTGCGATCACCTATAGGTTGTCAGCGGCTTTGCCGAGTCTGACTCTCTATGATTACTGGGATCCCGTAACTGCAGTAAGCCGAATTGTGACTGGAGCTGCTGTCGATAGTCTCGAACTTTCGGTAAATGGAGATTATCATGAGTTTATTTTCAATGGCCCGGCTGCTGACATTCTGGATTCAAGCAGTTTCAGCGGAGGAATGGCGGGGCTGAGTAGTTTTCCGGCGGAGCCTGGCTTACGGGACTTCAATTACTCGATAGTTCCGGGACATCTGGGTCAAGTCTGGCTGGGAAGCCCAGCGAATCGGTTCTTCACATTAACCGATGCGAGCATTGGCGTGAACAACAGCATTGACGTTCGGAACAGCGAATTTGGGTCTTCTTATCCCCGAGCGATAGCACCAGGAATGCGTGTTGTCAGCTCGAACTTTACGCTGCTGGCACAAGATGATGCGCAGACGACGGCCCTGTACGCAGCGGCGAAGCAACGGAATCCGATCTCCGTGATGCTGCAACTCGGCCAGCAACAGGGGCAGCTAATGGGTATTTTCTTGCCCAGCATAACGCCAGAGATCCCAAACTACAAGGATTCGGAAACGAGGCTCCTGTGGGAATTCAAGCACAATCGAGCACAAGGGAGTTCAGATGATGAAATTTCCATCGCGTTTGCGTAAGCAGTCGAGTTACGCAAGTCTGCTTTGGTCTGAGAGCGAGACTATTCGGGGTGTGCGTTACGCCATCCGGCGCGTATCGCTATCGCAACGCATTGAATTGACCAAAAAAGCGCGTGAGCTCTCGCTGTGTCATGACTTCTTAAAGGCGGGGGATGCGTCAGACGGTCTTGAGGCATCGCTTGCCGACTTACTGATTCGGAGATTGTACCTAGAATGGGGGCTGGCTGAGCTTACAGGATTAGAAATTGACGAGCAGCCCGCGACGGTTGAGGTGCTTATCGATAAAGGTCCAGAGGGACTCGCGAACGAGATCGTAGCCGCGATTCGAGGGCAACTCGGGCTTTCTGAAGAAGAACGAAAAAACTTCTAATCGCATTCCATTTTCAGTTTTCCGTGCCGGCCGCGTGGAACTGCGATAGTTGCCGGTCGAGCGGCTTGGTAAAGGTCAGGAATTGCGCGTGGGCCTATAAGGACGAACCGCATAGCAAAAAAGCGGTTTGGGCGCGTGGGGAAGTTTTTTCATGTCATTGCCCAAAGTCGGTGATTACGGCACAGAGTCTGTACTTTCTGGAGCAGTTCGGATTTTGGAAGGAGTTTGGTGGAACGAGCATTTGGTCTGTAGAAGCGAAGACTGCTGACGCTTTGTTAGTGCTAGAGCAGGCGTGGCGAATGGAGAATCAAAGTGGCGAAGTCCAAGAATAGGTCATCCCGTCTGGTGCATGACCTGTCTCATATGAATTCAGGTCACGATCAAGTGAGTCGATCGCTGTCTCATACCGACTTAGTAAGTCAGCTACAAGTGGGAAGTGCTGAGAGGACACCGAGCATCCGAGGTTCAAACGATACAAGGCGAAGCTCGAGCGAAAATGTCGCACTCCACAGCATTCAGTTTGGGAAGCCTTCTCAATCCAGCTCTAAACCCTCTTCTAGTTCAGGAAACGAATGGACGAATTTACTGAAGCACACAGCATCAGGCGGGATTGCAAGCGCGCTGAGCGGAGGCTTAGGGAGCATTGGTGGAATCGGCTCGCTTATTACGGGCATCATGCATCTTTTCGGCGGAGGCGGCAAAAAGAGAACGCCGCCTCCGCTGGTTGAGTTTCACTTGCCGGCGTCGCAGCAACAGACTCTTACCGTGAGCTCGAAGGGAAGCAGCGTGCATCAGGGGAGCGTGGCCGAGGCAACGAGCGTTCGCACGCCAGGCTTCGGAATTTACGGAAATGCCAGCCAATTGCACACTAGCGGATCATCGCCAAGCACGCAATGGATTCAAGAACAGAGCGGTCAAATAGCTGAAGCGGTGAAGAACGCGCTTTTAAATTCGAGTTCGCTTAACGACGTGATTGGGGAGCTTTAGCATGGCAACGTTCCCTGTTCTCAGCTCTGGCGCAATCACGCAATACCCGGTTTCGCTCACAACCGGGCAAGCCGCACAGGTGATTCGCTTTCTGGATGGATCGGACCAGCGCTATCTGGCGCAAGGGAGAATGCTTCGCTCTTGGGAGATTCGACTCGAGCTATTGCACGAAGCGGAGATTCAGCGGATTGAGGAGTTTTTTACTCTGCAACAGGGCGACTATTCGCGGTTCATTTTTCGCGATCCGTTTACGGGCAGTGATGTTCCAAATTGCCGGCTGGGAGCCGCGGGTCTGGTAAGCGACTACCTGGGCGTGGACGCTAGCTCGACTTCATTTTGGGTCTTAGAAACCCATGGCTAAGCTCTATTTTCCACAACTGGCAAGCGGAGCGGTAGCGCAATATCCGATCCGCAAAATGAAGTTGGCGCGAACGGTAAAGAACGTTCTTCCCGACGGAACCATGATCCTGTATCCGGACCCGGACGCCGCGCGGTTACTTTGGGGGCTTTCTTACACCAATTTGTCAAACGACGATGTAGAAGCCATTCAGGCGCATTTCAAGAATTGCGTTGGCCCGTTCCACGCATTCACATTTATCGATCCGACAGATAACATGCTGCTGTCCAGCTCCGATTTGAGGGCTGGGGCGTGGCAGACTTCAAGTCTGATCAACGTTATACCGGGCGCGGGTGATCCAGACGGCGGTTCCTCTGCGTTCACCATTACGAACACCGGGCAAGCCGATCAGGTGATCAGTCAAAGCGTGGAGGTTCCTGCGAATTACCGATACTGTTTCTCACTTTACGCGAACAGCGATCAAGCTTCGGCGATTACGCTCATTCGCAGCGGAAGCTCGGCGCAGGAGAGGACGAGCATGCCAGTCAAGCCGGGCTGGAGCCGTGTTGTTTCGAGCGGGCAGCTGAACGATCCGGGGAAGATCTTTACGGTCGCGATCAGTCTTGCGGCAGGGCAACGGGTTGAGTTGTATGGCGTGCAGCTGGAGGCGCAGATATCGCCTTCTCGATATCACCCGACCACACAAACCGCGGGTGTGTTTTCAAATGCGCATTGGAGCGCTGACGAACTCACGGTTATTGCAGAAGCACCGAACCTGTTCTCCACATCTTTCAGCATTGAAACGGCCATATAAGGGGCTAATGAATGGGAACTATCAATCAGGTAAAGCAGCTGGCGGAAGCGGATACACCACTGTTGTTCTTCCAATGCGTTCTGCCGACTGGCGATACCGAGTATTGGAGTACACATTCCATACTGTTCAACGGGCGGCCTTACTCAGCGAGGGTCCTCAAGCACAATTTATTCGATCTCCAGCTATCGGCGGACGACGCGATGGACGGGATTTCGCAGTTGTCGCTCACGCTTGCAAACGCAGACTCGGCTCTTTCAGAGCTTAACGCGGCAATCGGGTTTAAGGGCGCTCAACTGACGGTCTATTTTGCTTTTGCCGATCTGCAACACCTTACGATCACAACCGAAAGCACGGTCCTGTTCCGTGGAGTTGCTGGTGATCCGGACGAAATAGCCGAAGACTCATTGAAGCTGAGCTTTAGGAATCGGCTAAGTCTACAACGGATTCCTGTGCCTGAAGTTCGCATACAGCGTTCCTGCCCATGGAATTTTCCAGGTACTGCCGAACAAAGGGTTGAGGCAAGGAATGGAGGAGCTCGGGGCCGTTACTCACGTTTTTACCGGTGCGGATATTCAGCAGATGTGCCGGGAGGGGTAGGGAATCTGAATGCTGCAGGGAAAGCATTCAGTTCCTGCGATCTCTCGCGCGGCCAGTGCCAGGAACGCGGCATGTTTGGCACGGACTCATCTGGAAACGTCACCAAACGGTTTGGCGGATTCGAATTTGTTCCGTCGGCCATTATGGTTCGCACGTCAGGTGACAAGACCTCTCATCTATCGCCGCTTCTGGATAATTCAGCAAAATACAACGATCCCGTCCCGCTGGTTTACGGAACCGGGTGGCTGAAGGCGCCGGTCATTTTCGCCCGGAACGACGGAAACTTGACGCACATGGAAGTTCTCCTCGGCATGGGAACCATCCGGAGCATTATGAAGGTAGTCGTCAATGATGTCGAAATCCCAAAGGCGGTTCAAGGCCAGGATATGACGACTACGGGCTGGTACAACGTCGTCACTGCGGGCGATAGAGAAGGTGAATTCAATCTGGAGTTTACCGATTCGAATGGCCTACCTTTGGGGGATCCGTATGGAAGTATCTCCGTGCTTTCTATTGTTGTGCCAAATCGCATCACTAGCGGACGAAGTCTTCCAACTGTCGAAGTGCTGCTGCAGGGAATGGAGATTGATTCCTATAATCAGGACGGCACGTTTCGAAGTACTGCCTTCACCAGTAATCCGGCTTGGGTGATCCTAGATATCCTGCGCAGATGTGGATGGTCAACAGCGGATCTTGATCTTGCGTCGTTTGCTTCGGCAGCGGAGTTTTGTCAGTCGTTAATCAGCACCACAGATCTGAACGGCAATACAATCCAAGTGCCGAGATTCGAGTGCAATCTGATTCTGACTAAACGGCAGAGTGCGGCGGTGATCGTGCGCGGCATTCGTGTCGGGTCGAGTCTGATGCTCCGATATGGATGGACAGGCTTGTTGCAATTGGTCCCAGAGACAACGATAGCCGCGCAACAGCCGAGTCTGCCAGATGGCGGAAACAGCACAGGCGATCTAAATGGAGGATGGCCTACATATGAGTTTAGCGACAGTTCAGCGCCTTTCTCCGGCATCGTTCGAAGTCCGAACGGAGCTTCAACTGTCCGGTTGAGCTCCCGCAGCATTGCCGAAACATCCAATCGCTTGAGCGTCGAATTTCAGGACGAATCGAACGAGTACCAGCAGGACAGCTTCTCCGTCGTAGACGCTGATGATGCAGCGTTGATTGGCTATGAGATCAGCAGCCAATCGACAGCTTTAGGAGTCGCAAATTACAGTCAGGCGAATCGAGTGCTGCTTCGTCAACTTGACAAGTCGACCAAGGGAAATCAATTTGTCCAATTTCAAACTAGTTTTCGGGCACTGAAGGTTCGGCCAGGGGACATTATCGCGCTCACTTATCTCAAGGAAGGCTTCACGCGGGTCCCGTTTCGAGTGGTGAAGCTATCTCCCTCAATGAACTATCAATTAGTCACTGTTTTGGCGCAGATTCATGACGACGATTGGTATAGCGATAATCCTGCTGTGCTGGGAGGCGCGGGCAGGCAGCCGGGCGCGCACGTGCAGACTCCGCGGCCTCTGATTGGAACCATCCCTCATATGACTGGGAATGGAGAATTCGAATATTTTGATTTCGGCGTTACAGAAACAATTCAAACTCAGAGCGATGGCACGGCAACGGACATTTTGAGTATCAGTTTCGCTCAGCCCAGAAAGCCAGATGCAAATTCGCCGAATCTCCCGCTCCTGAGTCTTTCGCCCCAGTACAGCTCAAGTGGTGGAACTCTTGGGAGTGGAAGCAGCCTGTATTATGCAGTCAGCGCTGTTGACGCGGCCGGAAACGAAGGCGCACTGTCGTTCACCGTTGGCGCTGTCGTACCAACCGGCTCAGATACCAACTCGGTTTCAATAAGCAGTTTGAGCTTTCCTCTCCAAGCGGCCTCCTTTGACGTGTATCGCGGGGCGACGCCGCAAATGTTGTACCGGATTGCGGCCGGGGTACCGCTGAGTAACACGTACACCGATAGAGGCGCGCCGCCGCAACCTGCTGGCCCAACTGACGCGAGTTTCGATCACGCGAACTTCTATCACCGATTTGAATATGCGGGTCCGTTCATGGCGACAATCTCTTCGGCGACTACGATCGGTTCTGGAGACATGGGTGCGGCTAGCTTGGCGTATTCCGGCATGGTAGTTCGGATCATTGAAGGAACGGGGCGCGGCCAGGAACGCTCCATCGCAACCAATGATCAATCCACTCTGACAATAACCCCGGGCTGGTCTGTGCTGCCCGATCCGACAAGTAGTTTTGTTGTGGCAGAAGGATCTTGGAAATTTGGCGCGGTATCAGCGACAACCCCAGTCCAGTTTGAAATTTCTTACCACGCGGGTGCCGTACTTCAGATCTCCGGGCGTGGAGCGAATGTTCACAATCAAGAGGGAACCGCCGACTTGTGCCCTCTGACGCGCTGGCCATTAGGAGGAGGAAAATCTGACGCGGGGATTCCCGGTTCTCCGGAGTTTCTAATCTCGGTACCAGGGGGCGGAAATGTCACCGTTTTAGACATCGGCTTTGAACACGTGGATAACATCGCCTCCGTTTCAAGTGGAACTTTGCAAATATTCTCCTGGAATGAGCTACAAGGGCCCAGTATTCATGTTCTGCGGGCAGCAGTCGACGCTACCACCGGAAGCATTTCACTCAACCAAGTGAAGGACCCGCGGGTGGGAGATATCATCCAAGCGGGTACGGAGTTAATGGCTGTGGTTTCGGTGGATTCGGGGGCCAACGGTTACGGCGTGATTCGAGGCGCATTAAATTCGACGGCAACAACACATCAGGTTGGCGAACCTGTTTTGCACCTGCAGCGTGCAGTTCTGATACTTCCTTTTGCGCGTGATTTTTTTGAAAATCGCGCGTCGGTGAACTACTTGCATACCGCCAGCTTGCCGGACGTACGAATCTGCGCAGCGCAGTTATACGTATCGAATTCATTTGGCGACAGTCAATCGACCAGCCACTCCTATACGACCGCCCCAGACGGCGGTCTCCGAACGCTTTCGGGCGGACAGTTTTCACTTCAGGTGAGCGGGTATATGGCAACTCAGCAGAATGCTGCTCCGCCGCTATTGAATCAAGCTTCACATGCCATTCGAGACATCCGCGCTACGGTCAGTCATGCGCCCCACGACTATACGATCAACATAGCCGTTCTGCAGAATGACGTGCCATTAGGCGGCGATTCTGGAGTCTTGTCGATCGGACCGGGGAATCTGACCTCCAATGTCGTGGACGGTGTCAATCTTCCCGCACTCGAAGAGGGTGGGGCTCTCACAGTGAATATCACCCTCGACCTGCCGCAAAGTGTTCAGCCCTCGCCGAGTACTAATCCGGGCCGTGATCTCACCGTGACGATTCGCTTTTGAACTGGGGCAGTATTATTTGCGATCAGCCGTTGGACGGAATCAAGATCGGGCTCAGGGCGTAGGTCTCGCTCGCGAACGTACGGGTAAGATGGTCGGTTCATGATCTATGCCGTCACAGTCTCGGTCGTCGTGTTGTTGCTATGCGGCATAACAGCCTACCAAACCACTCAGGTCAAGAACAAAGCTGATTTTCTTGTCGCCGGACGAAGCCTCAGTTGGCCTGTTTTAGTGTTTACGCTGTTATCTTCCTGGATCGGCGCCGGAAGTCTGTTCGCCGGCGCAGAAAACGCTTACCGCAATGGTTTCGTAGCGCTTTGGCAACCGCTCGGTGGATGGCTCGGGCTGCTGATTATCGGCGTGATTGCAGGCCGGGCGCGGCATTTTGCACAGTTTACCGTCCCTGATTTGTTGGAACTGAGATATAACGCCGGTGCTCGAGTGCTCGGCACGATCGCGATTGTAATTTCTTACACGATCATTGCAAGTTACCAGTTCATCGGCGGCGGGGACATGCTCCATCTCATCTTTCCGCAAATCGATCGAACAGTCGGGCTGTATATCGTTGCGGCGTTCGTCATTCTGTTTACAGCGGCCGCCGGTATGGCTTCGATCGCGTATCTCGATCTGGTGATTGGATCCCTGGTTACGCTGACGGCCATCGTGGCCGTGCCGATTTTGTTGGTTCGAGGTGGCGGATGGACGGTGGTTCGCGGCGCTTTACCAATCACGCATTTTGAGATTCTTGGGAATTACACGCTCAGCGGCGCGGTGGGATTGGCATTGCCTACCATGCTGTTATTAATTGGCAATCAGGGGGTGTATCAAAAGTTTTTCTCCGCCAGATCGGAAAGCGATGCGAAGAAATCGGTAATCGGATGGATTGCTGGAACCGTGCTGCTGGAGACACTGTTGGTGGCGATGGCGGTGATCGCGAGCGCTAAACTGCATACCGATAAGCCGCGTGAGATCATTCCTCTCACGGCGAAGACGGCCCTGCCCCCGCTACTCGGGGCCATCCTGCTCGGCGGAGTATTTGCTAAGGTCATTTCAACCGCCAATAACTATCTTTTTTCTCCAGCGACGAACTTGATCCATGATGTCTATGAGCGTTTTATCAATCGAACCGCGACTCAGAGGCGTACGCTCATCGTATCGCGAGTGATTGTTATTCTGCTCGGAGTATTTGCGGTTTTACAAGCCACGCAATTTGAATCGATATTAAAAGTGTCGCTCTATGCGTATACGGTTTATGGTGCGGCCGTAACACCTGCTGTGATGGCGGTATTTTTCTGGCCGAGGGCAACGACGCCCGCAGCGATAACCTCCATCCTTTTGGGGACCGTTGTGACCATAGCCTGGCAACTCGCTCAGCAGCAGGGCTCGACAAGGATTCTAGGCCAGATTTCCGGCATTGATGCTGTCTATCCTGCGCTGGGCGCTTCGGTAATCAGCCTAGTGGTAGTCAGCCTTCTGACACGAGCTCCACCCCCCGCCGCTATAACGCAACTCGAGAAAACGTAGAATCTCAGTTGTGATCATCGAACGGATTCAAGAAAGTTTGAGGAAGAGCGGCGTCGATGGCTGGCTATTCTTCGACCATCATCGGCGCGATCCCCTCGCATATCGGATTTTGGACATCCCCGATGAGGTGGAAGCCACGCGACGCTGGTACTATTTTGTGCCTGTTGAAGGTGGGCCTCGAAAGTTGGTGCATCGGATTGAGAGCGGGGTATTAGACAGTCTGGCGGGAGAGAAGGAAGCGTATTCGAGCTGGACGGACCAACAGCAGAAATTGGGCGCTCTTCTTGCCGGGTCTTCACGCATCGCGATGCAGTACTCGCCCAAATGCGCCATTCCTTACGTTTCACTGGTGGATGCCGGAACGGTTGAGTTGATCCGCGGTCTCGGTATC
>JBPCLH010000134.1:0-23111 GCA_051003475.1 Bryobacteraceae bacterium
TCGCAGCAGCAATGGCCTGGAAGGCCAGCGGCGACCCAGTGGCGTTCGTCCGAGTCCTTGGGACAGACGCATCGATTACTCTGCCATTCTCGTTAATCTTGATTTGGACCTCAATCTGCATCGGCCCTGACTTCCGGACCAACCTCCCGGGCCACTGGCATGGGTTTGTACATTGAAAATTGCGGGATCGCCTGAATCAATGATCGTCGCGAGGTTCATTTCCATGTCCATCAAAGCAGGTTCCGCATTCGACCGCGCTTAAAAGCCGCTCCTATACTGACGGTCGCAGACGACCAGTCGTTCGTACTCCTTGTCCGTGTCTCGCGACGAAACAGGTTGATGGTCAAGTATCCTGAATCATACTACCGCCGAACGTATTCCAAAATGTGCGGCTCCGAGCTTCGCACCCGGCCCTCGACAACGGCGCGCTCAACCAGCCTACTGGTATGCCCGGCGAGAGCATACACCAGCTCGATATCTGTTTCGCGCGGCCAATCCCCGAGCTTTGGTCCAAGCGCGGCACAGATCTCGCGGAGTGAGTGCGGCGTTTGTAACAGATCAATCAACAGGCGATCGGCATAATCAACAAAGTGCCGCGACTCGCGACAGAAGTCCGCGACCGCTTGCTCTTTCTTTACTGGCCAGTGGCAACCGACATAAGTTGAGATCGGCAAATTCTCGATCAGTGTGATCGTGCCCAGGTAGTCGTCAATATCGGCATAGGTCGGACAGAGTTTCATCGTTCCATTGAGGCCGCGGTATCCGCACCCGTGGATCGCGTCACCGCCGTAGAGCGCCCGATTTTTCGGGTCATGGATCGCCAAGTGTCCTTTCGCATGGCCGGGAACGGCAAGCACCTCCACATCCCAGTCGGTTCCGAGGCTGATGTGTTCGCCTCCGACAAACGTTACCTCAATCGCCTGCGGACGACCGCCTTCTGCCTGGAACCAGGCCAGGGTGGCGCCCTCATAAAAAATCTGGTGATCCGCGCGGTATACGTCGTATCGGTCGCGCATCAGTGCATCAAGCCCTTGACAGATGTGCCGATCGCGTTCCCCGCAGGCAAGAATAGCGCCCCGCGTCAAGTGCTTCATCTCGTAATTGCCGCCGATGTGATCCAGATCGGGATGCGTGTTCAGGATCCAGGTCAAATCTTCAACTTTGTCACCAGCTTCTTCAATTTGCTTCACGATGAACTTCGAAGGGTCATGTGCGCAGCCTGTATCCATCAGCAGGCTGGCAGTATCGCCCTTTAGATAGATCAATTGAAGCGGCCTTCCTCCCACTTCACCTTCGAGCATGTAAACTCCATCGAAAAGCTGTTGCGTTGGGTTAATAGCCTCGATCCCGGTGCAGCACTGTCCCCAATTGTCGATTACGTCGCAAGCATGTCAAAACACAATGATGGATTTGGTTCATGCAGATGAAGGGAGAAGATGCGGCTGCTAATCAGGCCGGAGCTCAACTTCAAGCTGCTCGACGAAGAGGTTTAAGACGCTGCGGCGGCCCGACGAGCTCATAAGTTTTGTACCTTGATCAGCTACCCTCGATGGTGACCTCACGCGTTCCCTGGCGCCGGATCTGCAAGACATAGTCGCCGCCGGTTGCGGGCCGCATCGTATAGCCTGCTTCACGGGAATTCCCCCCTACCTGCAATTGTGTAGCGCCGGCGGTGATCCGCACCGGCTTGAAGTTCACTCGCAGTACTTCAGTACCCGCATCATCAAAAGCGCGGTAAGAGATGTGGTTCGGCTGATAGGTCACTTTCTGAACCACCGACGTTGAACGCAAAAGATGGTTCTCGCCGTTGGGAGCGAGATCCGGCAGCGCGCCCATGATCCAGTTAAGGTGGCGCAGATAATCCGCATACCCATCGCTAAACCAGTATGGATGGTGATAATCCACTCCACAACAGGCGATCCTGCCTTCGGAATCCGCGAAATAGGTCGCGTAATTCATGGAGCGAAAGGCGTCTTCACGGGCCTGTCCATCGCCCGTCAAGCCGGCGTACAGTGCGTTGATTGCCGCCCAGCGGCCGCCGTGGCTACCCTGCCCGGCCCGAGAGCAGCAGCCGTAGTAATCCCGCTCAGGTTCGCCTTGCTCGTCGATCGCCCATGCACCAAGAAAGGGTCCGCGGCCAAAGTGTCGCCGCACCCAATCGATCAGATGACCCACGTGGCTGGTCCATTCGGGATCGACGGCTGCCGGATCCGGGCGGGTCATGATGTAATACGCCGTTATGTCGGGAAGGAACTGGTTGACGTTCGTGGGTCGTCGGGGCACGTCTTCGAAAAATCCAGCCCATTTATCCCAAGCCTTACTGCCAGGATTGAGTGGATAACGAAGCAGCCAGCTCCAAGCTGAATCCCGGGCTGTCCGATATGCCGCGACGTCGCCTGACTGAAGCCGGATCAGCTCATCGAAGAGGCGAAGTGAAGAACTTACGTCGCCCCCGTATTCCTCAAGCGTCAACGTGACGCCCGTGCGCGCATCAACGCGGAACGGCCACGGAGTATGGTCCTGATCGCCGCTCCGTACGTGGTGCGCCAGCGCGTCAGCGCAGTGAAGCGCCGCTTCCAGATACTTGCGATCTCCCGTAAGTTCGTAGAACAAAGCGTAACCCGTACCGAGCTGGCCGACTTTGTCGGTCTCCATGCCGCCATAAAACTCATGGGGCATATTCTGGATGCAGTGGCCGTAATCGGCATCGTTTTCGCAGCCGGTAGCAAACGGTACTCCGGGCCAGTTCCAGTCAGTTGGCGTTGTGCCGTGCGCGAGTTGATAATCTAACATTTCGCGCACAGTCGCGACCGCCTCTTCGTCGCCGGAGTAGGCGTACCATGCTACGGAGCCATCCACAAATGCTGCGTAAACCATGGCAGGATTGTGCTGCCAGTTGATTCCTTGCAATGTTTCCGGGTCGAAGACGGAGTTAACTAGATAAATCTTCTGGCCAGTTTTTCCGCGGGTATCGCGCGGGACTTTGTGTTCGATGAAATCCCAACCGAGGTGCAGAACTTTGTCGTAGCCCAGGTTCTTTTCAGGCTTGTACCAGGCGAGCAATTTACCTTGCTGGTCAAGCACTGCTTCGTGCCAGGCCAGCTGGGCGTTCACGAACTTGTGATTCTGCGGCAAAGCTGCAAGGGGCAACAGCAGGAACAGAAGGAATCTTGCGGTTTTGGAGGAAATCATAGATTCAAGCACTCCTCAATCCGTTTCCCTTACATTTCCACCACCACGGTTTTCGCAGTGGCCGCGATTTCTAGCGTCTTAGTGGCAGAGTTCCATTTCATTGCGCCTCCACGAACACGCGCGGGTAGCCACGCTCCCAATTTCAAACGCTCCGTGGAGCGGGCATCGAATTTCCTATAGGTGATCTTGCTCCCACCATAAGAGATCGATTGAATTACCGAGGAGGTTCGCAGCAAATGATTCTGATCGTCGGGTGCAAGTTCCGGTTGCGCAGCCATTGCACGCAGGTAATGACGTACATAGTCTCCGTAGCCATCCGTCAGCCATATGTCATCCCGCGGATAACGGTTCTTGCCATCGTTATCCACCATGTAGGTAGCCCAATTCAAACGCCGGATGGCCTGCTGCTTACGCGCATTGTTGCCCGTCACTTCGCTATATCGTAGTTCCACCGAGGCGTGTCTCGAGGTGTGGCTATTGCCCGGGACCTTATAAGCTGTCTGCTCGTTAATCGCGGTAACTCCCCACTTTTCGAATTCATGGTTCGCAAACTCGCGATCGCTCCAGTCGAGAATGCTCGCAGCTAGCTCGGTTGACCCCGAATCGAATTGCGGGTGGTTCAAAAGATACATGGCCATCGTGTCTCCGTTGATCTCCGTATCTGAATAGTTTTGCGTCGGGATATCTTCGAAGAATGGCCCCCATTTGTTCGTCTTCATCGGATATTGCTTAAGCCATGCGGTTGTGATTGCAGTCGCTTTTGCGTACGCGTCGCGGTTTCCGCGGCCTAGACGCTGCAGCTCGGAAAACAGATCCAGAGTTCCCGTCCAGTTGGTGGTGTAATTAGCCCGGAACGTCTTTCCCTTCTCTGTTACGCTGTGGACTTCGCCGGTGCTGGCATTGACGCGAAATGGCCAGGGAGAGTTATCTGCGTCGCCAGGTGCTACGCGTTGCGTCAATGTATTTGCAATCGTAGTGGCAGCCTGGAGATACTTTTCATCTCCCGTGATTTTGTAGAGATCAATAAGTTCCTTACCGAAGCTGCCGGCCTTATCCGGTTGGAGGAAATTCTTTCCTGCGCGCATGTCGCCGTCATATACTCCCGAGTGCTGCTCGGTGTTGTATGGAAATGGCAGATTGGCCCATTTGTCTCTGGCGTTTGACAGACCGTGCGTGAGCCAGTAGTCCGCCATGAACCGCATGTTGTCGAGCAGCCTCGAATCTCCCGTGTACTCGTAGAGGAGAGCCCAGGATGAGAGCGCCATCGGAATCTGGTCTCCGCCCAAGCCACGCGGATCCTCCTTCGGTCTCCAAACCTGGTGTTGCAGATAGTAGGCAACGCCATTCGAGCACGGCCTCATGTCACGCCAGAAGTCCCATACGATATGGACGACGTGATCGTAGGCTTGCGACGGTCCGGTTCCGTACCAAGGCATGAGCTTGCCTTGCGAATCGGTCTTGACTTCGTGATAGCCGATCTTGTCCGCGTTACCGGCGGCGAGAATATTCGTTGCGATTGCCACGACGGCAGTCATCGGCCAAAGAACGCGGCGTGCGTTGATTCTTACGCTGATTGTTTTGAGCATAGAAAGTTGGGTCAGCCCCGAGTGGAAGGGAGGCTTGCTTGATCTCGCAGATAGCCAGGTGATTTTGGTTCTGAAGCGTGATCCCACACGGTAATCAGGAGCGTACTCAGCAACGCCAGCAGTCCACCGAAAATCATGAATCTGGTAAGCCGCTCGTGCAACACGAGGGCTGCGATCAGCACACCGAAGAACGGGATCAAATAATTCGAGAGCGCCGCCTGAGTCGCATCGAGCCGCGTGAGTACGTTCAGGAAAATCACCATCGACAAGAAATATTGAAAGACGGCAAGGATCGCGAGACCCACCCAGACGGTCTTCGAATAGTGCGGGAGGTTTACAAACCCGGATGGCTCAGCGGCAATTGTCACAGGGAGCAGTACCAACAGCAAGGCGTAGTAGCTATACAGCAGCACTTGAAGCGGTGAATGCCGCTCCAACACTTTTTTGCTATATGCGTTGTAGAAAGCGCTCCCGAGGACGCTGAAGAAGATCAAGACGTTCCCCCCGAGGTAGCCGCGCCTGAAGTCCAAGCTTTTCCAGTCGACGCCGGAACAAGCCAGAACCCCGAGTAGCGCTAGTCCAAAACTGATCCAGCGAATCCGGTTCATGTGTTCGCCGAGCAGGAAATGAGCCATTACGGCCGTGGAAACCGGCATGATCAAAGCCAGCAGCGCGGCGTCCGAAGCCGGCGCCAAGCGAACGCCCCAGGTGATAAACAACTGCGCAACCAGCTGTCCGGCGATTCCGAGCAATGTAAGGTCCCGGATATCCCGCCTGGTTATTTTCACCTTTGGTTCGCGGCGAACCAGAAAGATCAGCATCAAGGCAGCGAGCGCGATCGGGAAAGTGACCGCAAACAGGGGGCCCATTTGCTGCTGCACCAATTTCACCATCACGAATTGGCTCGCCCACATCAGATTGCAGGCGAGTAGCAAGAGCCAATCGGCGATTTTCCTCGATCCAGGATTCATGCTCTGCCGACCCGGTTGAGCGCACTACTCAGACTTCGCTCGATGAGATCGCACATTTCGTCGAGGTCGCTTTGTTCCGCGATCAAGGCGGGCGCAACGGCGAACCAGCTAGGATCGATTCGCAGGATGATCCCGTGTTTGAGAGCCGTTCTCTTCAGCTCTCGTCCCAGTTCCGGGAAGGGCTGCATGCTTCTTGTGTCTCGCACCAGCTCGATACCAAGAAGAATTCCTCGGCCGCGAATCTCGCGCACGACGCCAAACTTCTTTAAGCACGCAAGCCGATCTCGGAGATAGTCGCCATTCGACCGAGCTTTGGCACAAAGATCCTTTTCGGCGATCTCGCTGAGAACCGCCAGACCGACCGCACAGGCAAGCGGATTTCCTGCGAACGTGTGCCCATGCGCGAAGTGCAGATTCTCCTCGGGCCTACCATGGAAAGCATCCGCCATGTCTTCCCGGGCTATCATCGCTCCAAGCGGGAAAGCGCCGCTCGAAATTCCCTTCCCTGTACAAAGAATGTCGGGCGTCACCCCAAACGTCTGAGCAGCGAACATCTCGCCGGTCTTTCCAAAGCCGGTAATCACTTCGTCGAAGATCAGCAACACATCATGCCGGTCGCAAGCTTCTCGGATAATTTGGAAATACTCTTCCGTCGGCGTAATCATTCCACCCGTATTGCCGATCGGCTCCAGCAAGACGCCCGCAACGGTGTGCGGATCCTCGTGAAGGATCACATCCTCAACGCTGTGAGCCGCAAAGCGATTCGCCTCTTCCCAACTCGAGAAACGGTCGCGATAAAAGCTGGGAGGAAACACCTTCAAGAAACCGTCCATCTGCGGTTCGAATTTGGACTTGCGAGAGCCGGTTCCGCTTGCGCCCATACCGCCGAACGTTCCGCCGTGATAGGAATAGTAACGGCTGATGAACTTATATTTGTTCGGTCTTCCGGTTTGCTTGTAATACTGGCGAGTGAATTTCAGGGCTGATTCAACTGCTTCCGAACCCCCGCTCAATGGTTTGACGAATTTGAGATTTCCTGGAGCGACTTCTCCGAGTTTTTCCACGAAATCGAGAGTCAAGTTCGTTGTGCTGATCAGCGGCGGCGCGAAGGTAATCTTCTCCATCTGATCTCGCATCGCTTGCATCAATCGGGGATGCTTATGGCCCAGCGACGCAACAAAGATTCCACCGATTGCGTCGAAGTAACGTTTGCCGTCCGTATCCCAGTAGTAGAGGCCCTCAGCCCTGTCAATTACCAGCGGATTTTCGACGAATTCGGATGTCGCGTGATAGTCGATGAACGTGAGGTTGAGCAGCTTGCGCTGTCTCTCCGTCAAATGCATGTTACTCTCCTGGCGGTAGGCCGGAGCTGAAACCGCCGTCCACCATAACGGCCGAGCCGGTCATGAATGAAGCCTCGTCAGTCGCGAGAAAGACGGCTACTCTCGCTACCTCTTCCGGTTTTCCAATTCGTTTCAATGCATGCAGCTTACCGGCTTGCGCTCTGGCCGCCTCCGGATCGGACTGTGCGAGGAAGTAGCCCTCAGCTAGGCCGGCATCAATGTAACCTGGGCAGATCGCATTCACCCGCAGCCCTTCGCCGCCGTGATCAATCGCTATCGCTTTTGTGAATGCCAGGATGGCTGCTTTGGTCGCGCAATAGCCCGCACACATTGGTTCGACAAAAGTCCCGTTTACCGAAGACATGTTGACGATCGAACCGCGAACCCGGCGCAGATGCGGCAGAAAGTACTTCGAGCAGAGGAAAACTCCTCCGACGTTTACCGCCATTTGCCGATTCCATTCTTCGAAGGTTGTGTCCTCGATTTTCTTGTTGACCTGGATGGCCGCGTTGTTCACGAGCACATGCACCGAGTGGAAACGGTCCAGTGCGGCTTTAACCAACTGCTCGACTGAACCCGGATCGGCAACATCCGCATGAACGGCCAGAGCTGATCCACCTGCTTCTGTGATCAGACGCGTAGTCTCCTCCGCTGCCCGAGCATTCATGTCAGCGATCACCACGCTCGCACCCTCTTGCGCAAACGTTCGCGCTATTGCTCTCCCGATGCCGGCGCCACTCCCGGTCACGACTGCAACCTTATTTTTCAGTCGCATCACGCTGTTCTACTCGCGGTCTCCAGCACTTCTGTTTTGTTCTTAAAAGAAAAGTCGCAACCCAAACTGCATCCGTCGGTTATCAATGGAAGTCGAGAAGATCTGCCCCTACGTTGGGTCGCAGACCACGTTATCAGGAGCCGAGAAGTTGGGATGATTGAAAGTGTTGAAAGCATCGACTCGAAGCTGAAGATTGAAACGCTCCGTCACTTTGAAAGTTTTGAAGAGCGAGGAATCCAGCTGCTGGAGGCCGTCGGTGTGCAGGGGATAGATCCCTGCATTGCCATACGAATCGACTATTAAATCATCAGTAAAGCAGGTTGTGTCAAACCACATGTTCACCGTCGGATTCGGCACAGTGCCGGCGCAGACTCGATTGGGGCGATTGCCCTGACCATTGTTCAGCAGGCTCACGTCAGAGTTGACGTCGAACCGCAGGCCGCTGCGAATCGTCACGAAGCCCGAATACTGCCAACCACCCAGAACTGCATCGACAGCTCGGTTAGCATCGGAAAGAAATCTCTTGCCACGACCCATCGGAAGAGCATACGTAAACTGCGCTGAGAAGGTATGGGCAATGTCCTGCTGGGTCGGTCCGTAGTATTGATACAGGTTAGAAGGATCGATGTTGTTGCCGTTCGAGAAATTGCGGCCGTGGGCATAACTGGCGCTCAGGGTGAAGTCGTTGCCGAGCTGTGCCACGACACGCGCCGTTAGAGCGTCATACCAGCTTGCCGTGTTCGAAAACTGAACCGGGATATCGCCCAGTTGCGGATACTGTTGGACTAAAGGCCGCGCGAGATTATAGTCAACCCCAAGAGGCTGAGGCGGAGCCTGATTGATATTCGTAGTGTGATTATTGTGCAAGCCCCGTACACTGAGATACCCGACATCCACCAACAACCCACGGCGCAACTCGCGTTGCACATTCACCGACGTCTGCGCTACCTGTTGACTCTTCCAGTTATAATTCGTCCCTCGTATAACGGCATTTGCAGGAATTATCAACTTTCCTGAAGAGTCGTATTCCGCACTAGCCAGCGGTATTCCGTCACGTGAAAGCAAAAGATCTGGCGTCAGATTGTTCGAGGAGAGCAACTGTTGTTTAGCGTAGTTGGGATAGCCAAGGCCAAGAATTGTCAGCGGTCCGGTCCAATACGTTTGCCAGTACGATATGCCGAATCCGGCGCGCACGCTCGTCTTACCTTTATCCGGAGACCAGGCTAGCCCCACCCGAGGGCCTAGATCCCCCTTGTCTAGGTTGAGAGCCGGACTCCGGTCGTCCTTCGTTGCCGTTACCAGCTGGTTAGTTCTGGTGTCCCAGTTCGACTGGCGATTGTAGCGCTCGATGGGGCGTGTAGTCAGCTCATATCGAAATCCGATGTTGAGAATAAGCGAAGGCAGAACCTTGAAATCATCCTGGGCGTAAAATGCGTTTTGCCAATAAGTTTGGTAAGGCCAGCCCGCCACAAATCGGGCTCGGGCGCTGCTTGTCATGGTTCCAAGCAGGAAACTGGGATAGGCAAACGGTGGGGCCACACCACTAAAGGAGGTCATGGCCGGGTCAAAGCTCAGAGCGCCCCGTGGATCATCGCCCCCAATCGTGTCAGCTGATGTGTCCTCTATATGATTCAGGCTCACACCAGCTTTGATCGTATGGCGCCCTTTCACCCAGGTGAAGTTGTCAGTCGCGGCGATTGTATTGCTGATGATGAATGCGACCCAGTCCGGCTGGCCGAAATTAGAAAATGGCGGAAGCGAAGAGGTTTCAAATATCCCTTGTGTAATCGGGTCTCCTAGATTGCCGTTCGGGATTCCGTAATAGTTATTCCAGTTTTTGTCCATTGAATTGGCGTTGGTGTTTACGTGGGTCCGGTTATAGCCGACGCGTGCCTCGTTGGCTTCTGACGAGTTCAGAGTGCTCAACAGAGTGAGTTGCATATTTTGATTGACACTGTGTGAGTTCGCCTGTCCATCCTGGAAAAACTGATTGATATCGGTCGAGTTGCCGTTGGTCGAATTGAGCAGCGAATAGCGGAAGAACCAACGCTGCTTTTCAGATTGGTTGAAATCGATGCGGGCGTCAGCTTGATGGGCATCTTGGGTGTTCCGGTACAGATAATAAAGGTTGTTTGTCAACCCCGGCAGGTTCGCCGTCCCAAAGACATGGTCGGCATTCATCTTCGCGGCTGCCGGATCGAAGCGGCTGGCGGGGATAATGTTTCCTGGAAACGGGGCAGCAGACGTCACGTTTCCATTCCCGTCGAAAATTCGCGAGAAGGGGTCGTAGAGCTGGCCGTAGGTGCTATCCGCCCCGGACGGAGGGCTCAGCGAGTAGAGTTCTGAGAAGTCACCCTGGTACATCTTTGTGGTGGGAGCGCTTGTGTACTCATAATTGCTCGTGCGAAACAGGGTGCCTTGATAGTCAGCGAAATAGAAGAGCTTATCCTTTCGGATAGGCCCCGCGATGGCGCCTCCGAACTGATTTCGCTGAAAGGGAGTGTTACTGGCTGCGAAGAAATTCCGGGCGTCGCTCGCGTTGTTTCTCAAATACTCGAACGCGGATCCATGCAGATCATTGCTACCCGATTTAGTGACTACGTTGATCACGGTGCTGCCTGAAAAGCCATATTCGGCGTCATATTTTCCGGCAAATACCTGGACTTCCTGCACACCTTCAATCGGAGGGACCACGCCGACATAAGCGTTTTGGGGTTCACGATTGAAGATGCCTTCAATGTAAACACCATTTGCGTTAGCATCCACGCCGCCGATCGAGCTTAGCTGCGGACGCGTAAGTCCGACTGCTGAGCCGTTCTCGCCACCGTTAGATCCATAGTTCCCGCTGCCATTTCCATTATTCGCACCCGGCAGCAGATTCATCTCATACAGCGGATTCCGGTCTATGTTTGGTAATTGGTCAAGCGCTTTGTAACCGAAACTCTGAGTCAGCTCCGCGCTCTCCGTGTTTACCGCCAGCGGATTGGCCCGCACTTCGATTGACTGGCGCACCTGCCCGATATGCATCGAAACGTCTGTTCGAGCGATTCCCCCAGCTGTTACTTGGACGCCCCTGACGATACTGGTCTCGAAGCCCGGCGATTCTACTTCCACTGTGTACTCACCGGGAATCAAAAAATTCAGCAGGTAACTACCGCTTTCCTGACTCCGGGCGGCCGTAACTACCGCCGTTTCCTGGTTCGTAGCGCGAACCGCAGCGCCTACGACAACCGCACCCGCAGAGTCAGTGATAATTCCAGTAATCCTGCCGGTGTTGATTTGTGCACTGATAAACGAACCGTTCCAGGAAATCGCGACGAGAAGGATCAACCCAACTCGAGCCACACCGAGCTGGAAATGGAGACACTTCGAACCGGACAGCGACATACGCAGCTCCTCTCAAACGGGGGACTTTGAAAGATCATATGTTTAATGCCGCCCGCCGTCAAGAGTTTTCTTCAGATACGGATTAAGAGCCCTTTTGCGGGGGTATGCCGGAGCTGGAATCCGGGTTTCTAATTGGGATCTGGAGGGCTTTTCGGGAGTCTTCGAGGGTTTGCTTCATGAGCCGGCGGACGGCCTGACGAGCGCCCACTGGGTTGTGCGCGCAAATTTCGTCAAAGATATGACGATGGGCCGGGATGCCTGTATGGAAGCTATTCGTCAATTTGATCTGCTGAATGAACGCCGAAACAATGGGATCGAGCACCATCTCGAGATACGAGTTGTGGGCAGCTTTGACTACGGCGCGATGAAACCGCAGGTCTGCCTCGATCGTGGTATCGAGGTCCGCTTCTTCGTTGGCCATTCCATCGAGCGCTGCCTCGATCTCCGATAGGTCTTGGTCTGTCGCGCGCACGGCCGCAAGGCTTGCACTTGTTTCCTCGAGCACTTGCCGAAGCTCCAGCATCGCCTCCATTTCCGGCAGCGTGGGGAGCGGCTGGTCACGAAACAGCTGCAGCAGCGACCGCTTTACTCGATCGGGCTGCGGTGCTAGAGTCAGAGTACCCCGTCCGGCGCGAACCTCCACCACCCCTCGGTCTTCCAGAATCTTCATTGCCTCGCGAACCACGATTCGGCTTACCTGAAAGCGTTCGGCAAGTTCTGCCTCCTTCGGAAGGCGCGAACCGGGGTCGGAGTATTCTTCGTTGACCAGGCGCTGGAGTTCATCCACTACCCGAGCGCTCAACCGGCCATTGCGGAAGCTACGTTTTTGCATGCTTCGCCAATTCTGAATTCTACGCCTCGCAGTTTTGAGCAATCTCAGGCGACGTAAAGGTATGATCTTTAGAATGCCTTCTGCCCGCTCGTCCCGCCTCGAGCACGTTCACCTCGAAAACGAAGCGCTTCAGGCCACGGTTGTGCCCGAGGTTGGTGCGAAGATTTTCGACCTCGTCCACCTTCCCACGGGTCAGAACTTCCTTTGGCATAATCCTCGCATCGAGCCTCAAAGATATCCAATAGATGCGAATTTCGACAATTACTGGTGTGGCGGATGGGACGATGGTTTTCCGACCTGCGAGACCTGCTCTCACAATGGTGAAATCTATCCGAACCTCGGCGAGCTGCGTTCAATAGATTGGAGAGTCGAAGCCGCTTCACAGACTTTCGTCCGACTATCGGCGGATGGGCCTATCAGTCCGGTCCGGGCCAGCAAAGAGATCCGCCTGGTCGAAGATGCGCTCGAGATGCGCTTTGCGGTGAGCCATCTAGGCTACGCGCCAATAGAGTTCATTTGGGGTACACACCCGGCGTACGCCATCACGCCGGACTGTGTTCTACATATACCGGCGCGAAAAGGGCTGGTGGGACAAGCCAATCACCCGATGCTCGGAGAGCCAGGCCAATCGTATGAGTGGCCGATCCTGAAAAGCTCGCCGGGTTCGATAGACATGAGCCGCGTACTCCCGGCCGGGCAATTCTCAGCTGGACATTACGCAAGCGAACTTACCGCCGGCTGGTACGCAGTCGAATATACGGAAAGGCAAACGGGCATCTTCTTCGAATTTCCGCTCGATGTCTGTCCGTATCTCTGGCTGTGGCTCAGCTATGGAGGGTGGCGCGGCTACTACGTCGCGGTCATCGAGCCCTGGAGCAGTTGCCCGGTGACCCTCACAGATGCCATTGCCGCGAAAACCCATCGTGTCCTGCATCCCGGCGGAACCTTCTCGTGCACCGTACGCGCGACACCCTGGAGCAGTCCCGCCAGTTTGCAATCTCTGCTTGAAAGAAGACCGAACCTATGAGCATTGAACTTTTTCGAAACTCTAAGCTTTGTGCAATTGTTCTTTTCTGCCTTTCATACACCGTAGACGGACAGCAGGCGTTCCAAACAGTGTCGACGGTGAGCGCTCCGTCGATCGCCGGACGGCCGGTTCAGCTAGATGCGAGCGGTAAACTCCTTCCCTGGCCCATGCCGGATGATACGGGCTACTCCTACAGCTCTCATTTCCTCACTCAGTGGAGCATTCTGTGGGACCAGTACAATCGCCAGCGCTATTACGACTTTTTCTGTTGCTTCGATTTTGATCGCACCACGTTTGAAATGCAGCCTGACTACCATTGGGCGAACTCGACAGCTTATCTGCGAGCCATGATGCAGGGCTTCATGGAACGGCTCTATCCCTATACCGGCGATCCCAACACGATCACTTTTCTTCAGGACTTCATCGATTACGAACTCGAGAACGGTCTGACTCCGGACAATTACGCCTGGGCCGGCGTCCCTTATACCTCCGCGAACCCAGGCGACCGGCGCTATACGGGCTGGAGCCGCCATGGTGAAGATTACCTGGAACCGCATGTGGTCGGGGAGGATGGCTACGCTTACCTCCGCTTCTACGAGGTCACAGGAAACACAAAGTATTTGCTGGCGGCGATTCGATGCGCCGCCGCACTGGTGAAAAATTACAAACCCGGAACCGCGGACGTATCGCCATGGCCTGTGCGCTGCTACGCTCGCGACGGCAAAGTCGAGGGAAAAGGCATGGGACCTTACTCGGCCAACGTTGTTGAACCGATCATGCTGTTTGATGAGCTGATCAGACTGCGGCAGGGAGACGTGGCTTCCTATCGCAACATTCGCGAGGGCTGCTGGCAATGGCTGCACAAATACCCGATGAAGAACAATGTCTGGGTGGGGTATTTCGAAGATGTTCAACCCAGCATGGCAAACATGAACCAGGTCATCCCACTTGAGTACGCCCGGTACGTATTGCTAAATCCCGACAAGGACCCGGAATGGCGGGAGAACGCACGTAAGCTCATCGACTGGGTTAAGACCACGCCTAAATGGCCGAAGTACGTTGTGCACGGGGCTACGGTTACAACAGAGCAAGGGAATGGAAAGACTTTTTGCTGCAATCTTCCCAATGAATGCTGCGATAGCCATACGGCGCGGCTAGCCGCCGTTGAGGCGCTCTACTATTCGCGGACCGGTGATGCCGAATATCGAGAACAGGCGTTTCGCTCCTTCAATTGGGTGACGTACTTCCAGGGAATGCCCGCGGGCGCTCACGCGCCGTTTGGAGGTCAATGGTGGTTTACCGATCAGTTCGCCGACGGACCGCGCCGGCTTATGGACGCGTTCTGGGCCGTTCCCGAATGGGCTCCCAGTGACGAATCCCACCTGCTCGGTTCGAGTTCATCCGTCACCAAAATTGCTTACGGAAAAGGATCGATTACTTACTCCACTTTCGATCCTTCTTCAATTGACGTCTTACGCTTGAATTTTGACCCGGACTCCGTATGGAGCGGTGGACGTCGCCTTCAGCTGCACAATGATTTGAACGCCGAAGGCTACACGTTCGACCGGAGAACGCGCGTACTTCGCATCCGGCATGTACAGGCCCGAGATGTCGACATACAAGGATCGGCTACCGAGCCCGTGCCGCTGGTTGTCGATTTTGACAATCCGCATCGGGGCGCCGAAGCCCCACTGAAAAGCGAGTATCCTTCGGGCGTGATCGACTGGCCTGACGGCGAGTGGAAAGTATGTGCGCCAGCCGGCCGCATGAGCACTTTTTCGCTGTGTGCGGCCGATCCCAAGATAGAGGAAGCTTATTTTCGCTTTGTTTCGCCGCGCATCCTGCTCCGGCTCGATGTCTATAATTCGACTAGCCGCGAAGTCACGCTTACTTTAAAAGCGCCCGAGATGCGGGAAATCTCTTTCCACCTCAAACAGGGTCAACTTCAGAGGATCAAAACCGGCTGGCTTGATCGGGCTTCGATGGTTACTGTCGAGTCGAATGGCCTGTACGATCTGCGGTTCGATAATCTGGCCTATTCGCCTTATCTCTGGGCATCAGTGTATCGCGGGGAGTAGCTCACCTATGTTCTGGAAGCGTCCGCGCTGCCCCTTCAACCGAGGAGCACGATGTGGCGCGATCCCCGGATCCCAGGGTTAGGAGTAACACTGAATGAAGGAACAATTGCGCAGTACCGATATTAGCGGAGGAGTATTGCGTTCCACAGCGGAGGCAGTTCTGATATTGGCCGCCCTTCTGCCACTCTTCGCGCGGGCCGCCGACCGTGAGACTCAACCAAGCCACATTGTCGTCAATGCGGGCGAGCAGTTTCAAACGATTACGGGATTCGGACTGAACTTCACTGCCCCGTATTTCCGTGAAGACCAAAAACCGATGTTCGACCTGTTCATCAGCGACCTTGGCGTAACCATGTTTCGAGTGGTTCCCTATCTCGTGTACAGCGATTGGGAGGTCACCAACGACAACGACGATCCGGAAGTGATGAATTGGGAGTACTACAACAACCGCTACTCCTCGCCCATCTTTGAGGCAACATGGAGAGCCATCCGTTTTCTCAACAGCCGTCATATCCGGCCGGTGATCGCATTGATGGGGCCGGTGCCGGATTGGATGCTCGCCAAGAGCAGTGAGCCGCCGCGCCATAAGGTTTGCACTCCCTCCAGTCAGATTCCGAGCCTGAGCCCCGCCATGTATCGCGAATTCGCGGAGGAGGTGGTCTCGATGCTGATGTATGCGCGCTCCAAAGAGAAACTGGATTTCAAATACTTCAGCCCGTTCAACGAAACCGACTGCTATCCGAACGAAGGGCCGCGAATTGACCCAGCCGACGCTCCCGCAGTTCTAGCCGCCGTGGCGCGCCGTCTACAAAAAGAGGGTCTGGGAGACATTAAGCTCACGGTTGTGGATCAGGCCGTTATAGATACGAATTACGACACGCCTATACTGAGCGATGCGGAAGTGATGAAGCACGTAGGTGCGTTTACGTTCCATACGTATGGCGAGGGTTCTGTTGGTTCGCACGTTGCGCGTGTGAAGGCAAGTCCCTATCCCGATATTCCGGTGTGGTTAACGGAGTACAGCGATCTCAACGACCGGGACAAGACAGCCGAAAACGACTGGAAGCTTTTCTCGCTGGCTTCCAACCGCCGCGCGCTTACCGCTCTCAACCAAGGCGCCAGCGCACTGTTTTATTTCAATGCATTCGATGACTATGAAGAGTGCGCACGCCGTATGACCTTTCACGGGCTGTTTCACAGCGCCGACCAAGTTTACTATCCCAAAAAGCGGTACTTCGCAACGAAACAGATCTATCACTTCGTTCATCCCGGTTCGCGAAGAATCGCGGCGACTGTGAAAGAACAGGGCCTTACGGTGTCCGCGTTTCAGGACGCCTCGGCGGGGTCGCTAGTGGTTGTGGGAGTGAAAGAAGGCGGCGTCAATCACGTTCAACTGACGCTCCAGGGCGCGGAACCCGCCCCGGATCATTTCGATCTGTATCTCACTAGCCGAACAGTGAATTGTCTGAAGCAAGCCTCCGTTCCGGTCAGAAATGGAATGGCGGAGCTCGATTTGCCAAACGAAGCCGTTTTCACGCTCGTGGGCCCAATGCCCAACCTCCCGCACTGAGGATGGAGGAATTGTACGGGCCTGCGCTACAGGTTTCGAGGCCGGATTTCGCCCACGAAGGTGGAGGCATCGGCCGCCATCAGAATATGAGCTTCATTGCAACCTGCCCGATGCGCGGATCGTTCGCGTTCGTTACGTATCCGAATGTCGAATTTAGGATGCTTCCGGTAGGCGCTTGAAATTGCGCGTGATTGAATACGTTGAAGAACTCGAAGCGCAGCTGCAGCAGCGTCGACTCGGTAAGGCGCGTATTTTTGAGTAGCGCCATGTCCCAGTTGTTGATTCCGGGCCCGTGAAACGTGCGCTTGTTGGCCGTGCCGAGTTGCCCAAGCGCCTCCTTACTGAACAGCGTGATGTCGAAATACGGCTGCCCGGAACGCGGGTCATGGAAGTGCAAAGTGCCCCCGTTATAGTTTGGAGTGTCGATCCCGTTGCCGTTCGGGCCTGTGAAATTCGTGTCCAGCAGCGAATTATCGTCGTTCTCCCGTAAGGTAACGGGAAGCCCCGTTGCAAAGCGCGTGATCCCCGTAATCACCCAGCCGCTCGTCAGCCGGCTGCGGTGTATCTTGTCGAATGGCAGGTCGTAATGGTAGCTCACCACGAAGTTCTGCAGGACGTCGAAAGACGAGAGGGCCCTCCCTAACCGGTGATTGATCACATTGATCTGGTCCCCCCATCCTGAGGAGTCGTCGATGGACTTGCTCCAGGTGTACCCGGCGAGCAGTTCCAGCGGACCGCTTCTATGCCGGAAGCTCACCTGCAATGAGTTGTAGTTTGAATTCCCGATCGTGATGAAGTACCCGTTGCTGCCGAAAGCATTACCGAACGGCGACCGGGTTCCATTGATCACAGCGCCATCCGCTCGCGTAATCACGGTGTTCTCACCAAAAGGACCGCAAGTGGCGCCGCCTGGGATGACCTGGCTCGGCTGGCTGACGCTCAAACACAAAGCAGGATTCCCCACATTCGATTCCAGGTCGCTCAGCAGCGCATGGCCCTGCGTGCCGACGTAGCTGGCGCTTAGCACGCTCGCGCTGCCGAGCTGCCGCTGAATCGAGAAACTGTAGTCTTCGGCATAAGGCACGCGGTTCTTGTGCCAGAATCCCGGCGAGCTGGATATCGGAGTGAACTGCGCCCAGTTGACGGAGTTGTCGGGATTGCTCGCCGAGACGTTCGGAGGCGGGAAATTCACCGGGAACCGCTGTCCTTCTACGAATCCAGTCTGCCGGTCGATATACGGAGTCGCGAACAGCGGCGGTGCGGGGTTGCTCCAGAAATAGCCGAACGGCGCGTCCCCGACCTCGTTGAAGCCCGTGGTGTCTTCAAAGGCTGTATAGAAAATTCCGAAAGATGCACGGACGCTGGTCTTGCCGACACCGCCGAATATCTTGCCGCTCGGAGACCACGCCAGGCCCACCCGCGGAGCAAAATTGTTGTGCCGCACCGGTGCCAAACTCTTGGGAATGCCCGGATCGCCTGGGAAAACCCACCCGGTCGGCGCACCGGGGAAGACCTTGGATTGAAGCCCCGGTACCAGCGTTTCCAGCTGCCCCTGAGCCTCATACCACGGCGACGTCACCTCGTAGCGCAGGCCGTAGTTTACGGTGAGGCTAGTTTTCGCGCGCCAGCTGTCCTCCGCGTAAAGACCGTAATAGTAAGTGCGCGAGTGCAGCGGTGCCTGCACGCCCTGTTGGAAGACGTTGGGAGCGCCAATCAAAAAATCGGCCCAGTCGCTGCCAGTCTCTTGCCCGACCCGAAACCGAGGTCCCGTTGTTAGCTCCGTAGTCATGCTCCGTAATCTGGTCGTAATGGACGCTCGCCCCGAACTTCATCGTGTGCGTTCCTTTGACTGTGGAGAAGTTGTCCATCACTTGATAGGTGTTGTTGTACTGGCCAGCGAAATAAGCGGGCACACCGATACTGAAATTGTTGAAGCCAATACTCGGGACCCCTTCGTATTGCTTGTTCTGGACCACTAGCCCGAGCGTGCTGGGACCCGTGACAAATCCGAGCGAATCCAGGGTGACTCCGACTCCCTGGCTCGGAAAGCCGCCCAGGTTGGTCATGCGCACGTAGTGCAGCCTCAGCTCATTGACCGCGCTCGGGCCAAAGCTCTTGGTATCGGCTATGTTGGCCATCTGGGCGCGCCCCAGCGTGGTCGCCGAGAAGCCGGGGAAGCTAGCCGAGACATAAGGATTGTCCTGGCTGAAGTCATCTAGGAAGTAGTACCCGGAAATCATGCCGAAACGGCTGTTGTAATCCAGCCGAAAGCTGCCCTTGTCCCCATTCAGTGTCGCGTTCGCGGAAGACGTGGAGTAAAACGGCCCGGAATTGGCCAGCGGGATGTATTTGAGCAAGTTCTGTGACGGGGTCGTAATCACCGATTGCGGAATCATCGCGTTGGGGAACACGCAGCTGTTGAGCGTGCAGCCAGGCGCATAGTACGGTTCGCCGGGCGTCACCGTGTAGCCGAGTTTCTGGGAAAGCTGGCTCGCCCAGTATCCGCCGGTGACGCTACCCGTGAGCTGGCTGGCCATATCCGAGAGGTTGCCCTGTCGGTAATGTTTCCCGCAAAGGCCCTAGCGAACGCAGAAAGCCCCGAGTCCATGTTTATGCATCTGGGTTTATGCATCTGGCGATTTGCAGCGCTCCCGGTGTTTGCCGTCGGAAAACAACTTGGCTCCCCGGTCCGGTTTCGAACATGCAACCCTTCCGTTTACAGCCTAGGAGAGAAGTGGCTTGTTTTCAGCGGCGGCGTCTGGTTGCAGGCCGCACTCAAAGGATGCGAAAAGGTCTGCTTGGGAGCGCAAGACAGTGGGCCATGTGCGATGAATCAACTGTGTGTTGCTTGCATATTTCCGATGCTGCGACAGGAAACGCGTGGCTATGTGTTGCAGCTGTCGTCGCAGCTGCGCTTGGGCATGAAAAGGATCTTCCCTCGAATTTGTGCGCTCCATGCGGAATTCTGCGGCTTATCCTCGACCCCTCGCGTGCCGCAACGGTGGTGAGCTGCGGGCATCTGTCGAATGGGCATGCGCGTGAGGGTTCCCGTTCGGATGGGAGGAATGGTTTCTTTCCTCAGCTGCTTTTTGGAGTCGGACTTTACGGCCGTGATCGGAACGACCTTTGGGGTGTTTGAGCATGCCCGATCGTAGGCTGATGCGTAGCACTCAAGTCCAGTCGCAACAGTAACGATTCCAGCCGACAGAGGGCGCTTTTTAGCGGAGAGATTCGACTTGCTTTTCTGGGGCAGCGGAGTGATGGATGTGATCGGTAGAGCAGCAGCGACGCTGTACCGGAAACGAGGAGTGAAGCGATGCTTTTTCATCTCACAACGGAAAATCACATCCGAACGAGCAACGAAGGCGGGCCGACAGATAGGGATGCAGGTGGCAGTACCTTCGCAAGCGAGCAGGAGTTGCAGGAGCTGGCTGGCGCATGGCCGATGAAGCGTCTGGTCGAGATCTGGAACCGCTTACCGGGAGTAGAACCGGTGGCTCGGTTCACGGATCGCAAGACCGCGATGGCGCGGATCTGGCGAGCCCTTCAGCCGCACACAGAAGAACCTGGCAAGGCGCGGCCGAACTCAAAAAGCAGGCACCGGCCTGTGTTTCGGGAGGGATCGAAAGCGGCACAGGTCTGCACCCTCTTAGGCCGGCCGGAAGGCGCCACCCTGAACGAGATCCGGAGCGAAACCGGGTGGCAGGCCCATACGGTGCGCGGCTTTATCTCGCGGAATGTGTCGAAACAAGGCCGGAAAGTGCGCTCGTTTGAGCGCGAGGGCGAGCGTGTGTACCGTCTGAAGGTCTGAGAACACCGGCTGACGCACGTGAGCTGGCCAGGCAGGAACGAAACCGCTGGATCTGCGCCTCCCAGTCGAGCAGGCTCGCGATGCCGCGCAATCGGTTTTCCGTAATGCGCTCAGGGCCGTTGAGTGTTTTGGGGAGAAACAGCAGGGCGTCTTGAATGGCTGGTGCCAGGTTGGTGAGCATCAGAATCTGGCACACGCGCGGGCGCGTAACGTGCCCGAGTTGCGCTAATTCAGCGTGATTCCGCACCGTGCCTTCCGAGAGGAGCCCTCGGAACTTGAGAGCCAGAGCCATGAGCCGGCTCACCCGCGGAATTCGCCCAGATTCCTCTCCGAATTTGCGACGCACACCGGGTCGGTTCGCAAACGGTAGTGTAGGCGAATCGACTGCCGTCCATTAGAGTGACCCCGACCTCACGTGTACGCGAATCGTAGGTGATGCGCTCGAGCGAATGCTGGAGGAATATCGTGTCACAATGGGGACCCAGAATCGGTTCCAGCTGCTCGGTCAGCGACGGCTCGAGATCGACACTCGCGACCGGCTTCTGTTTACATTTTGAATCTGCTTTCTTACTTCGGCACACATAGTACAGATGACGGCGGCCCTGCCGGGAGCTGTATGTGCTCCGCATCCGTTCTCCACAGTGCTCACAGTAGAGGAGACCGGAGAGCAGCGCGTCCGCCTTGCCATGCCGCACTCCTGTTCGAGTGTGGAGCTTCAGCTGCTGCTGCACTCGCGCCCAGAGCGCTCGTTCCACGATCGCCGGCTGTTCGCCCGGATAGGCCACGCCTTTATGGCAGATCTCACCTATATATAGGATGTTGCGCAACAGAGCGCCCAGCGTGGACTGAGTGAATCGTCGACCGCCATGATGTTTCCCGGATTTACTCATCCAGTCTTTGGTGACGAGCCCCTGGGCCTCGACTTCTCTCTGCGCTCCCGCCAGCGTTGTACATCCGGTACAAATCGTGAAGATCTCGCGCACTTGTTCGGCTTCTGCCGGGTTGACCGCCAGACGTCCACCTTGCGGGTCGATGTCATAGCCCAGCACCGGAGTGCCTCCCACCCATTTGCCTTTCCGGCGGGCGGCCGACATCTTGTCCCGCGTTCGCTCACTGATGATCTCCCGCTCGAACTGGGCGAACGACAGCAGAATATGGAGCGTCAGCCGGCCCATGGAAGTGCCGGTATGGAACTCCTGTGTCACCGATACAAAGCTCACACCACGCTTCTCAAACAACGATAAGAGGCGAGCGAAGTCGAGCAAGGACCGGCTTAACCGGTCTACCTTATAGACCACCACGCAATCGACTTTACGGGCGTGGATTTCTGCGAGCAGTTGTTGAAGTGCCGGCCGCTCCAGGCTGGCTCCGCTGAACCCGCCATCCTCGTAGCGCTGCGCCAGCGTGTGCCAGCCGTTTTGCTTTTGACTGAGGATGTAGGCTTCGGCTGCTTCGCGCTGCGCCTGGAGAGTATTGAACTCCTGCTCGAGTCCTTCTTCGGTCGATTTGCGGGTGTAAATGGCGCAGCGGACTACAGCCTGAAGCTCACTCATGCTTCCATTCCTGCTTGAGACCGAAGAAATGAAAGCCGTTCCAACGCGTGCCTGTCACCCGATGAGCAATCGCGCTCAGCGAGGCATAGTGCTTGCCGCGATACTCAAAGCCACTCGTGAGCGCGGTCACTCGGACGATCTGCCCTTTGTAGACGCGCTCGAGCGCCGTATCGGCGGGCGGCAAGCGCGGATCTCGATTCGGAGAATCACCCTTGCGCTCGATCTCGCGCCAGAAGCTGCGCGGCGCTCGCAATCGCAGATCCGAATCGTTCGCCAGCTCCAAAGCACGGCGGCGTGCCCGCTCGCTCAGGTCCCCTGCGGCATCTGCCTGCAACCGCCAGGCGATGCGGCGAAATAGATGCGCTCGATTGAAAGAGGGTGATGCTTCGCCGAATAGATCCCGATAGCGGGTTCTGAGCTCTCCTGTTTTCAGCTTCCTGAGGCTCTCGATTTCTATCCCAACTGCATCGTCCACAGCAGCCTGTTCCTCTCTGAGGTCTTTACCCCAGAGTCCATGAACGCTCCCTTCACAGGCCAAAAGCAAGTCGGTTCTCTACCTCTCGAAGGCCATCCACGATGTAACCTTCTCGTGACCGCGTACCTCATCCTTAGATGCCCAGCCAATATGGCCGGAAGCCTATACTCGCCTGCATCGGGAACTCGGAGGCGACATAGTAGCCCAGAGCATCACTGACGTCATCGTGATTTTTGGCAAAGAGACAAACTGCTGGCTACGTGGTATGGAAACGAGAAACTTTTCTTGACGCTGTTGGTTAACCGCGAATCACGAGTTTCTTCTAACTGCGAGAAGTGGTCCAACACCAGCCGATTTCACGGAGTCGCGACATAACGGCTTCTGCGAACGCGTTGCGTCTGTGACGAGTTTTTGCCGGAGGATGTCACGGGTTCCAGAAAAGTTCGAAGGCACCAAGCTGCAGCTTGCATATTCGTAACCTCCACCCGCTGGAGAGAAACCGTCAGCTTAT
>JBPCLH010000135.1:0-13168 GCA_051003475.1 Bryobacteraceae bacterium
TGATCTGATAGCGTGAAGCTCGATGGTTTGCAAGCGCGCAGCACTGTTTCGAGGACGACATTTTACAGATGAGATTATCGTGCTCAGTGTTCGCTGGTACTTGCGCTACTCCCTCAGCTATCGCGATCTGACGGAGATCATGTGCGAGCGGAACCTCTCGATCGATCCATCTACGATCTGGAGATGGGTGCAGCGCGACTTCGGCCTTCGTTCACTGTCGGCGCGGCTCCGCAGGATGAATGGCGTACTTTGCTAGTCTGGACTATCAGGAGTCTCGCAACTAGCTGGAGGGTATATCTAGTTCCCGAAGAAGAGCCCGGTACTCAGCGTCCCCACGCAGGTTATCCATCCAGGGCTCCGTTTCGAGGTAGATCATGCAGTCCACTCGATCCTTCGCTGCTTTCTCCAGCCATTCGTACGCTTCCTTCTTGCGGTGCAAGCTGACATACGCGGTCGCGACTTCAAAAGGGCAAAGATAGCGATTGTTATTCATCGCCTTGCTTTCCGCTATCAGCCGTTCCGCCCATTCATATTTCCCGGCGCGAGCAACTACGTGAGCAAGCAGCAGAACGTTACTCTGCACATTCTGAATACGAATCGCATGATGAGCCGCCGCAATGGCCTTCGGATAATCAGCCATCTCCGCATACGCCATCGCATTGAAGTAGAGCGCAGGCACAAACTCCGGTTCTGTATCGATGATTTGCCTCCCCAGATCGATAGCTTCCTGGTATCGCCGTGCGTCGATCCTCACAAACTGCTCTTCATTAAGCATCCTGAGTGATAGCGGATCAAGCTCACGGGCACGCTCCACTTCCCGGTGTGCATCGTCGAAGCGGCGCCGGGCGAGCAGATACCACTCGTTCAGCAAATGAGCGTCGGCGGAATTCGGGTTGAGCGCCAGCGCTCGCTCGATTTCATGCTCCGCCCCTTTCCAGTCTCGGTCGAACGTCAATTTGATATAGCCTAGCCAGTTGTGAGCATCCGCTAATCCGTCATCGAGTTCTAACGCTTTCAATGCCGCCGCCTTCGCCTTCGGCATGCCATCTTTGGGCGCGAGGTAGTGAAAAGCAAGGCAGGAAAGCTGCACGTAGGCATACGACAATCTGCCATACGCCGCCGCGAAGGAGGGGCTTTGGGCGATCGCTCTTTCGAAGAAGCCGATGGCCTTCATATAGCCTTCTTCGGTCCCTTTGTTCGCGTTGTACTGCCCCATGTTGTAGAGATCCCGAGCGTCCGCGCTCATCGGCGACGTTCTTGAACGCTCCGGCTGTGCTCTTGTGCTGAGACCTTTCTGCAGTTGGCGGGCAATCGTCCTGGCGAGTTCCATTTGCAAGGCGGGCAGATCATCCACGTTGCGCTCGTAGCTCTCCGTCCAAAGGGTCTGCTCTGGTTTCGCCCTCGTTAGTTTTGCTGTAATCCGCACGCGGCTCCCTGATCTGGCTATGGAGCCGCCCACCAGCGCGTCTACCTTCAGCTCTTTCGCGATCTGTCTGGGCGATTGGGGCGACCTTTTGAACTGCATTGTCGACGAATGCGAGATGACGCGCAGACCGTGCGCCTTGGAAAGGTCTGCGATGAGCTGATCCGTCACCGCGTCGCTGAAGTAGGCTTGCCTCTCCGTGCGTGAGAGATCTTCGAGCGGAAGAACCGCAAGCGATTGAATGTTAGTCGTGACCGGAGCGTGGAAGTAGCGATAGGTCGCAGAAATCGCAGACCCGAAGATGACGACCGCAGCCATCGCCGCATTTTTCGAATAGGTAAAGCGTCGCTTAATTCGGCGCCCCGCCGCTTCCAATGCGGCGTGCATCTCTGCCGCGTCCTGAAACCGCTTGTCAGGGTCTTTCTCGAGCGCGCGGACGACGATGCGCACAAGCATACGCGGACATCTGGATTTGTTTAGTTTCAGTGGCGGCGGATTCCGTGACAACACCTGCTCGAGCGTACCGCTCACCGTGACTCCCTGAAATGCAGGGTGTCCGGCCAGCATCTCGTAGAGCACCAACCCCAGGCTGAACACGTCTGTTCGCGGGTCCGTCCCGCGCCCGCCGGCTTGTTCCGGCGACATATATTGGGGTGTACCGGTAATGACACCCGCCGGATGTTTGTTTTCTCCGGCGCGTTCTGCAACCCCGAAATCCAGCAGTTTAATCAACCCATCGGAACGCCGTACGATGTTCTCCGGTTTGACATCGCGATGCACAATACCTGCGCCGTGAGCCGCTTGCAGTGCGGCAGCGACTTGGGTCGCGATCTCAATTGCAATTGACGGCGCGAGCGCCCCGCTGTCCAGAATGCGCCGCAGCGTGTCACCCTCCACGAGTTCGGTCGCAATGTAATGAAGGCCTGCCGCCTCCCCGAAGCCATATACGGTCAAGATGTTCGGATGGTTTAGGCGGGAGACAGCTCGTGCCTCCTGCTGGAGATGCCGCAGCCAGTCCGGATCGGTGCTGAACTCCCCGGGCAGCAACTTTAGGGCCACCTTACGATCTAATTTCACATCTTGCGCCAGGAACACCTCAGCCATTCCGCCTGCTCCAAGTCTTGCGAGTATCTCGTGGTCCCCCAGCATGTCACCGGGCGAACAACGCGCCGCAGGTAAAGCGAGTGCATGCGAGACCAGATCAATCGGTGCATCGCAAAGGAAACGCCCGGCGCGCCGGTCGGCATCCAGCATCGCCTCAACCTGCTGCAGAAGGTGGCAGTCATCCCCGCACACATCTTGAAGGAACTTGGCCTCCATTTCCGGGGAGACTGCCCAGAGGGCTTGGCAAAGATCCACCACACGGCCGTAGCTTTCGGCGTTCACGGTGGAGATTGGGCGTGTGACGCCCCGGAACCCTGTAGCTCAAGAAATAGCCACGCCTTGGCCGCGCGCCAGTCGCGCACCACGGTCTCGGGCGAAATCTTCAGGGCTTCAGCAATCTCTTCGTTACTGAGCCCTCCGAAGTATCGGAGTTCGACCACCTGGCTCTGACGCGGGCTGAGGGTCCCTAACGTCTTCAATGCATCGTCCAGTGCCAGGATTTCTTCGCAAGGTTCGGCGCAAATAACGGCGGCTTCCTCGAGCGTCACAGCTTGCCTTTCCTGACCGCCTCGGCGTGCAGCGTGCTTAGCGCGCGCGTGATCCACCAGAATGTGGCGCATGGCTTTAGCCGCCACCGCGAAAAAGTGATCTCGATTGGCCCATTGCCCGCCGGACATACTCGCCATTCGCAAGTAGGCTTCGTGTATCAGAGCCGTGGTTTGCAGCGTCTGCGTCGGGCGCTGCGCCGCCATGTACCGGGCTGCAATGCGGCGCAATTCGCTGTACACGAGCGGCATCAGCTGCTCGAGAGCAGTTGGATCTCCCTCGCCCCACTCAATCAAGAGTTGTGTAACATCGTGCGAAGGCTCCACAAACACCCCCGAGATCACGATTATATCGCTCAAAAAGAGTCAGGCGATGACAGTTTTCGCCGCCGTTTTTCGTTTCAATAGATAGAGTCGCGTCATGCGCTCGAACAGATTGGAGACAACAATGAAGTGGAACGGATCTTCTCTTCGAAAAATGGCACAGTTAACCGGGTCGTCCGCGCTCGGCATCTCGGTCGTATTTTGCTGGGCCGGCACGCTATCCTTCGCAGCCGACTTGGACCATCAAGACCCAAGCCTCCAGCCGGATGGCCGCCTGTCCAGCTTTGTCGTCGAGATAAAGGAACATGCTTCTACCAATGCGCAGAACAACGTAAATCCTTCCCAGGATCCTTCGGTCGGTAGCCGCGGCGACACATTCGTCGTCAACGGAACAATTTACCCGGACAACTCCATCCCGCCCGGACATCATGGCGCTCCGATTGTAGGCGCGCCCAAGCTGGGGTTGTATGTGCAGCGCGGCGTATTTACAGAGAACTCGGATCAATTCTTGAAAGCGGTCGCCGGTGAAAAGGATGTCCCACATAACATAGGGTTCGTAACTGAGATTCTGGTGTTCCATGACGGTTCGACGCTCCTGATGGACGGGTTATGGCCAAACGCCTCCCGTTCGACAACTCGAGTGGTCATGGGTGGAACGGGGCGCTTTTCCGGCGTAGTCGGCACTGTTCTCCTGGAAAACATCGGAGAAGATGACGACTTGTTCTGCAACCTTCGCATGACTTTCAAAATCCGGAAAGCCATCCGCAGCGGAGATGGCCGTTGAACGCGCGCCTGACAGTCGGCCGACCACACCGCCAAATCGAACCGCGGAGGCAATATGAATCGCGAACGTAAGCTGCTCTTCACGGCGGCTGCCCTCATTGCGCTGACGCCGATGTGCGCCCGGAGCGCTCCACCCCAACACCACACAAGGATGCCCGTCCTGTTGGCCGCCGGATTGGAGGGATCGATCGGTAGTACTGTTGGCCCGGATGGCGCGTTATACATCCCGGAGGGTGTTGCCGGAAAGATCTCTCGTATCAACCCCGAGACGGGCGAAGTCACGACCTTTGCTAGCGGGCTGCCCAAGTCAGCCGTTGTAGGCGGTGGCGCGCTTGATGTGGCGTTTCTAGGCGACAGGGCATACGCGCTGGTTACGCTCGTCAGCCCTGATGTGGGAGGCAATGACATCGACGGCATATATCGGGTTGATGGCCCAAACAGCGTCACCGTCATAGCCAATATCGGCAGATGGTCAACTGCGCATCCGCCCAAGACTGCATTCGAGGTTCCGACCGGAGTGCAATATGCGCTTGAGACGCACCGCGGCGGGTTTCTGGTTTCTGATGGGCACCACAATCGCGTACTGCGAGTCAAAGTGGTTGACTGTCAGAGTTCACCGCCCGAGGACGACAGCAATATCAGCGAGCTGATCGCCTTCGACGACATTGTGCCGACTGGTCTGGCGGTCTCCGGCAACACCATATACATGGCCGAGGCTGGCCCGGTACCGCACCTGCCGAAGGACGGCAGGGTTATAGAGTTCGGATTCAGGTCGCCGGCCGCCACCGAGGTGGCGTCTGGAGCCCCGCTCCTCGTCGATGTGGAAACCGGTCCACATCATCATCTCTATGCGCTTGCCCAAGGCATTTGGAAGGGCTCGCAGGCCGGTGAGCCGGCGCTGCCGAACACCGGCTCGATCGTAAGAGTGACTGACGATGGCCGCTTCACTGTCGTCGCAGATCACTTGGACCGCCCTACATCGCTGGAATTTATCGGGAACACTGCATACGTTGTGTCACTCGCCGGAGAAGTATGGAAGATTGAGGATGTCTCATGCGGTCACCACGGCCACTCCCGTTGACGGACGGTCCCCCGCATGTTGCCCAAACTTCGAGTAAGCCGGATCGCATCAGATACCCATTTCAGAGCCAATGGATCGCTCTTCAGTCCGTTATCGTGCAGCCGATCGACGCAAGTACCGTCAATCGCCACTCCATACTCCTGTGACAAGCTCAGATACCGGGCAAGCACCTCCGGTTGATCGCTCGGCATCTTGCCGTCCGCCAGCTCTCGTCCGAAGGAGATCTGCATTCCTTGAAAGCCAAGCTTAGCCGCCTTCCTCACAGCTTCGGGCTTGGCGCTCAAGTTCAGATTCCAGTCAGTAACTCCTATACCCAGCGGCATGGTGCGTCCGACAGCGATGCTTTGGGTGCATGCAAACGTTGCTGCGGCTCCCAAAAACCCTCGTCGTGTTGACAGCAAGCTATGCACTTGCGTTCACCCCTCTCCCCATACATACCGCTGAGCCTGAGATCCTCTTCGAGCATCTGGGAACGGCTGTGTTAGGACCGTAAGCGAGTTCAACAACAATAATGGCGTGAGCCCTCCGCCTTTAATACTCAGCAACCTTTTAAGCGGCAGAGGAAAGGCCAGTGGTCTCAGCGGCGCTCCCGTAGCTCCGCGGATGTTCATCGGCGCGGCAACGAACAGCACTTCATGTACACCGTCCCGGGCCACTTCCTCGAGATTAAGGACCTCAATGATGTGAATCCCGGATTCTACGAGGAGGTGTACATGCACGGGCATCGCAGAGTTCGGAGTTTTCTCGAAAACGACAGTATCCGAGCCCGCCGCAAAAACGTGTCTGGAACTCAGCCAACGCGCTCCTTCGATTCCCGGTCCTGGCGCAGCCGTGTTGTTGATGTACCGCTTGGAGTCAGAGAAGAATTGTCCCCACCCGGTTCGAATCATGACGATGTCACCCTCGCGAACTTCCACTTTTGAGGCTTGACTCAGATGGGCCGGCATGATTTCGAAATTCTCCGGAAGAGTATCTTTACCCTCCAATCCTGCAATGTCCAAAATCACACCACGGCGTACGATTGGCGTAATTGTATCCACGCCGAGGTCCGCCATTCCGTGCTCGTACGAATGCTCTACGCGGTGGTTGCCGAAAAAAGTGCCGTTACAGGAGAAATGACTCAGCGCATCAATGTGGGTACCGACATGCGTACCAAGAGCGATGGCGTCGGCCGCCGATGTGGTTCCCTCGGCGTAAATGATGTCTCCATGCTTTTTCGTCAGACTGTAGAGAAAAGGTGGATGCGTCGGGAAGTGCGGCATGCCTGTGAAATACGGCTGACCAAGATCGTAGGCCTTTACCTTAGTAAGATCTGGAAATTCTATAGATGTTTTCACCAGTGGCTGATACTGAAACGTCCAGAGGTTCGGAGAAATACGTTTGCCGGCATTTGAGCGCTTTTGGAAAATAATCCGTCTCTACAAAACCACCATTCGCTTGAAAGAATAATCTCCTGACTGATCGTTCGAACCCTCATGACGTTCTTCTACGTCCTAAACTGGCTCTCAATTGCCCGTCCTCCTTGCGCGCCGTTTCCTCAGGATTCAAGTTAAGTTCCGGCGTGGCCTCGAACATCGCAACGGGCTTCGGGTATAGAACGTTATCTCGACCGGGCTTCGGCCGGCTGATCTTCTGTTCGGTCCTCCAGGGCAGCGTAGGCCAGCGTGTGAAACTCGCCCATCGTACTCGGTGACCCGGGATGAAGCTGGGCCATGAAAACCGTGCTCATATCTTCCTTTGGATCGATCGTGAATCCCGTGTAGAAGAATCCTCCCCACTCATATTGCCCCGCACTCCCGAGCTCATGTAAAGGCGTCTTTACACCGCCTATACCGAAGCCCAGACCGAACTCCTGATCGGGGAACTTGGGGCCAAGCTGGTCGTGCGTCATCAGCTGAACCGACTTTCGACTGATCAATTGCGTTTTGCCAAGCTTCCCTTTATTCAGCATGAGCTGGCAGAAGCGGGCGTAATCCGAGGCCGTAGAGCACAGACCGGCACCGCCCGAGAAATGCTTTTTCGGACCGCGGACCGGGTAATCTGCCGAGTAGGAAAAAGTTCCATCTGTGATGGGAGTGTCCGGAAACCGGGACAGTCCTTTGCCCTCGTACCAGGTGTAAGCAGTGGCAAGCCGATCGAGTTTATCTTGGGGAATGTAGAAAAATGTATCGTGCATGCCAAGCGGCTCAAATACCCGTTCCTTGAGAAATTGGTCGAGCGGTTTGCCTGAGACGACCTCGATTAAATACCCGAGCACGTCGACATTCAATCCATACGTCCAGCGTTCGCCGGGATTGAAGAGCAGAGGCAACCGAGCGAGTCGCTTGATATTTTCGCCGATTGTTACATCGACAGGAAGGAGGCCGCTCGCGATGTTCGCCTCTTGATAAAACCTTCCAAGGTCAGAATCCCAATTGTAGACGATGCCAGAGGTATGGGTAAGCAGGTTCCGGATAGTGATCGGTTGGGTTGCGGGAATTGTGTACGATTTTCGTTCTTTTTGCGTAACCAGCACCTTTGGGTCACCGAACTCCGGGATGTATTTTGAGATCGGATCGTCGAGAACAAACCGGCCTTCCTCGTAGAGCATCATCACGGCCAAGCTCACAATTGGCTTGGTCATCGAGCATATGCGGAAGATCGATTCCGTACGCAATCGGCTTTGAGCTTTCACGATCCTGTTTGCCGCTCGCCCGGAGCCAGGCCACCTGGCCGTGACGAGCAACAAGGGTGACGGCACCCGCGATCTCTCCACGATCAACACTACCCTGAACAAGCGTCGCAATCCTTTCCAAGCGCACGGACGAGAGGCCCACGGATTCCGGTTTCACCGTTGGTTCTTGAGTACGCGCGGGGGGGGGGGCGCCGATACCCGCGAACAGCACGAGTACGAGCGCAAATAGGAATCTCTGGAGAGTCACAGGAGGAAGGACGAGATGACGTGGCATGACGAAGGGTCTCCGGTGGAGTTTACACCGAACGTTTCTGCTCGTTCTTACCCCCCGGGTACTTCGGAAAGTGCTCCGGTATCGTTCCTCGTACGTTGCCCCCAAGTCCCTAGGATGTGGGTCACTCACAACAGACGTTCTTCAAACAGTGGTTCGTTCTGCTCAATTACCATACTTCGTAAAGCGATGAGCCCTCTGTTCGGCCAACTGTGTGCGGGAAAGCATGCGGTGACGGCTGTTACACGAGCGCCACATTCACGTTTTCAATAGCTTCGTCGATCTCTGACGTGTTCTTGTAGCCAACTGTCACGCAATCGACCCCCGCGTTCTTGAATGCAAACCTCATGGCGGCCTGACGGTCTTCACGGTTCGTGAACTTACCCTCTCCCACCAGCTTCATGCTGACCACGCCCATTCCTCGCTGGCGGGCCTGCTTCACATGCTTCACCACCTCATTCACATTTCCCGGACCTGCTGTGTTGTAATCCTCGGCGTCCATTGCGGTGCCCTTATGATTCATCCGGATCATCGCAACCTCCAGCCACTCGTTCCCCGGGACCTGGCGCAACGCCGGCAGGCCGTGTACTGACGCACCGTGTCCTAGCACGACCTTTCGCGACTGTGCCTCCAAAATCCCGTCCTGCCACCGGATGCTGTCGGTTGGCCACGATGCAACGTGTTGCCAATGCAGCAGCATCACGTCGAAGTACTCGGTATTCGCGAGTTTGCGCAACTCGTCGATCTTCTCCTGTGGATTTACACCTTCACGCGTGGTCACCTTCGACATAAGTCGATAGCTATCGCGCGGGATGCCCTTCAGCGCTACCCCGAGCATTTTGTGCATCTCGACGTAAGACTCAGCCGTCTCGAAAAAACGAATGCCCCGGTCGTAGGCGTAGCGCACCAGCCTCGTAAACTGGTCCTGCCCTAGTTCGCGCTGTACTCGTCCGCTGAAGCTTCCGGTTCCAAACGCGAGCCGCGTCACTTTGACATTAGATCGTCCGAGTGTCACCCAATCGGTTGCAGCCGCGGTCTCCGCCATGGCGGGTAGCTTGGCGATGCCAGCAAGTGCGCCGGCCCCCAGTCCGGTCTTCAGGAAATCACGTCTGGAACAGTTGGGCATGCTTTTCTCCAATTGCCCGCATCGTAACACGTGTGACGGTCCGGCCCTGCTGATCGGAACTCTTCGCACATCGTTCGCCATGTACTCCGCCAAACACGGCCCAAGGAGCATCTGCAAAGCCAGTACCCTAAGTGCTCTTCGGAGAATAAGTTGAGCCCCTGCCTTAGTCGGCTTCCCGGTTGGTGATTGACACACGATACGGAGGCTTGGCCTTCTCTGAACTGTCCATTTCATAAATCTGCTCCGTTTTGGATGGATCGTAGTCACGCCAGAGCCACATCATTTCAACTGGGAACTCAACTGCCCCGTGACCAGAGTTGTGGGTCCCTTTTCCGAAGCTCAAATGGAAGTCGTAGCCTTTGAGTTTCAGCGCATTTGCGAGCCGAATATTTGCTAGCGGCCAGCTTCCATACCGATCATTCTCCATGTCCTCGGAGCCATCCTGGAGCCAGACGCGTATATTGCGCTTGGGCTCACGCAGCACCTTCTCGGGGTACTCTTGACCACCATCGGAGTTCGCAGGATCTTCCTTCCACTGGATGCTCGTGAAGCTGCCGATCCAGCTTAAGACCCGGCTAAATTGTTCCGGCGTTTGCCAAGCGGCGTTAAACGCGCAGATGCCGCCGGAAGAAAGTCCCGTGATTGCACGGCTGTACTCATCCGTGCGAATGTTGTATCTCGCCTCTACTTCGGCCAGGATTTCATTGCGCAGAAATCGTGGGTAGCGATTGCTGACCGTATCGTACAGCGTGCTCCGCATGGAATCTTTCAGTGTTCGATGCCACTTATCGGAGTAAGCCTTAACGAATTTGTAGGTAGGAGTGCCGGGCGAGTCAGTAAGGTCCCCGGGGTTGATGAAGACGCAAATCATGATGGGAATCTTCTTCTGCGCAATAAAATTGTCGATGACATTGAGTGCCGGATTCTTGCCGTCTCGGTTGATATACCCAGAACCGTCTTGAAAAACCATCAGAGCCGCTGGCGTCTTCGCGTCATATTGCGACGGCGCGTAGATCCAGTATTCGCTTTTCATCCCGTCGTACATTTTGCTGGTGTGAACAAAAGGGCCTGACAATTTGCCGGAAGGCACCCCAGGTTGGAGATATGAGAGGGGCCCGAACGCTGGGACATCCAGCCGCCCGCCGAAACTTACCCCATTCATGAGGTAATGGAACGAATGCAATTTCCCAACCTGCAGAATCTGGGCCACCGTAAACCACAATGCAGAGCCATTCAGATGCTGCATTTCTGGACCGGGTGCATCGTCGATGAAAAGCAATGGCTTGGTGACTGCTTCGGTAGCGAAGAAGAAATCCGACCCACGACCCGCCCAAGCAGAGCCCGTTTTCAATTCCTGTGAATCGAAAGTCGCGGTGATAGCGTTCGCAAGCGCCTCAGGCTTCGACCTGGTGAGTTTGATTAATTGAGGTGCGGTCATTCTATCTGCGCTGAATCCGGAAATAACCAGAACAACGGAGAGTAGTCCTCGTGTTCCCATGTCAGATGCACTATATCGCGAGTATCCGGGCCCTGGTCGTTCGGATGCCCGTCGCATAAGTGCCCGCTGCGAGATTTATGGGGTTAGTCACTTGCCTGAATTGCCAGGAAGATGTCCCAGAGTGGCGTGCGCGGGGCGGTGATACGTGCAACAACACGTTTCTGGATCACCGTGGGTTGAAGAGCGACGGTGACTACCAGAGCATCTAAAATGGAGGGGCCATCCCATGTACGATTACAATACACAAACCTCCGCTTGGGACAAGTTGACTGGAACGACGATTTTAAGCGCGAAGAGCGTCGCCGTCGTGAAACAGACTTATCTACTGTTTGGGCTCGCCGTCTTCAGCGCCATTGCCGGCGGGTACATCGGAGCGACTTCGGAGACTCTTGCCCGGTTCTTCTCGGGATGGATGGGTTGGATTGCTGCCCTGCTGCTGCTCAATCTGGTTCCTCGGATTGCCATCGGCGTGCGCCATAATCACCAACTCGGTGTCGCCGCTCTTGTCGTCGACGGATTCATCTCCGGAATTGCGCTTTCGCCCTTGTTATGGGTAGCACGCATGATTGCGCCGCAGCTTATCTTCGTGGCGTTGGGCATCACAGGATTTGTTTTCATCGGAATAACGTTATACGTGATGACCACGCGCCGGGCATTCTCCGCCCCTCGCGGTCTTATGACGGGCATTTTCTTTGCGCTGATTGGCTCCATCATTCTCAATAGCTTTCTGCACATTGGCTTTGTGGGTATCCTGATTAGTCTCGGGATCGGTGCTCTCGGCGTCTTCACGCTTGTGTATTCCACAAGCGCCGTCTTACGCTCTCCTGATGCGGATAGCCCGATTCCCGGCGCGCTGATGCTTTTTGCCGGTGTCTTTAACATATTTGTTGCAGCTTTGAATATTCTCCTTCGCGTGTTAAATGGCGGGCGGCGCGGCTAACGACGATGAGTGCGGTGTCCGAAAGCATACGCATGAGGTTTCAATAGAAAAGCGTTGCCCGGGGCCTCGCTCCTCTTATCCGGAGCGGCTCGTGATCCGCTGCGGGTAACACATCGAGGCAGAAACCACAATTTAACAGGCCCTGCTCAGCCCAGCAATGGCAACCCGTGCACTATCCGCTCCGGGAAGAGTACGTCCAACCCCTTCTCCGCCCATACCAAAGCGGGACCGTCGCGCTCCGGCCACTCCCATGCGGGGACTGAAAGCAGCGCTTTCCGGTTCGGGTGTTCCAGCTCATGTTCGTCCCAATAGACACCGGCGCCTTCGGGGTGATCGACACCGGCGTAGGCGAATTTGCGCAGAATCCAACCGCGCTTTAGCGAACACGGTGCAGTGTGGAACGCGACCCGGCCCGACCTCCATTTCCATGGTGCAGCCATCGCGCAGCAGGTGCCGGTAGTAGATGCTAGGGCATTCGGCGCGGAAGAATCCTTCGGGTTTGTAATGGTTGTCTTCCGCGAGTTCGGCGCTCTGCCGCACGACGAAATGGCACCCGCTAAGCCAGTATCCGTTTGAGGTGAATAATCCACCGCCTTGCCAGCAGTCGCCCTTTCCATAAAGCGTTATGGCGTGCAGCCACGGCGCGCGTGAAACGGCTGTCCAGGAACCCTTTGTCTCACGGTGGCGATGACCCCCACGTGCGAAATAGATCAGGTATCGGCCATCAGGCGAGAGGTCGGCCCGGCGTTCGTAGATCCGGCCCCGCAGCCATTGGCCGAGCTCGAATTGATCGGTTGCGCGGTTCCAGCCGACGGTGCAAACGGCGTTGGCTGGTCCGCGTCGAAATACAACGCCTAACGGCCGCTTTCGAAGCGAGCAGAACGTGGAGCCGTGCCGGAAATTCGCGATCCATGTTCTTTCAGTATCCGATCAACTTGTGGCTGTCTGGTGGCAACTCAGAACGTATACGGCGCGCCGACATAGCAAATAGGAACCGTTCGACAACGGATTTGCGGAACTTGTTAGCATGGTTCCGCTGTTACCCGCGGCCGAACTTCTCAGCTTCCTAAAACAGACGCATGGACCCTGGGCTGAGCACGAGCTGGCCAAAGCGCTGAATGTGAGTTCTGCGGAGGCTAAGCAGGCTGTAGCCGCTATGCAGTTGCAGGGTTACGTTGAACCGATCGGTAGATCACAGAAATGGAGAACAAGCGAGCAGGGGCAAACGGTTTCCGGCGCCAAGTCTCCGCGCTTCACGCGCGAGGCCGTTGAACGGGCGCTTTCCCTGCTGAGCGACCGCATTCGCGAAATCAATCGAGACCCGAGTTCACCGTACACCATTTCTGAAGCGGTTGCCTTTGGAGACTTTCTATCAGATCAGGCGCGGGTTCAAGCGGCC